>CADCCR010000154.1:5522-8525 GCA_902799985.1 uncultured Bacteroidales bacterium | reverse complement strand
GGGGTAATGTGGTCAGCGAAAACGTTTACGTAGCCAATCCCCTGACAGGTCCCAACGTTGGAGACCAGGCCAAGTACACGCACTACACGAACACCGAAGGCATTGCCAACGGCGAGCTCGCATTCAAACTGAACGGCAATCAGGGCGGTGTGGAGCGCTTCTACCAGGTAATCGGCACAGACCCCGAGCCTCTGCCCATCAAGAAGGAAGGCGGCCTCGTCTACAGCATTGCAGCCAACTACCGCTGCGACGGTATGCCTCTGGGCGACGAGGTGACCTACTCCAACTCTCCCACTGTCACCGAATTCCCCGACCATGAGTTTGAAGAGGGCATCTGCAAGAACTGCGGCGTCATTGACTCAGACGAGGATGGCTTTGCCAAGATTATCAACATAAAGACGCTGAAACAGTTCTCAGCACTCGTAAACGGCGGCAAGGCCACTCTGAAGGCTCGCATGTATGCCGACCTTGACATGACCGGCGCAGAAATCTCCCCAATCGGTAAGTCAGGCAATGCCTTCGTCGGCGAGTTCGACGGCCAGGGCCACGTCTTCAGCAACCTGACTATCAACGGCGGCGACTACAGCGGTCTGTTCGGCGTTATCGGCGGCGGTGCCGTCATCAAGGACTTTGTTCTCGATAGCACATGCTCTATCACCGGCAATGCATTCTGCGGCGCCATCGGCGGTACCAACGGCAGCGGCAATGTCTACATCTCCGGCATCGGCAACGAAGGCACAGTCACCGGTACAGCTCAGAACGTCTGCGGCATCCTCGGTGTCGACATGGGTGGTTCTGCAACGCTGTTCATTTCGAACTGCTACGTAACAGGCTCCATCAAGGGCGCACGCGAGTCGGCCACCATCTGCGGATGGTCCAACGGCTCTTCCAAGATTGAGAACTGCTATAGCACTGCTTCGCTGGAAGGCATCCTCAACGACGGTTCCTTCACCCGTGGCGGCGGTGCAGTCATCAACTGCTACGAGCTTGAAAGCGTAGGCATGCAGCCCGCCACCACTAAGGTTACTGCCGAGGAGGTTGCCAACGGCGCTCTCGCATACAAGGTAGGTGCAGCCTTCGGTCAGAACATCGGCACGGATGCTCATCCCGTATTCGGCGCTCCTGAAGTCTCCTATGTCGGCGAAGCAGGCTATGCAACTTTGTTCGACACCACAACAGGCTATGAACTGAATGGTGATGTCAAGGCTTATGTGGCTACAATCAACACAAGCTGGCTCCACCTCACGGAAGTTGCGAATGTACCCGCAAGCACTCCCGTCATTCTGAAGGGCAGCTACTACAACAAGCTTGCTAATGACGCTCTGCCTGCCATCAACATTGCCAACGACCTGAAGGGCACCGAGGCTGCTACCGAAGCCGACGGCACCATGTATATCCTGGCTAAGCCCGAAGGCGAAGAGGTTGGCTTCTTCCTGGCAACAGGCACCATCCCCGCTGGCAAGGCTTACATCCAGAGCGCAAGCGGCGTGAAGGCCTTCTACTTCGACGGCGACAACGCAACAGGCCTCGACAGCCTCACCCCAGCCCTCTCCGAAGGCGAGGGAGCTATCTACAACATCGCAGGTCAGCGCATAGGCAGGATGCAGAACCAAAAGTCGACTCACGTCAAGGGCATCTACATCGTTGGCGGCAAGAAGATACTGAAGTAAACTGTCCCCTCCCCGCTCCCCCTCTCCTCAAGGGGGAGTATTTAGGGGCGACATGCAATCAACAGCAAATAATAACTCTTGACCCATACCCTCATTAGTCACCTCCCCTCAAGGGGGGAGGATGGGAGGGCTTCAGACATGAAATACATCAAGCCATTAATACAGGTAGAAGAGGCACAGGCAGCACAGATGCTGGCCGAGAGCCTGCTCATCAGCGACACAACGGTCGACGGCGGCAGCGCCCTCACCAAAGAAGACGACAGCTGGAGCATTTGGGACGACGAGGAATAAACGCGTCCCCCACCCGCTCCTGCCTGCCAGCAGGAACAGCTGACAGCTAATCGCAGCAAGGGCTGCAGGTCTGAGGCATCAGGCTTGCAGCCTTTTTTCGTTTGCATGATGTGATTGGCAGGTGGCTTGGAACCGAAGGTCGACGAAGTCAACGCCCCAAAGGGCAGAATTTACCGGACAACAATAGCTGGGAACGAAATCATCCATCGCTGGGAACAAAATCATCCATCGCTGGGAACAAAATCCTTCGGCGCGAGCCACAAAATTTCACAGCCCGTGGAATAAAACTTTTTTAGTGGTTCGGAAATATATTTCAAAGCCTTTAAAATATATTTCCAAGCTTATGAAATATATTTCCAAGGCTTGGAAATAATTTGTTGCCGTGCGATGAAGAAATTGGGGCCAAACGAAGAAGCATTTGTTCCTGTACAATAAGATACTTGTGCCAATACAATGAGATACTTGTTGCCGTGCAAAAAGATATTTGTTGCCGTGCGATGAGGAAATAGAGACCACGAGAAGAAGCTTACTCCCCTTTCTTGCCGGTGGATTTGTTCCTGCTTCGCGCGCGCGTTTGTTAAATAATGTTATATCTTCTGCACTACTCATTGTAGTGTTTCGGGAATGGCGTAACTTTACAAGACGAAACAGACAAGTGACTGAACAAAAACAAGTGAAGACTGGCCTCTCGGCACAAAACCCGTTGCACTAACTAACCAAACCGAAATATATTAACTGCAGATTCTATGGAAAAGAAATTCGAAGGAGTGGTCCTGAACGGCTTCCTGATGCTGTTCGCATCGCTGGCTCTGTTGCTGGCAAGCATAGTCGTCGCCATCAGCGGCATCGTGATGTTGTCCAACGAGACAGGCGAAACGGGCGGAACAGCCCTGCTGGTGGGCGGACTGATTGGTGTGGTGGTGGCCGTCATCATGTTTTGCGGCTTCCTGATGCTCGAGCCGAACGAGGCCCGCGTCATCACATGGTTCGGCAAATATGCCGGCACCTTCACCGACACAGGCTACTTCTGGATAAATCCCTT
>CADCCR010000154.1:0-5469 GCA_902799985.1 uncultured Bacteroidales bacterium | reverse complement strand
ACACAGGCTACTTCTGGATAAATCCCTTTTACTCCGTGAAGAAGCTCTCGCTGCGTGCCCGCAACCTCGACGCCAAGCCCATCAAGGTGAACGACAAGGTGGGCAACCCTGTGATGATAGGCCTCGTGCTCGTCTGGCGACTGAAGGACACCTACAAAGCTATCTTCGAGATTGACTCGCAGACGATGGCTCCCGCCAATCAGCAAGAGCTGGGCGGTGCCACGCTGAAGGCCATCATGCAGGCCCTGGAGAACTTCGTCAAGGTGCAGAGCGACGCTGCCCTGCGGCAAGTGGCCGGACAGTATGCCTACGACGACACCGACGAGAAGGACAGCCACGAGTTGACCTTGCGCGATGGCGGCGACGAGATAAACCAGCAGCTCGAGCGAAGGCTCGCGGAGAGGCTCGCGCTGGCCGGCATCGAGGTTGTGGAAGCGCGCATCAACTACCTGGCCTATGCCCCCGAGATAGCTGCCGTGATGCTGCGCCGCCAACAGGCCACCGCCATCATTACTGCCCGCGAGAAGATTGTAGAGGGTGCCGTCAGCATGGTGAAGATGGCCCTCGACAAGCTCTCGGGCGAGAACATCGTGAACCTCGACGACGAGAAGAAAGCTGCCATGGTGAGCAACCTGCTCGTTGTCCTCTGCGGCGACGACTCGGCCCAGCCTGTCGTCAACACCGGCTCGGTATGACGAAAGGAGGAGAAACCCAAACCGCACTATACATGAAGACTTGCCCATGAAGATTGTAATACTGGACGGACACACGGCCAATCCGGGCGACCTCTCGTGGCACGAACTGGAGGAGCTGGGCGAAGTGACAGTCTATGAGCGGACGGGACCGGACGAGACTGTGGCACGGGCTGCTGAGGCTGAGGCGGTACTGACAAACAAAGTCATCCTCGGACGCAAGGAAATCGAACGGCTGCCGTGCCTGCGATACATCGGAGTGCTGGCCACTGGCTACAACGTGGTCGACATCGAGGCTGCCCGTGAGCATGGCATCATCGTCACCAATGTGCCCGCCTACAGCACGGAGAGCGTGGCACAGATGGTGTTTGCCCATGTGCTCGCCGTGACAAACCGCACGGAGCATTATGCCACGGAGAACCGCAAGGGACGCTGGAGCGCCTGTCCCGACTTCTGCTACTGGGACACGGTCCTGACGGAGCTCCACGGGAAGACGTTCGGCATCGTGGGCCTCGGCAACATCGGCAGCCGCGTGGCACAGATAGCGCTCGCCTTCGGCATGAAGGTGATGGCCCTGACCGGCAAGTCCGCCGACACGCTTCCCGCAGGCATCCGGAAGGCCAGCCTCGAGGAGTTGCTCGGCAGCTCGGACATCCTGTCGCTGCATTGTCCGCTGACGGACAGCACCCGCCACCTGATAAACGCCCGGACGCTGGCCATGATGAAGCCTTCGGCCATCCTCGTCAACACGGGTCGCGGACCGCTGATAAGCGATGCCGATGTGGCAGAAGCGTTGGCGTCGAACCGCCTCGGGGCCTACGTGGCCGACGTGATGACCACGGAGCCGCCGGCAGCAGACAATCCTCTTCTGGCTCAGCCCAACGCCTTCATCACGCCACACATCGCCTGGGCCACCCGCGAAGCCCGCACCCGCCTCGTCGCCACCGCTGTGGCTAACGTCCGTGCCTTCGCCGAGGGCCATCCGCAGAACATCGTGTGAAGATTATAGGCGGAATTCTTGCACGCTTCGCAAAAAAGACGTAACTTTGCACCGCAAAACAACACATCAAACAACATAACAAAGAGAACATTATGACTATCAATGAGTACAACTTTGCCGGCAAGAAGGCAATCGTGCGCGTTGACTTCAACGTGCCCCTGAACGAGAATGGTGAAATTACTGACGACACCCGCATCCGCGGCGCTCTGCCCACCCTGAAGAAGATTATCGCCGACGGCGGTGCCGCCATCATCATGAGCCACATGGGCAAACCCAAAGGCAGGGTGAACCCCAAGCTCTCCCTCGGCCAGATTCGCGGCGCCGTAGAGAAGGCTCTGGGCTGCCCCGTCAGCTTTGCTCCCGACTGCGCTAAGGCTCAGGACGCTGCCAAGGCCCTGAAGATGGGCGAAGCTCTCCTGCTGGAGAACCTCCGCTACTATCCCGAAGAGGAAGGCAAGCCCGTGGGCATCGACAAGGAAGACCCCGCATACGAAGAGGCCAAGAAGGCCATGAAGGCCAGCCAGAAGGAGTTTGCCAAGACGCTGGCCAGCTATGCCGACTGCTACGTGATGGATGCCTTCGGCACCGCTCACCGCAAGCACGCCTCGACAGCTGTCATCGCCGACTACTTCGACGCCGACAACAAGATGCTCGGCCTCCTCATGGAGAAAGAGGTGAAGGCTGTGGACAACGTCCTCTCCAACATCAAGCGTCCCTTCGTGGCTATCATGGGCGGTTCGAAGGTGAGCAGCAAGATTGGCATCATCGAGAACCTGCTGGGCAAAGTGGACAAGCTCATCCTCTGCGGCGGCATGACCTACACCTTCGCCAAGGCTCATGGCGGCGAAATCGGCAACTCTATCGTCGAGCTCGACAAGCTGGATGTTGCTCTCGGCGTGGAGAAGAAGGCCAAGGAGAATGGCGTGGAACTCGTACTGGGCACCGATAGCGTCTGCTGCACCGGTTACGACTTCGGCACATTCAGCGTGAAGCCCGGCGCAGAAATCAAGGTATTCCCCTCCAACGCCATCGAAGACGGCTGGGACGGCCTGGATGCAGGTCCCGAGAGCCGCAAGAAGTTTGCCGAAGCCATCAAGGGCGCCAAGACAATCCTCTGGAACGGTCCGGCCGGATGCTTCGAGTGCGACGAATTCACCGCTGGCAGCCGTGCCGTAGGCGAAGCTATCGCCGAGGCTACAGCCGAAGGCGCATTCTCACTCATCGGCGGTGGCGACAGCGTGGCTTGCTGCACTAAGTTCGGTCTGACCGATAAGGTGAGCTACATCAGCACAGGCGGCGGTGCCCTGCTCGAAGCCATCGAAGGCAAGGTACTCCCCGGCGTAGCTGCCATCAAGGGGTAAAACGCTCACATAGTGAAAAGTGAAAAGTGGAAAGTGAAAAATCAAAGTATCCTTTGGGCACTCAGCTTCTAAGCTCGGACTTCCGGCAAAGTTTACGAGCCGGATGTAACTCTTATTTTTCACTTTTCTTGGATGCTTTAGCACCAAGGCGCGCTTTTAATGCGCGGAACACTTTTCACTTTTCACTTTTCATTATTATAATATTGTCCTCCTGCACCCCAAGGCAACAGGAGGCTATGCCTTCTCAGACAGACAGCATCGGCACCGACTCCACAGCCCTCCGCGTGGCAGTCATGCCTACGATGGGCTGTCTGCCGCTTTTTTATGCCGTCAGCAGCGGACTGGCCGACAGCCTCGGCATGGACATTGCCCTGCTGCGCTTCCAGGCACAGATGGACATCGACACAGCCATCCTGCGCGGACATGCCGACATAGCCTACACCGACCTCATCCGCACAGCACGCCTCGCCGAGCATGTCGAGCTGAAGCCCTTCGCCACATGCCACGAGCCGCTCTCGCTCATCTCCCTCAAGACAAAGCGCGTGAAGCGCATCAATCAGATGAAGGAACAGATGATTGCCATCAGCCGACTCTCTGCCACAGACTATTGGTGCGACTACGTCCTCGACAGCACACGCACAAACCACGACGACATCTACCGTCCGCAAATCAACGATGTGAGGCTGCGTGCCGAAATGATACGCACGGGCCTCATCGATGCAGCCATGATGGGCGAGCCCTTCGCCACATGGATGACGATGCTGGGCCACAAACGGCTCTTCCAGACACAACGCGGACACGCTCATCTCTATGCCTGGGCTGCATGCTCCACCGCCTCCGACAGCATCCAGAAAGCATTCCGCCAACTGCTGGACACAGCCGTAGAACTCTGCACCCAAGGCAGCAGGACAGACCTCATGCGCAACATCCTCCAGGAGGAATACCAGTTGCCGCCCGAACTGACCGACACGCTGGAACTGCCCGCACCCACCGCCACCTCCGACGTCCGACCTGCCGACATGGCGGAAGCACGCAAGTGGCTCGACAACGAAAACGCCGTACATTGATGATAGACGCCAAGACGCTCGACTACATCCTGCAGGACAGCTTGCAGAACTTTGCCGCAGGACACATCCTGGACGGCATCCACAGCCTGCGCATGCTCCTGCCCTACTGCACGGCCGAAAACATTGTCAGCGCCGAAGCAGAAAGCCTGGAGGAAAACTACAACCACATGCTCTCCTTCCTGCGCAACGGCGGCGACGACGCCAATCGCCGCCATGTGCAAGAGAAGATTCAGCTGCATGGCATCGCACTCACCCAACAAGCTTGCCGCACCATACGCCTCCATCTCGGCGACGACCACTACAGCAAGGCACTGAGCCGCCTGCACGACATCTACGGAACAAAGACACAAGACGCCATCTTCGCCAAATGGCAGAGCCTGCTCACACCCGAAGAGACCTGCGAAGTGCAGGACGACATCTTCGACCTGCTCTGGACGGCACCGCTCTGGACAGCTCAGGACACAGCCCTCTGGTACGACTTCATCACCCGACAGCAGGACATGGTGCAGCAACACCTTGCAGGCGCACTCTTCCTCTCGGCCTGGGAGTACTGCGACACAGAGAAGCTTCGCCTCCTCAGCCTCCTTGCCGACACCAAGTGCCACCGCACACACATCGCCACCATCACCTACCTGCTCCTCCTCCGACTCCGACACAAAGGGCTCGCCATGCTGATGCCTCCCCTCCCCAACGAACTCCACACACGCAAGGACCGGCAGCTCGCACCACAGGTGCAAAGCGAGATGCTGCTCATGCTCCTGGCAGAAGAAGACCTGAAGCGCGAGATGGAAGAGGCCGAAACACTGGCCAAAGACTTCGCCACCGGCAAGCAGAAAGTGAACTTCGACAGCATCAAGGCCTACATCGAGCTGAAGGCACGCTACCTGAAACGAAGGCTCGAACGCGGACTCGACCCCAACCTCGCCAAGGTGAGCCTGCTGCATTCCTGCAAATACCTGCACCGCATAGCACACTGGTTCCTGCCACTCGACAAGAGTCACCCGCTCTTCCAGTCGGTCATGATCGACGAGAAAGGGCGCGAGAAGCAGCACCTCTCGCTGCTCGTCGACCTCATCCTGGACTGCGACGTGGACAAGCTTGCCACCCTCTACCTCATCTCCACCGACAAGGACTTCTCCGGCGTGGCCCATCAGCTCGACAACCAGGAGCTGCCCGATGCCGAGGACCTCATCATCCCGGACTACTCCATCCGCTATATCATGCAGGACCTCTACCGGTTCTTCCTGCATTCGCCGCTCAGCACACAGACCTTCAACCCCTTCCGCTCAAAGCAGACGCTGACCGACATCCCCGAGCTGGCACACCTCTTCACCACCGACGACCGCATC
>CADCCR010000153.1 GCA_902799985.1 uncultured Bacteroidales bacterium | reverse complement strand
AAGTACAACGGCACGAAGAAACTCCTCGGCATGAAGGTGGAGAAGAAGGCTGCGGAACCAGCCGACAAGGGCCATGCCCTTTCTGCCTCCGCTGTCGGTGAAATTGTTGGCAGCGACGGCAAGGCTTACGCCGTGGCCGACAAGGACGACCTGCCATCGGGTGTGACCGCCGTGGCTATGGTGGCATCCAAGAGTGGTTCAAATGGTCTCGCCATTCAGCTCAACAGCAACCCTGAGAAGATGAAATGGGCCCAAGCCAAGACGTATGCCGAAGGGCTTACAGCAGTCTCCGGCGGCACGTGGCGTCTGCCGTCGAAGGCAGACTGGCAGAACATGTTCGTGGGCTGTGCCGTGTCTGGTGATGCAAGTGCCAGCGATGATATGAATCCCATTGCAGGCTTCAAGGCCAAGATTGCCGCCGCTGGCATTACATGGCTGTCGGACGATTATTGGACGAGTACGGAGGGTGATTCGATGGCGTGGATGGTGGGCGTCAACCTGGACGACAGCAACGCCAATGCGAGCTTCGGCCAGATCCCCAGTGATTTCGCCGCGCTCAATGTCCGTGCCTGCCTCGCATTCTGACCCTCTCTCGCGCGTATATAATATAAAAGGTATAAACAACATAAAGATATGAACAATATGAGAAACAAAATATTAATGACGCTCGCACTGCTACTCACGGCAGTCACGGGCGCGTGGGCCACGGACGGCGTGAAACTAACCACGACGGAGATAGTCCCCCCCGCAGCATGGAATAAAGACTACACATACCTGTTACCGAGCGACATGCCCGGCCTCAAAGCCGACGCCATCACCGAAGAACAGGCCAAGGCATGGGCCGACGTTCCAAAGTCTGGCAATGTAGATCTGATTTACGGCTACGTAGATGCTGGAAACTATATAGATTTCAAGATAATCAGCTTTATCGACGGTCAGGTCAATTCTTCTAATTCAAGAATCTTAAGCCACAATTCTGTTTATATTGATAACGTAAAGTATTACTATGCCACCGGCGTCGTCGAGCCCGACTTCAAGTGGGACGCTGCAACGAAGACTGGCACCTTCACCATGCCCGCCTTCGACGTGGAGATAGCTCCCATCTACGCTCCTGTGGCTCAGTGGGCCAAAGTCGAGAATATGGATCAGCTGCCTACAGCCATTGAGGGCATCTATGCCGAGAGCACCGATGCTATCGTCAAGGCCGGTACTGTAGCGAAGATTGGCGATACCGAGAACCCGCAGGGCATCGTGATGTACGCCGTCACCAGCATCAACCAGGCTACGGCCCCTGCACTCAGCGCCTTCAGCGCCGACGTGCCCACAGCCAAGGACATCACCGCCGCTGGCGACGTCAAGGTATGGTACTACATCAAGGGCGCCGACACCCCCGAGGGCGAGACAGCCACTGCCGAGAACACCTTCAACGACTCCGAAATCTGCGAAACACCTATCACGGTCACCGTGCTCAGCAACAAGTTCGACATCACCTTCAAGGCCGCCAACGACAACACCATCGAGGCCGGCAAGGCTACCGTTACCGTAGGTGGCAAAGCCCCCACCACCACCGTCACCGAGGGTAAGCTCGAGGGCGTGAAGATGGGCACCGAGGTGAAACTCAAGGCCAGCGAGGGCTACAAGTTCCGCAAGGTGGAGGCCAAGAAGAATCGGGTAGCTGAAGGCCATGCACTCACATCAGCAAAGTTTGGCGAAATAGTCTGCTCCGACGGCAAAGCATATGCTGCCGCTGATAAGGACATCCTGCCAAAGGGTGTGAAAGCCGAAGCACTGGTTTGCTATGTTGATGGCAATGGCCACGGCCTGGCACTGGCAATGGCGGATGTAAAAAATGAAAAAATGTCGTGGGATACTGAGCGTGGAGCCAATGACGGCAAGACCGCAGCCGAATGGTGCACTGGATGGAACACATCTCATCCAATTACTGGAGCGACATGGCTGCTGGCTAGCCAAACCCAGTGGAACAATATGATAAATGCTGCAGGCAGTGCAAGCAACCTTAGTAACGCCTTTAGCGCCGTAGGTGGTACTAACTTGCAGGCTTATAGCTATTGGTCGAGCACACCTCACCTTAGTGGAACTGCTGCATGGTTCTACTATTTCCCAAGTTCATCTTGGCAATGGACATATTTAAATCAAGATGAAACCGGCAGATATATCCGCGCCTGCCTAGAATGGTAATCCACTAGCGTGTATGTATATAATATAAAAGGTATAACATAAAAAGAATACAATATATGAAAACAATATCAAGATATATCATGACGCTCGCGCTGCTCATCACAGCAGCCACGGGCGCATGGGCCAAGGACACGGAAACCATCACCGTGAACATCAGCCAGAACGCGGACACCAAGCAGTATGAGGCTTCGTTCACCATGCCGACCAGCGACGTGACGGTGAACTACGAGCTGGTGCGCGACATGAGCGTGCAGATGCCTGTGACGGTGCAGGATGCACAGCAGAACAGCCGCTTCCGCGTGCAGAAACAGGGCGAGACATTCGTGCCCGTAGACATGAACATGGAACAGATTGTGGCCCTCTTCACCGTCCACGACGACATTGAGGATAAAAAACTCACCGCCAATACCGACTACACCGTGCAGCTCTTCGCCGTCGACGAGGAGGGTCAGAAGACCGGCGTGGCCATCCCCTTCAACGACTTCACCTTCGCCCCTGGCAACTACGTCGCTATGGCTGTAGCCGCCGAAGGCAGCAACTACAGCGGAGAGACCGCACTGTCGAATGTCTTCACCCTCTTCCAGGGCTACGAAATCAAGGTTGCCGCCGGCGAATACGCCACCTACTATAAGGACGAGGCCCTGAAGGTAGAGGACGAGGAGGTAGAACTCTGCACCATCACCGCTGTAGAGGACGGAAAGGCCGTCACCGAACAGGTGAAGGTGGCTGCTGCCAACACACCGCTGCTGGTCATGAACAACAGCACCGAGACCAAGACCTTCCTGCTCCTGCCGACGGAGGACGCTGCCGACCAAGTGGCCGTGGCCGACGAATTCTTAGGCACACTGACCGAGAAGACCTTCACCGAGGACGACATGAAGGCTGCCGACTACTACGTATGCAACGGCAAGGAGTTCATCAAGGTACGCGGCGCCGGCACGCTGGCAGCCAACAAGGCATACCTGAAAGTCACCGGCAACAACACTCCCGCCTCTATCCCATTCCGTCGTAGCATCGACGGCAACGGCGAAGGCACTACCGGTATCAACAACGTTAACGATAACCTTAACGATAACGACGCGGCGTGGTACGACCTCGGCGGACGCAAGCTCAACGGCAAGCCCGCACAGAAGGGTATCTATATCAAGAACGGAAAGAAAATTGTTGTTAAATGATTGAACATTGAAGATTATGAAAAAGATATTTTCGATATTAGCACTGGCTCTCGCGGCAATGACCGCGAGCGCCAAAGAGGCAGAAAGCTACAAGCTGACTGTAGGCGAGAGTGAGAAAGGAAAGATAGCATTCCTCGTGGAAGGCTCGGAAGTGCAGGCCGCTGCCGAGGGCACTGCCGTGACCATGGAGATTACGCCCCAGGGCGGATACGTGGTTAAGGAAGTGACCAACTCGCTATATACCGACTGGAACAGCGCACGCGCACAGGCCATCGACATCACCACCAGCGTGGAGATGAAGAAGGTGACCGACAACGTCTATACCTTCACCATGCCACGCGCCAACGTGGAGGTGAACGTAACATACGACATCGAGATTCCAACGCCCGCCGAGGACAAGAAGGACGAGCAGAAAGAGGTGACCGACGTGAAGCTGGACATGCAGCCCACTGAGGGCGAGCAGCCCAAGCACGACCAGGCAACGGGCATCACCACCATCCCCGTGAGCATCACCGGCGTAGAGGTTCCACAGGGGGCTCCACAGGAAATCGTCATCGAGGTGAAAGCCCAGACACAGGTGGGCAACAACGTGTTCGAGGTGCGCGAAATCAAGGCCGACGCCTTCAAGACCAACAACGCCAATGCCAAGGTGACGAAGGTCATCCTGCCCGACACCGAGAGTGCGCTGAAGGTGGCCGAGGGTGCCATGAAGCCCGACGGCAAGGCCATCGAGGTGCAGACACCGCTGGCACTGCTGGACGACTACGCACTGATGCAGTCGCTGAAGGACAACTTCGAAGGCAAGCTGATTACGGCCACAGCCAAGGCTCCGCAGCGCTTCTGGACCTTCTCAAGCGGTGTCGATGTCATAGTGCCAGCGGGCGTGACCGTCTACCGCGCATTCATGCAGGACGGTGCCATCCGCACCCTGCCCATCGACAAGGCTAACAACAGCGGCATCATCCTGGCCAACAACGGCATCATCCTGTCTTGCAACTCCATGACGGGCGGTGCCGACTACACCTTCGTGGCCAACCCGGGCAACCAGCAGAGCGGCACGAAGCCTGCCACCACCGACGCCTGCAGCTACGAGGGCAACAGCATGGTTCCCACCATCGTGGGCACGAACTATCCCGAAGAACGCTACCTCATGATGAAGGACAACGAGTTCCACACCATGTCTGCCATCGGCCAGGTTCCTGCCTGCAAAGCTGTGTTTGATAAGGAGAAGTAATTTAGAGGTAAGAGGTAAGAGGTCACCTCTCACCACTCACCTCCCAAAAATAAAACTTAAAAAAACAGAAGATTATGAAAAAGATATATAGCAAGATTTTGGTGACTGCGGCCCTGGTGGCTTCCACCACGATGTTCAGCTCGTGTGAGCTGTTGGGCAATATGAGCAACATGGTGGTCATCAGCGGCACCGGGGTGGTTAACCACGAGGCTACCGTGGAAATGGAGAGCACCCTGCAACTGTCGTGCACCGAGAAGATCAGCGGCATGAACGGCGTAGTATGGAAGAGCGACGACGAGAGCATCGCCAAGGTGGACCCCCGTAGCGGCGTCGTCACCCCCGTGGCTCCCGGCCGCGTGAGGATTATCGTCTACACCGACACCGATATCGTGCCCCAGAGTGACTTCGACTTCGTCTTCATCACCGTGGTTGGCAAGAGCCTCGGCGTCATCGACGACGGACTCGACCAGTCGGAAGCTGACTAACACAAAAAAGCCCTCGCAGTTGCGGGGGTTTTTTTAACCTTAACGTTAACCTTAACGCTAACCGCTTCAATCAAAGGGACTGGTAATTGATCTTTTCCTATATCAACATCCTCCCCCAAGCTGTGAAGCCCCGGGGAGGATTTCTTTGTTGTCACCACCGTGCGCCTAAAGCAGCGCCAGTGGTCCGTGTCCTAAACATGATGTCGTGCCAAATGCCGTCAGTGCAGCCGTCAGTATACTGACGATAAACTGCAAAATCGTCTTCCAAGTCTCCTTCTTCATAGATTAAAGATTCAATTCTTGATGTTTCACATCGAGCCTGCTCACGCTCGGCAAAACCCAAGCAAGCTTGGTTCTGCTCTCGCTTAATCGCAGCCTTC
>CADCCR010000152.1 GCA_902799985.1 uncultured Bacteroidales bacterium | reverse complement strand
ATACGCTCACGCTTCACCTCGAAGTCGGAGAGCAGCGCCGTCTGCTTCTTGGGCACACGCACCAGGTTGACCAGCGGATTGATGTTCTCGATGAGGATGGCACTGAGGTCGCCCACCAGACTGCCCGGCAGGTTGTAGTTGGGGGCATGACTGCCGCCCAGGATGAGTGCCTTGCCGTCGAAGATGCGACTCTTGGGGTTGTTGCGCAGGTACCAGACCACAGCATCCTTGCCACCGGCATAATGTGTGTCGTGCAAGCCGTCGACCGAGACGGGGATGAACTTGCTCTTGTCGTTCGTCGTGCCGCTCGACTTGGCATACCACTTCACGCGGCCCGGCCACAACACATCGCGCTCGCCCTGTCGCATACGGTCGATGTGTCCCTTCAGCTCCTCGTAGGTGTTGAGGGGTGTCTGGCGCGCAAAGTCCTCGTAGCTGAGACCGCTGCGGTAGCCGTGGGCCCTACCCCATTCGGTGTCGGCTGCTTTCTCCGTCAGACGTTTGAGGACAGCGCGTTGCAGGGCCTCTGCCTGTGTGGCGTAGAGGTCGAGCTTCCGGCAGCGCGGAGAGAAGACGGGACGTATGAGACTGGTTAAATTCAAAATTTATAAATTCAAATCTGCTTAATCTGTGGTTGTTTATAGACACGCAAGACTTCAATCAGAATTCACTTTGAGCGTGTCAGCTCGTCGTGCAGGCGGCGGTCGTGGTGGAGGCGGTGCAGGGCATTGCGGCTGGCATTCTGGTGGCTTTCCTTCTTGGAGTAGCCTTTGCCGCGGCCGCACTCATGGCCTTCGATGAGGACCTTCGACCGGAAGAGCGGCGAGCCGTCCTCGTCCTTCGTTTCGTCGAGCAGAACGTATTCGAGGTTGACGCGATGCTTCTGGCACCACTCCAGCAGTTTGCTCTTGAAGTTGACTTCCTGCCGCGCGAGCTTGTCGATGTCGATGTGGCGGTTCAGTATCCTGTCCGTCATGAAGCTCTTGCAATAGGCATAGCCGCGATCCAGATAGATGGCGCCCACGAGGGCTTCGAAGGCGTTGCCGGCCATGTAGCTGTTGTGCATCTGGTTCTGTGCATGCCGCTTCACGAGCTTGTCGAGCCCTATCTCGATGGCCAGCCTGCCCAGCGACTCGCGTTGCACTATCTTGCTGCGGGTGTTGGTCAGGAAGCCTTCGCGCTTGCGAGGGAAATGGTGATAGACTATCTCTCCCACGACGGCATCGAGCACAGCGTCGCCCAGAAACTCCAGACGTTCGTTGTTGATGGGCGTACCGCTCTCGCCATGCGCAAGCATCGACTTGTGCATCAGGGCCTCCTGGTAGTAGCGGATGTCGTGCGGATAGAAGCCCAGCATATCACGAAAGGCGCGATAAAGCTCCTTCTCCTTGCGGAAAGGTAACTTTATCGCGTCTATCAGGTCAACGGCAGACACGGTCTTACTCTGCGTATTTCTTGAAGATGATGCAGGCGTTGTGACCGCCAAAGCCGAAGGTATTGCTCAGGGCTGCCCTTACGGTGCGCTTCTGTGCCTGTCCGAAGGTGAAGTTCAACTTATAGTCAATCTCGGGGTCGTCGTCGCCTGCCTCGTGGTTGATGGTGGGCGGAACGATGTCCTCGTTGACTGCCATCACGCTGGCCATTGCCTCGATGGCACCGGCTGCCCCCAGCAGGTGACCGGTCATGGACTTGGTGCTGCTGATGTTGAGCTCGTAGGCATGCTCGCCGAAGACGGCCTGGATAGCCTTGCACTCGCTGATGTCGCCAACGTGGGTCGATGTGCCGTGCACGTTGATGTAGTCGATATCCTCGGGACGGAGACCGGCATCGTCGAGGGCGTTCTCCATGACGAGCTTAGCTCCGAGGCCTTCGGGATGCGAGGCCGTGATGTGGTGTGCGTCGGCACTCATGCCTGCACCGCCTACCTCGGCATATATCTTCGCACCGCGAGCCTTGGCGTGCTCCAGTTCCTCGAGTATCAGCACAGCGCTGCCCTCGGCCATGACGAAGCCGTCGCGACTGGCGCTGAAGGGGCGGCTCGCTCCTTCGGGGTCGTCGTTGCGGGTGCTCAGGGCGTGCATGGCGGTGAAGCCACCCACACCGGCCGAGGTGATAGCTGCCTCTGCACCGCCGCTCACGATGATGTCGGCCTTGCCCAGACGAATCAGGTTGAAGGCATCGGCAAGAGCGTTGGTCGAAGAGGCACAGGCACTGGAGGTGATGTAGTTGGGACCGTGGAATCCGTACTTGATGCTGATGTGACCGGCACAGATGTCGGATATCATCTTAGGCACGAAGAAGGGGTTGAACTTGGGGCCAAGCGTCTCGCCGGTACGGGCATAGACAGTCACCTCTTCCTCATACGTCTTCATGCCGCCGATACCGACGCCGAAGACCACGCCCACGCGGTTCTTGTCGATGGCATCCAGGTCCATTGCACTGTCCTCCACAGCCATGATTGCTGCGCCAAGGGCATACTGGCAATAGGGGTCCATCTTGCGGGCTTCCTTGCGGTCGATGAAGTCCTCGGGATTGAAGTTCTTGACCTCGCAGGCAAACTGCGTCTTGAACTTCGAGGCATCGAAATGTGTTATCGGCGCAGCACCGCTCTTCCCTGCCAGCATGTTCTGCCACGTCTCCGCAGCCGTATTGCCCAAGGGAGTCACAGCGCCTATGCCTGTCACTACAACTCTTTTCAGTTCCATGCTTATTCTAATTCATAATTGTTAATTCATAATTCATAATTATAACGTCCCTCTTGGAGCGGTTCTTGGCGAACGGTTCTCTGCAAAGCAGACGGCGCACGCCTTAATTATGAATTATGAATTATGAATTGTGAATTCCTGAGTTTATCCTTTGTTAGCCTCGATGAATGCGATGGCATCACCAACGGTGGAAATCTTCTCTGCCTTGTCGTCGGGAATAGTGATTTCGAAGGCGTTCTCAAAGGCCATAATCAGCTCTACGGTGTCCAGAGAGTCTGCACCCAGGTCGTTGGAGAAAGATGCTTCGGGGGTAACGTCCGATTCGTCCACACCCAGCTTGTCAACAATAATCTCTTTTACTTTTGCTTCAATTTCTGACATAACTAATAAATTTAGTGTTATTCAACTGTTTCTTTTTACTTCTTTTCTGTCAAGTGGTTTTGGGGCCGCTTTCTTGTTTCGCGGTGCAAAGTAACGACATTTTGCGCAATTATGCAATATCTTGACACAAAAATGTGCCCAATTATGCACATTTTAACCTTTATTGTGCACAAATGTACGTTCGTGTGCAAAGAAAGTTGTAACTTTGCAGGCACTTATGCCAAGATACGTTGACGTCATATTGCCCCTCCCCCTGCGGGAGACATTCACCTACGAGCTGGAGCCCAAGTGCCCTGTGCTGCCGCAGGTGGGCAGCCGTGTGGTGGTGCCATTGGGGAACACCAAGACCTACACGGGCATCGTGGTGCGCCTGCACGACGAGGAGCCGGCCTACGCCACCAAGCGCGTCCTCGAGGTGCCCGACGAACCGCCTGTCGTACAGCCCGCCCAGCTGCAGTTCTGGCGCTGGATAGCCGACTACTACCTCTGCTCCCTGGGCGACGTCTACAAGGCAGCCCTGCCGGGTACGCTGAAGAAAGGTTCGACGGCGGAAAGGAAGAAGCCCACCGCTGCAAAGGCACTCCCGCCGAAGGATGCAGGCGACTCCACGAATGCATGGAGAGGCTTTCCGCTCACCGACGTGCAGCAGCAGGCTATGCACAGCATCGAGGAGCAGTGGCAGAAGCACAGCGTCTGTCTGCTCCACGGCGTGACGAGCAGCGGCAAGACGGAGATATACATCCACCTCATGCAGAAGGCCATCGAGCAGGGCCAACAGGTGCTCTTCATGCTGCCCGAGATAGTGCTGACCGCCCAGCTCACCGAACGGCTGCGACGCGTGTTCGGCGACCGGCTGGGCGTCTATCACTCGCGCCACACCGACCGTCAGCGCGTGGAGCTCTACCGCCGCATGCTCTCCGACAAGCCCTGCGACATCGTGGTGGGCGTGCGCAGCAGCATCTTCCTGCCTTTCCGCAAGCTCGGTCTGCTCATCATCGACGAGGAGCACGAGACGTCCTTCAAGCAGCAAGACCCTGCTCCGCGCTACCATGCTCGCAACGCGGCACTCGTCCTGGCGGCACAGCATGGCGCAAAGGCCCTGCTGGGCTCGGCCACACCAAGCCTGGAGTCGTACCACAACGCGCTCAGCGGCAAGTACGGCCTCGTCACGCTACGCACACGCTATGCCGGCATGCTGCTGCCCGACATCGAGGTGGTCGACGCGCAGGAGATGCAGCGCAAGAAGATGATGACGGGCATCTTCACCCCACAGCTCCTGGCTCACATACGCCAAGCCCTGGAGCAGAGGAAGCAGGTCATCCTCTTCCAGAACCGACGCGGCTACGCTCCCGTCATGGAGTGTCGCGAGTGCGGATGGACACCCCGCTGCCAGCAATGCGACGTCAGCCTCACCGTCCACCGCAGCCTCAGCCGCATGGTGTGTCACTACTGCGGCACCGTCTACGACATACCGACGGCCTGCCCCAACTGCCAGGGACACGACCTCTCCTCGCGCGGCTACGGCACGGAGCGCATCGAACAGCAGCTGCAGAGCATCCTGCCCGAGGCACGCATCGCACGCATGGACCTCGACACCACGCGCTCGCGACAGAGCTACGAACAGATACTGCACGACTTCGAACAGGGGAACACCGACATCCTCATCGGCACACAGATGGTGACGAAGGGGCTCGACTTCGACAACGTCAGCCTCGTCGGCATACTCTCCGCCGACCAGATGCTGGCACAGCCCGACTTCCGCAGCTACGAACGGGCCTTCCAGCTCATGGAGCAGGTGGCAGGCCGCGCCGGACGCAAAGGGGCACGCGGACATGTGCTGCTCCAGACACGCGACGCCGGCAACGACATCGTGCAGCAGGTGGTGGCGCACGACTACGAGGGGATGTACCGTCAGCAGGCCGAGGAACGTGAGCTCTTCCGCTACCCACCCTTCTGCCGCGTCGTCTTCGTCTACCTGAAGCACCGCAACGAGAGCGTCGTGGAGAGCCTTGCCGCCGACATGGCCGCCCTGATGCGACAGGTCTTCGGCCAGCGCGTCCTCGGTCCCGACACGCCCCCCGTGGGCCGCGTACAACTGATGCACATCCGCAAGCTCATCCTCAAGGTGGAGCTCACCGCCTCCATGTCCGCCGTCCGCCAACGGCTCCTCGCACTCCAGGCACAAGTACTCGAGATGAAACAATACCGCACCGCACAGATACACTACGACGTGGACTACTGAAGTTAATTCACATTTGACATTTCATAATTCATAATTCATAATTAGGCTACGCCCTTAGCAATTCATAATTGATTGGCGTCGAGCCTTGCTTCTTCGCTCAAAATGTAACTTTGATTCGTTTGAATGTCACACGGAAAGCACGGAAAACACAGAAATATTTATTTTTAAAGTCCCGCAGAAATGAAAGAAATAAAAGAAATCAAGAATTTTGCAGAAGAGATGAAATCACAGAAACTTATAAGCAGCATTTTTTCCTTTATTTCCTTTATTTCTGCGGGACATTATTATAATCCATTAAATTCGTTTTAATTCGTTGTTGAAAAATCTGTTGAATCTGCTTAATCTGTGGTTCTTGTTGCCTGCGGCAAAGTGAAAAGTGAAGGTGCTTCGCAAGTGAAAAGTGAAAAATCAAAGTTACATGCTTCGCGCAGCACCTTTCACCTTTTCTTTGTAAATATTACTGTCACCTGTCACATTCTCGTTTATTGCTTTGTGATTCAACAGGATGCGAGGTGACGGAGGGGTGACGGGGTGGTGACAGTACTGTCACAGCGTTAAGCATTCATTTTCATTCTGTTAGGGCTAAAGGTGAAGAGTGAAGGGAGTTTTGTCAGAAGCGCTGGGCGCTTATTG
>CADCCR010000151.1 GCA_902799985.1 uncultured Bacteroidales bacterium | reverse complement strand
CAACTATTGGTCATGGCTGTTTATTCGATTTACAAATGCAGATTCCGATGGCAGCAGAAAGCGAACCAGTCCGTAACAGCGCAACAAGCGCAACAAGCGTAACAAGCGTAACAAGCGCAACAAGCGCAACAAAGGAATAAAAGAGAAGAGAGGTTTAATTCAAAATTAATAAATTCTTGGATTCTTTAGAACCAAGGCGCGCTTTTAATGCGCGGAACAAAAATTAGGGCTGCTGCAAAAAACTATCGTCTTTTATCTCCTTCTATCTCCTTCTATCTTCCTCTATCTCCTTTTCTACATATAAAGTCGCCCGTCTGTGAAGATAGGCGGCTTTTTGGGGTATTATTGTTGTCCGGTAAATTTTCCTTGAGTGTGCGGGGCTTTTTGCGGCAGACAGATAGTTAAGCAAAATCGGGCAAAAGTTGCAAAAAGGGAACGCCAAAGGCTGCTTTTCGTTTAGTAAAATTAAAAAAATAGGGATATTATTAACATTTTTCTTGTGTGGAAGGCCGTGTTTTGAGAAATTTTATGTACCTTTGCGCCCAAATATGCGTCAAAGTGTAAAAAACAGGCAAAAAAACCAGCATTCTTTGCCTGTTTGTATCTTTTGACGCTATATAAAATATATAATGTATAGGCAAAGCCGGAGGCAAGCTGTACGACAATGAGAGAAAAAGAAATGAGAATTAGAATATTAACACATCAAGAAAACATCAAACAAGTGCAAACTAACAGTTGCTTAGGTAGAAGGTTCTTTGTGATGCTTGCCTGCATGCTAATGTCAGCAAGCATGGCTTTCGCCCAAAATGAGAAGGTCTCGGGCACGGTATTCGAAGCCGAGACAGGCGAGCCTCTGGTGGGAGTCACTGTCAAGGTGGACGGCACGAACAATGGTAGTGTCACCGACATTGACGGTAAGTTTACAGTCAGCGTTCCGAACTCCAAGTCCATGCTGGTCTTTTCGATGATAGGCATGAACACCAAGAAGGAACGCGCCAAGGATGGCATGCGTGTCCACCTGGAGAGTCAGGACATCCAGATGACGGAGGTCATCGTGAACGGTCAGCAGCAGATTGACAAGCGTCTCTTCACTGGTGCTGCCACGACGGTGGACGCCGAGAAGATTAAGTTGTCCGGCATGGCCGATGTGAGCCGTTCGCTGGAAGGCCGTGTGGCTGGTGTGCAGGTGACGAACGTGACCGGCACATTCGGTGCATCGCCCAAGATTCGTGTCCGTGGTGCCACATCCATCTATGGTAACTCCAAGCCCCTCTGGGTGGTGGATGGTGTCATCTACGAGGATAACGTGGACGTCAGTGCCGACGATTTGGCTTCCGGCGATGCCAAGACGCTGATTTCATCGGCTGTGGCTGGTCTGAACTCCGACGATATCGAGTCGTTCACCATTCTGAAGGACGGCTCAGCCACCTCCATCTATGGTGCCCGCGCCATGGGTGGTGTGATTGTCGTCACCACGAAGAAAGGCTCGAAGGGTCGCGCCAGCGTGAACTACACCGGTGAGTTCACGACGCGTCTGAAGCCCAGCTACAGTAACTACAACATCATGAACTCGCAGGAGGTGATGGGTGTCTATCAGGAGATGGCCAACAAGGGTTGGCTGCAGCTGGAGAACATGGTCAATGCCGAGAACACCGGCATCTATGGCTATATGTTCCAGCAGCTTAGGGCGTACGACCCTGAGACGGGCACCTTCGGCCTGAAGAACACCGAGGCTGCCAGAAACGCCTACCTCCAGGCTGCCGAGTTCCGCAACACAGACTGGTTCGACCTCCTGTTCACCAACAAGATACAGCAGAATCACTCTGTCAGCATCTCGGGCGGTAACGACCGTTCGCAGAACTACTTCTCGATGTCTGTCCTCACCGACCCCGGGCAGTTCATCAATCGCAGCAAGGTGAACCGCTACACCTTCAACGGCAACACCTCCTACGACATCCTGAAGGACAAGAGGGGTGCCGACCTGCTGACAATAAGGCTGGCAGCTCAGGGCAGCTACCGCAACCAGGAGGCTCCTGGCTCGCTGAACCGCAGCACCGATGTGGTGACGGGTGAGGTGAAGCGTGACTTCGACATCAACCCCTTCAGCTATGCGATGAACACGAGCCGATGCCTCGACCCGAACATCAACTACACTCGTTTCTACACCGGCTTCAACATCTTCGACGAGCTGGAGCACAACTACAACGACATCATGGTGACCGAGCTGATGTTCCGCGGAGAGCTGGAGTACAAGCCCATCAAGTCGGTGAGACTGAGCGGACTCATCTCGTCGCGTCTGCAGCACACCAAGCGTCAGCACAATGTGATGGACCAGGCCAACCAGGCCAATGCCTATCGCGCAGGCGTTGATGCTCAGGACGATAACTCCTCCATCCGCGATGCCAACTCGTTGCTCTACACCGACCCCGACAACGAGCTTGCCCTGCCGGAGTCTGTGCTCCCCACTGGCGGCATCAAGTATCAGTTCGACGACAATATGCGCTCCAACAACTTCCGCCTGATGGGACAATATAATAATGTGTTCGCCGAGAAGCACACCCTCAATGGTATGGTGGGCACAGAGTACTCGACCGTCCGTCGCACCAGCACCAACTGGACCGGCTGGGGCTATCAGTTCGACAATGGCGGCATCACCTACACACCCTACCTCTGGCTGAAGCAGATGAACGAGGAGAACACCGAATACTTCGGCGAGTCGTACACACTGACCAACACCCTGGCCTACTATGCCCAGGTGAACTATAACTTCGACCAGCGCTATACCCTGAACGGCACCTTCCGCTATGAGGGCACTAACCGCTTGGGCAAGAGCCGTCAGAGCCGCTGGCTGCCCACATGGAACGTGTCGGCCTCGTACGACCTCTCCAACGAGAAGTTCATGGAGAAAACCAAGTCGTGGCTCTCGCAGTTGAAGCTTCGCGGCAGCTACTCGCTGACAGCCGACACCGGCCCAGCATGGGTGACCAACGCCAATGCCATCTTCAAGACAAAGAATGCCTGGCGCCCCTTCACATCGGCTGCCGAATCGCAAATCTACATCGAGAGCCTCGGTAACTCGGAGCTGACCTACGAGAAGAAGCACGAATGGAACGTCGGCGTGGACCTGAGCTTCCTGAAGGACCGCATCGGTATCACCTTCGATGTGTACGGACGTAACAACTTCGACCTGATTGGTCCGACCTACACTCAGGGTGCCGGTGGCGAAATCTTCAAGTATGCCAATGTGGCCGACATGAAGTCGCATGGCATTGAGGTGGGTCTGAACACCATCAACATCGACAAGGCCGGCTTCCGCTGGACCACCGACTTCATCGTCTCCAGCGCCAAGAACGAGATTACCTCCCTCGATGTGGACAGCCGCGCTGTGGACCTCGTGACAGGTCTGGGCTATGCCATCGAAGGCTATCCCGTCCGCTCCATCTTCAGCTACAAGTTCGCCGGACTGAACTCCGAGGGCTTGCCGCAGGTTTACAACGAATATGGCGAAGTGACCGTGGGCGACGTGAACTTCCAGGAGACGGAGAACCTGAAGGACTTCCTCATCTACGAAGGTCCGTCCGACCCCACATTCTACGGTTCGTTCAACAACACCTTCAGCTATAAGAGCAAGAACTGGGGTACCCTGGGACTCGACCTCTTCTTCACCTATGCCGGTGGCAATGTGGTGCGTCTCGACCCTGTCTTCTCCTCAGCCTACAGCGACCTCACCACCATGCCGCGTGAGTTCAAGAACCGCTGGATGAAGGCTGGCGACGAAGCTGTGACCAGCGTGCCCACCATCGCCTCGCGCAACCAGGTGGACCGCTATGGCTTCTACGAGATGCGCACAGCCTACAATGCCTACAACTATTGTACCGAGCGCATTGCCAATGGCGACTTCATCCGCCTGAAGGAAGTGGCGCTCACCTACACCTTGCCCGACAACTGGCTGCAGAAGACATTCATCAACCGCGCTTCGCTGAAGGTGGCTGCCACTAACCTCTGTCTGATTTATGCCGACAAGAAGCTGAACGGCCAAGACCCCGAGTTCATCAACTCCGGTGGTGTGGCTGCTCCTATCTCCAAACAGTTCACGGCAACATTGCGCCTTGGTTTCTAATAAGTTGACGAAAGAAATAGAAATATATAAGAAGTTATGAATATAGATATAAAAAGCATTGTAAGATGGTCGGCTCTGTGTCTGGCAGGTGCGTTCAGCCTTGTGTCCTGTACCGCACTCGACGATGCTCCGGACAATCGTACTGAAATCGAATCGGCCGACAAGATACAGAAGCTGCTGACCTCCGGCTATCCCGTTGCCGTGCCTGCACTCCTCTGTGAACTCAGCAGCGACAACTTCGTGGATGACAATGTGGTAGTTCCTGCCACTCACAATGATGCCTATCAGGACTTCCACGAGCAGGCCTATGCTTGGCAAGTGGTTGACAACTACAGCACAGGCGATTCCGATACACCCTATTCAGTTTGGGAAGCTAACTATCAGGGCATTGCCGTGGCCAATCATGCCATCGAGGCCATGCTCAACATGAGCGACGACCCCGCCAACGACAAAGAGCTGGCCCACTCATGGGGCGAGGCTCATCTGCTGCGTGCCTATCTGCACTTTGTGCTCGTGAACGTCTTTGCTCAGGCGTACAAGAACGAGGCTCAGAGCGCGCAGGATGTGGGTATCCCCTATGACACGGTGAATGTCGATTACAGCGACCCCAAGTTCCGCAAGAGCGTGGCTGAGGTGTACCGCCTCATCGAACGCGATATCCTGGAAGGCATCAACCTCATCGACGACTCGAAGTACACGGTGCCTGCCTACCACTTCAACCGCAATGCCGCCAATGCCTTTGCCGCACGCTTCTACCTCTACAAGCGCGACTATGAGAAGTGTCTGAAGTATGCCAATGCAGCTCTGGGCAGCACACCCTCGCTGCGCAACTGGAAGTCCATCAACAAGAACACGATTCAGACCAAGCAGAACGACTACAACGACGAGAAGCTGTCGTGGAACTTCCTGATTCAGGCCACCTACTCCCTGCAGTGGCGTACACTCGTCACCAATGCCCGCTTTGCCATCAATACCGGTATCACCTTCAAGGACGCTTCCGGCAAGAATTGGCGCATCCCTTCTACACTCGATGTGACAATCTGGGGTAGCGGTCCCAACTGGTCGGGCACACTCCCTGCTTTCTCGGGCATGGTTTACATCAACCGGGCAGGTCAGCAGTATGGCGCTTGGCTCTTCCGCCTCTATGAGTACTTCGAGTACACCGATAAGATAGCAGGCATCGGCTATGTTCACCAGATATACCAGCCCTTCACAGCCGACGAGACCATCCTCTGCCGCGCAGAAGCAAAGCTGTATATGGGCGACCGCGACGGAGCCATTCGCGACCTGGAGCTCTGGACAAGCGCTCACCTCGTCACCGATGCGTTGACGCTGGACAAGATAAAGCGCAAGTACAGACGCGACAACCCCAACAACGACTTCGTGAGCGAGCTTCACCCACAGGAAATGGGCTTCGAGAAGGTGCTGGAAGGCGACGACCTCAGCGTGCTCGACTGCATCCTGCATTTCCGTCGCATCGAGACCATCCACGAGGGTCTGCGCTGGTTCGATGTCAAGCGATATGGTATCAAGGTGTACCACCATTATCGTGATGCACACGAAGACGAAATTCACACCGATTCCCTCACCTGGGACGACCCCCGCCGTGCCCTGCAGATTCCCGATAATGTCATCCAGGCTGGCTATCCTTCCAGTCCGCGCGACATTGCCCTGGGCGGTGGCACAAGCGGTGGCTACAAGGTGCCTGCCAACAGGAACACACATTTAGAGTTAATTTCCGATAAACAGGAGGACGAAGAATGATGAATATGAAAAAGACAATATATGCCCTCAGCCTTGCGGCTTTGGTTCTGTGTGTTTACTCTTGCCGGAGTAACGATGACTTTACCGATACCATCTTCAACACAGACATACCCGATGTGGATGCCAAATCGGCAACAGGTCCCTTCGACCAGTGGCTCTACGACAACTTCGTGGTGCCCTACAACACAGAGATACAGTACAAGTTCAACTTGCCGGCATCGAAGCTGGAATATCTGCTTGCCCCTTCCGAGTATAAGAAGTCGCAGTTGTTGTCACACTTCATCAAGTATCTTTTCTACGAAGTATACACGAAGTATGCAGGCGATGAGTTCATGAAGAAGTACGGTCCCCGCATCTTCCATTTCATCGGTTCCTCCGCCTATTCCACCACCACCGGAACCGAGGAACTGGGCTATGCTTCGGCTGGCGTGAAGATTACCCTCCTCAAGGTGAACGAGATGAAGTATTGGACGCCCACCGACCCCTATACTGCCAAGGACATCGACGACCTCAACGAACATCAGTTCCATACGATGCACCACGAGTTCTCGCATATCCTGCATCAGACCAAGTCCTATCCCGTCTCCTTCGGTCAGGTCACTCCCGGCGACTATGACGGCCGCGACTGGCAGGATCGCGACTCAGTGCTCTCCCACACCCTCGGATTCGTCACTCATTATGGCTCATCGGCCATCTACGAGGACTTCGTGGAGACACTCTCCTGCGCCATCACCAACAACGACTGCCGCTGGATGTATACCATCATCGACGCTTGTGCCAACGGTGGTGTGAAGGAAGGCGACAAGGAGCGCATCTACGAGTTCATCGATTCGCTGGAAATCGAAGGCCTCGACGACCCCAGCAAGCCCTGGAACAAATTCACCATAATGAAGGAGAAGGCTGTGGACAGCGAGACGGGCGAGGAGACAGAGCGCTTCGTGCCAGACTTCCACGAGAGGGATGCCAGGGACCACGCCGAGAAGACCGTCACCTACACCAAAGAGAAGGAGTTCACATCCTTCCGCGACTATCTTGACAACTGGGTAGAGATAGACACCAGCAGCGAGACAGGCGGCATGAACGCCATCCTCAAGAAGTATGACATAGCCACAGAGTGGTACACCTCCCAGTGGGGACTTCACCTCTTCGAGATTCGCCGCGAGGTAAGGCAGAGACAGAACAAGGTCAACGACTTTGTCAGAGACAACGTCACCATTTACGAGTATCAATAATACACATAGAGCACAATGACAGTAAAAGATATATTCATCAGGAGTGCGCATTCATTGACATGCGTGGCATTGGCGGGAATCGTCCTTGCAGGCTGTTCTCGCTTCCAGGAAGAGGATCTGTTCGATGAGAGCGCTTCCACCCGAATGGCACATTTCAACGAAGACCTGAAGTCCAGACTCGTCAAGCAGAGTAGCGATGGCAACCATGGCTGGGTGATTCAGTACTTCGTGGCATCGGAATTCGAGGGCTTCAACCTCTTCGGCAACTTCGACGAGAATGGCAAAGTGACGCTTGCAGGCAACCACCGTTATCTGCGAGGAGGCAATGCCGGCAAGTATACCGAGAGCGTCAGCTTCTACCAGATGCTGAGCGAGGACGGACCTGTGTTGGCTTTCAATACCTGGAACGATGTCCTCACCGTCTTCGTCGACCCCGTCGACCCCTCGTATGCCCCCGGACAGCTCATCAGCGATGGCTTGGGTATGCAGGGCGACCAGAATCTGGTCTTCCAGGGCTACAAGGACAGCACCATCCTCTTCAGCGGCGAGCGTAACACAGCCAGGGTGCGATTCGTGCCTTGCGACCGCCCCTGGCAGGACTACATCAAGGACACCGAGGCCAACAGAAACTACATTACCAACACCACCATTACATCGTATTATGTAGTATGTGGCACCGATACGCTTTACTTCAAGAACTTGCGCAACGGCATCTTCACTTATTGCGAACGTGTGAACGACCCCTTGTTCCCCACCACCATCAATTGTGTATTCACGCCGAAAGGCTTCTACCTGCAGCATCGTAACGACATTGCCGGCACTTCCTTCCAGGAGTTCACCCTCACCGAAGACAAGTCGCGCCTGGTGTCCGAGAACGACAGCGTAGAGGTGATTCCCACCTGGGACACCTACATGGTCAACGTCCGCAGTGCAACATGGAACTTCGACCAGGAAGGCTTCACCGACGAACAGAAGACCCTGATGACGCAGCTCAATGCAGCGCTGCAGGCTGCCTTCAACTCAACATTCAACATCAACAGCGTAGGCATGGGACGAGGAAAGAATGTCGCTTCAGCCACACAAGGCCCGATGATTTATTTCAACTACTCCTATACCAACAAGGGTAAGACAACGAAGGCATCGCTTGGCATCTCATGCTCAACCTGTGTGCCAACATATGGTATAGCTAAGATTGAGGTATCTCCCAACGACCCTGTTGACTCGAACATGAAGAACTTCCTCGACAGAAGCAAGACCATCGATGCCGAGGCACTGGTGCGTCAGTTTGCTGCCACCATCCAGGGCACCTACAAGATGACCCCCGACAACTACTTCCTTCCCACATCTGTCCAGTTCACTCCGACAGAAAGCGGTAACGCATTTACTTTGAACAACAATTAAAGGAAAACTGAAAAGCATTTTTTATAAATTTCTAAATTACTAAGGTATGAAAAAGATTCTACTTATTGTTGTGGCAATCATGATGGCTGGAGTGATGAGTGCACAGCCATTCCAGTCGAACAAGAACAACAAGGTATTGCCCGCCAAGCCCATGCCGGCTATGATGCAGGCAAAGGTTAACCGTGACATCAAGGCCGCTCCTCAGGAGTATCGTAGGATGTCCACCAAGCCCCTCGACTTCGGCAAGAAGCTGAGCGTCAGCCAGAAGGCTAAGGCTCAGGTCACCTCTAAGGCTGCCAAGGCCGCTCCCCGCAGAGCTGCTGCCCTGCTGGAAAGCTACAATGCCGTCGGGACCGACTATTCCACAAAGGAGCAGAAGATGTGGACCATGAGCATCGGCACCCTCGAAGGCTCCGAAGACCCCTGCCTCGTCAATGTGCTTCCCGTGCCCACCGACATCTTCCCCGACCAGGAGAGCATCGCTGTCCCCTATACTTTGAGCGAGGACGGTAAGCTCGTCATCAAGCCTACTGTTGTCGGCCAGATCGAAGGCAAGGAAGGAACAGAGTACATCATCCTCTTCAGCGCAGTCGACGAAGAAGGTTGCATCCGCATGACAGTTGCCGAGGATGGCAAAATCACAACCACCAAGGGCGATAATTTAATCTTTGGTGCATGGGAACAGCCCGAATACCAACTGGACGAGAACGACGAAGGCGAGATGGAACTCGTAGGTTATCTGGGATGGTACAGCCTGTACACCAATGTGCAGTATCTCACCGACGACGAGATTCCCGTGCCCGAAGCTCGCTACGAGCCTGCTGCCACCTACTACCATATTGGTGCCTCATCCAGCGGCTATGGCTATGTCGCAAACTATGCTGTTGTGCCTCCCTATGCTACCATCCCCTTCAAGAACCTCACCACCGACATGGCCGACACTTGGTCTTGGCGCATGGCTCAGCAGACCTACAACAGCGAGACTAAGGACTATTCCGATGCAGAAGTGTTTACCGCCAACACCCGCGACTTCTCCATCAACACATTGCCCGAGACCTATTCTCCTGCAGAACTCACCGCTTCTTTCCGCGGCGAGTCTGGCGAGACATTCACCTGGGGACTTCCCTACGAATACAACGGCAGTTACAACGACGCCAAGATATTCGGTGGCGAACTCACTTCGTCGATGATTTTCTCCGATGAAACAGAAGCTACCCTGACGCGTGCCAACACAAAAGACTTCGGTTACTACTACAGCGGCAGCTATCTGACACCTGGTCTGAGCGATGCCGACCACACCATTTCCACCCTGATTTCCTATCAAGGCAAGCCTGCTGCTAGCTCGAGGCAAAGGAAGACTTCAACCTGAAGTGTAAGATTCAGCAGATGACTTTCGACGAGCAAGGTCGCGTCGTATTAGGCGATGTACTGGCTGAGTCCGAAATCACTTATGACGACCTTGGCAACATCGAGGATGGCTCCTTCGACTGGAGACACTTCTACGTGGAAGACGAGTGGGGCATGCAGGAAGAGATTGACTATGTGTTCGTTGAAGACGAGTTTGCAGTTGTCATCGAAGGCTGGGACAACGGCACATTCGAGTGCTACTCGCTCATCGACGGCTGCGAATTCGGCAATGTCTCCAACACCTACTTCATCACCACAGGCGACGAAGAAGGCCACATCTACCACTATACAAACAACTACCAGCACCTCGACCTCGGTATCTATGGCGGTTGGGGCTATCTCCATGCTGAGGCTCCCACCGACCTTGTCTTCGGCAAGGACGGCGGCTCTGAATCCATCCACATCCAGCCCATGCTCTACTCCGTCGACGAGGAGACTGAGGAACCCACCTACAGCCTCTATCTCGAGAGCGTTTCAGAGAATGAGGAAGAAGTGGAAGAAGCTCCCGAATGGGTTGACATCGAGATTGCCAACGAGGACTACACAGCCGACGAGAACGGCGACTTCGACATCGACTACGATATGGTTGTCACCTGTGCCGCTCTGCCCGAGGACGTGACAAAGCGCACAGCCCAGTATGTCTTCATGCAGACTGGTGCTAAGCTCACAGTCACCGTCACTCAGGATGCCGACTACGACGATGCCATCACCACCGTTGTGGCTGAGCCTGTTGTGAAGAACAGCCGCGCCTTCAATCTGGCTGGTCAGGCCATCGGCAAGACCTTCAAGGGCGTTGCCGTGAAGAATGGCAAGAAGATACTGGTTAAGTAACAAACGGAAAGAACTTGCGCGGGTTCTTTCATGAGAGAGGGCCCGCGGCAAGATTCAAGCAAAGATTGATAAATGCGCAGACTAACACTAACGATAATGGCGATGCTCTTTGGCATCGCCATTTTCTATGCTCGCCCGGCCTATCGCGGCACATCGCAGGTCACACAGCCCGATGGCACCACCCTCACCACCTGTCTGCTGGGCGACGAATACCTTCACTACAATGCCACCTCCGACGGCTATTCCCTTGTTCGCCGCAACGATGGCGCCTATGTCTATGCACGCCTCAATGTCGAAGGCCAGCTGGAGCCCACCTCCATGCTCGCCCACGATGCCGGTCAGCGTTCAGCAGCCGAGCGCGGCTATCTGCAAGCCGTGGGCCGTCTCATACCACAGCCCACGATAGAGGTCCAGCAGCTGCGTCGCCTCAACAGAGCACAGCAGGCACGCACACTCAGCCAGCGACGCGAGGCACGCTACGACTACTCCAAGTTCCGCGGACTCGTCATCCTCGTCGAGTACAACGACTGTCCCTTCCGCTACACAGACTATGCCGCCATCATGCAGGAGATGATAAACGACGATGACTACACCGGCGACAGCCGCACCAACATCACCAACTATGGTGTCCGCTGCACAGGCAGTGTCCGCGACTACTATCGCGACAACTCCAACGGACAGTTCCTGCCCACCTTCGACATCGTAGGGCCCGTCAAGGTCAACCGCAGCCAATACTATCCCAATGGCACACAGTCCGCCAGCCAGCTCATGATAGATGCCTGCACGGCAGCCGACTCCAAAGTGAACTTTGCCGACTACGATGTGGATGGCGACGGCATGGTGGACATGATCTACTTCATCTTCTCCGGACTGGGCTCCTACATCGACGGCAACGACAGCCGCCTCCTCTGGCCACATCAGTCCGATATCAGCTACTACCGCTCTATCCGCAAGGATGGCGTCAGACTCGGGCGCTATGCCTGTTCCAACGAACTCTTCGGCTCCTCCGACTGGAGCGTGCTCGAGGGCATAGGCACCATGTGCCACGAGTTCAGCCATGTGCTCGGACTGCCCGACTTCTACGACACCGGCAACCAGTACTCCGAGACCTGCGTCACCCCCAGCTTATGGTCCGTCATGGCAAGCGGAGCCGACTACAACTACGGTCGCACACCCTGCTGCTTCTCCCTCTTCGAGCGCTATGCCCTCGGCTTCGCAACCCCGCAGGTCATCGATGAAGTCGGCTCGTTCAGCCTCGACGACCTCCAGACCAGCAACAGCGGCTACCGGCTCAACACACCAGTCCGGAAGGAATCCTTCTTCATCGAGAACCGCCAGCGCACCAAGTGGGACAGCGCCCTGCCCGGACACGGCATGCTCATTTTCCGCGTCGACTCCACCAGCGTCACCCCCTGGGACTACAACACCGTCAACGACAACCCCGACCATCCCTACTATGAGCTGCTCCGTGCCGGTGGTGCGAAGATTGATGCCTACGGCAGCACCACCTCCTCGGCCAGCGACCCCTTCCCCGGCTCGCGAAACGTCCGTACCATCAACAACGAGACATCGCCCAGCCTCAAGACCTGGAGCGGCAAACCCAACAACCTGGCCCTGCGCAACATCAAGGAGACACGCGGCGTCATCACCTTCGACACCTATGCCGTCAACGCACTTCTCTCCATCAGCTTCAGTAGCGACACCTATCGGTTCAGCATCGGCACAAAGCAGAAGCTCATCCCCATCAAAGACCCCGAGTCTGCATCCTGTGTACTCCGCTTCACCAGCGACAACCCCGCAGTAGCCTCAGTCGATGCAGAAGGGTGGGTGACAGCCCTGAGCGAAGGCAGCGCCCACATCACAGTCACCGCCAACGAAGTGCTTTCAGCCACCTGCACCGTCACCGTCACACAGCTGCGCGAGGTGCCCGACATCGCATCCTTCTGCGCGCTGACCGAAGGCGACGAAGCACTCCTCACCCTCACCGATGCACAGGTCCTCTATGTCTATTCCGGCGACATATACCTGCGCGATGCCACAGGCACCATCATCCTTAGCGGAACAGGCCTCAGCGTCAGCGTCGGCGATGTGCTCAACGGCAACCTGCTCGGACAACTCACCTTCAGCAATCGCATGCCGCAGTTCAACTACTCCGACGGCACCTCGGCAGCCGAAGGCCTCACCATCAGCAAGGGAGAAGCCGTGCAGCCCACCGAGCTCTTCCCCGACCAGCTCACCGCCTCCCACTATGCCAACCTCGTCCTTGTGCGCGGACTGACCCTTGTGCGCGATGGTGGCATCTATGCTGTTGTCGGCGACCATCGGGTGCGTCTTTGGAACAAGTTCCAGATAAAGTCGCCCAAGATAACCCTGCCATCGGCCATAGCCGGCAAGTTCTACGATGTCCAGGCCATCTACGGCACCGATGTCATCAACGGCGAGGTGGTCGACGAGCTCTATGTCCTCAGTTCCCCAGTCGAGGGTCAGGACCCTGATGCCATCGTCTCACCGCTGGCCGACGACATCCCATCCTCCTCCTCCCGCTACAATCTGTGGGGGCAGAAGGTAGGGCGTGACTTCCGTGGCATCGTCGTTCGCGAAGGCCGCAAGGTCCTGCAGAAGTAGAAACCTTGCAGCATCCCACACACATCCAAGGGGCAGCTCATTCGGGCTGTCCTTTTTGTTTTATTGTCCTTGCGTGTCCCCCAAGCCGCCTCTTTTTTGCAGCAAAGCAACACATTCCCCGTTCCCATCGGACGTTTTTATTGCTCCCCCAGCATACAAATTATTTCAGTGGCTTGGAAATATATTTCAGTGGCTTTAAAATATATTTCCAAGCCTTTGAAATATATTTCCAAGCCTTTGAAAAAGTTTTGTTCCGTGGGGCGAAATGATATGCTCCGTGGGGCGAATCGGTATGTTGCGTCCGCCAAAACAATAGGTTCCTTGGGGCGAAATTCGGCGTTCCGTGAAAAAATGTTTAATCTTTCTTTGCAATATTAAAAATAATGTGTAACTTTGTGCACTATATGAACCTAAAAACATTAAATAAAACCTTATAATACCAATATGAAAAAACTTTTATTCGGTGTTTTTGCCCTCGTCACGCTGCTCATGGCTGCTTGCTCAGAGGACATCGATACATCGGCACGCTATGTCTTCAAGGAGGAAAGCATCGGTAGTTACCTCAGCAAACACGAACAGTACAGCGAATACTACCGCCTGCTCAGTGAAATGAAGGTCAGCAACATTACGGAGACAACTATCCTGCAGCTGCTCACTGCCCGCGGTCACTATACGGTGTTCGCGCCTACCAACGAGGCCATTCAGCGTTACCTCGACACGCTGGTGACAACCGGTCTCATCAACGAAGCTAACTGGGACGCTTTCCCCACGGAACGCAAACGCGACTCCATCAAACAGGTCATCGTCTATAACAGTATCATCGACAGCGGCGACGACTATAACTACTTCGAGGTGAATGCCTTCCCGGTCCCCACTGCCACTTCGAAGAGCGTCCAGTTCAACATGCCTAACATGAACGACCGCAAGCTAACGGTGCAGCATACAGACAATGGCGACACGCTCTATATCAACAACTGTCTGATTGACGTCGACAACCGTGACATCCTCTGCATCAATGGCGTAGTCCATGCCATGCACGATGTCATCGCTCCCAGCGACAACACGATGGACATCCTGCTGACAAGGTACATCGAGGACAAGACGTCGGGATTTGTCATTTCGTCCAAGATTGTCGAGGCATGTGGCTTGTTCGACACGCTCTCGGCTAACCGCGACGAGAAATATGAGGAACTCTTCCAGAAGGGTGCTATCCCAAAAAAGAACGAGGAGACGAAGGGTGAAACGGCTACCTTCTATACCCCGGAACACCGCTACTTCGGCTTCACCCTCTTCGCTGAGACGGATGAGTTCTGGACTCAAGCCATCGGTAAGGATGTGGAGGACATTACGTTGAAGGATGTGATGGACTACCTTGATGCTCAGGGCGTTTACCCGGATGCCAAGAGGGACGAGAACTACAGGTCGGAGGATAACCTCCTCTATCAGTTCATCACCTACCACCTGCTGCCGGAACGTCTGAGCCCCAGCAAGCTCGTCTATCACTACAACGAGAGGGGCTACAGCCCGAACAACCGTGTTCCGACAGTTGCTGTCCAGGAGTTCTATACGACGATGGGAAAACCCCGCCTGATGAAGCTCTTCGAGAGCCGCGAGAGCAATGGCGTCTACATCAACCGCTTCCCCAAGCTCAATAATGGCCGGCGCGATGACTATCACGAGTATTCGTGCGCTCCCGAGAATGAGGGTATTGCCATCGGCGAACCGAACCTCGAGGGGGACAACGACATCCGCAATGTCATCATCCATTTTTGCAGTAATTAAATCCCTGGTCATAAGCATAGCGATTTGCTCTTCATCAGGATTTGTAATCATATCAGAACGAGTTAAAATTCCTACTAATTCATTAGTGTCATTCTTAACAACAGGAACTACAGAAACTTGTTCTTCTCTCATAAGTGATAATGCTTTTTCACGATTTCCAGGTACGGATACGTGAATAACCTCTGTAGACACTACATCTTCTACTTTCATAACAACACCTTTATTCTTTTATTATTAAATCTTTTTAAATCGTAAATTTTCATTAAATTTACATGAAATAACTTGATCAATTAATGGAATAAAACTTATTAAACTTAAAGTAAGTTGATTCCTTATTATCTTTAATAATCCATATGATACATGAACATATTTGATAAGTTTTAGAAAAATAAAATATG
>CADCCR010000150.1 GCA_902799985.1 uncultured Bacteroidales bacterium | reverse complement strand
CAGTTCCAGGTGGAGGTCGATGCCGCTCAATGCAAGCGGGCTGGCATCTCGCCGGCTACCGTATTGAGCGCTTTGGCAAGCTATTGCGGCGGTTCCTACGTGAGCAACATGAACCAGTTCTCGAAGGTTTATCGTGTCATGCTGCAGAGCAATCCGCAAAGCAGAACGACCGAGAGCGACCTCAGCAACATGTTCATCCGCAACAACGGACAGATGGCTCCCCTGAGTCAGTTCGTGAAGTTGACGCCCGTCCTTGGCCCCGAGATCGACAACCGCTTTAACCTGTTCAGCTCCATCTCCGTCAACGTGACAGCCAACACAGGCGTCAGCAACACGGAAGTCATGAAGGTCATCGAGGAGGTGCACAAGGAAGTGTTCCCCGAAGGCTACAGCTACGAGTATGGCGGCATGGCTCGCGAGGAGGCAGGAACCATCGGCAGCTACGACACCTACCTCACCTACGCCATCTGCGTGATACTTATCTTCCTTATCTTGAGTTGTCTGTACGAGAGCTTCCTTATTCCCTTCGCCGTCATCTTCTCGGTTCCTGCAGGTCTGATGGGAACCTATGGATTCGCATGGCTGTGGAATACGGGCTTCAACTGGACGATAACCATGAACGGACAGGCTGCCCCGATTGGTCGCATGCTGTTCATGGGACAGATTGAGAACAACATCTATCTGCAGACGGGCGTCATCATGCTGATTGGCTTGCTTGCCAAGACTGCCATCCTCATCACGGAGTTCGCCCTGGAGCGCCGCCGCAAAGGCATGGGCATCGTGGAGGCCGCCTTTGCTGCTGCCGAGGCACGTCTGCGCCCAATCCTCATGACGGTGCTGACGATGATATTCGGCATGATACCGCTCGTCTTTGCAACTGGTGCCGGTGCCAACGGTAACCGCACCATCGGCATTGGTGTGATAGGCGGTATGACGGTTGGTACACTTGCCATCCTCTTCACCGTGCCTCTCTTCTTCATCATCTTCGAATACCTGCAGGAAAGGGTTCGTCCCGTCATGCACGAAGAAGCAGACCAGCAGTTCCTCAAAGAGAATGAAAGAATGAAAAACGAGAGAATGAAAGGAGCAAACGCTTAGTGTCTGGATTAAAGATTAAAGATTAAGGATTAAAGATTGATTATGAAACAAGTTATGAAGCGCATATCATTATTTCATTTTCTCATTATTTCATTTTTGATGAGTTCCTGCGGACTCTATAAGAACTACGAGCGTCCTGCCGACATCATTACCGACGGCATCTATGGCGACATGCAGACGGCTGGCGACAACAGCCTGGGCGACTTGAAGTGGCGCGACATCTTCACCGACCCGAAGCTGCAGGCACTCATCGAGCGCGGCCTTCAGCAGAACAGCGACATGAAGAATGCCGAGCTTCGCATCCAGGAAGCCGACTATGCTCTGAAGTGTGCCAAGCTGGCCTACATACCAAGCCTTTACTTCAACCCAAGCGGTACCGTCAGCAAGGCATGGGACCCCTACGACCGCAATGACTATGCCGCCAGCAAGACCTACTCCCTGCCGGTTCAGATGAGCTGGCAAGTGGGAAGCATCGGTTCGCTGCGCAACAGCAAGAAGAAGGCCGAGGTGACGCGCGACCAGCTTCGCAACGCCAAGCAAGCCATTCAAGCTCAAATCGTTGCAAGCATCGCCTCGATGTACTACAACCTCTCGATGCTCGACGAGCAACGGTCCCTGACCAAGCAGACGGAAGCGAACTGGGGCAAGTACCTGCAGATGCAGAAGCAGCTGATGGACGCAGGACAAAGCAACACGGCAGCCGTAGCCAGCATAGAAGCCACCTACTACAGCATCCAGACGTCGGTGGTCTCCATCGACAACAGCATACATGCCTTCGAGAATGCCCTCTCGACACTCCTCGGCGAAACGCAAAGCCACATCGACAGGAACTCGCTGGCCTCCTTCCAGACGCCTGCCGTTTGCTCTACAGGCATGCCCATCACCATCCTCGACCGCCGTCCGGATGTCCGCGATGCCGAGTACAAACTGGCAGCCGCCTTCTACGACAAGAACATTGCCTACAGCAGCTTCTTCCCGCAGCTCAACATCACAGCGAACGGACAATTCACCAATTCCTTAGGTGGCGTCGTCAATCCTGGCTTGTTCATCGGTGCTGCCGTTGCAAGCCTTGCCCAGCCTATCTTCGACAACGGAAGGATTCGCGCCAAGTACAAGGTCTCGAAAGCTGAGATGGAGATTGCCACAAACGACTTCAAGCAGGCAGTCATCAAGGCTGGCAATGAGGTGAATCTGGCAATGGACGACATCTATGTGGCCCGCGAAATGCAGGGACTCATCGACAAGCAAGTGGAGTCTCTTTCCAAGGCACTCGATGCCACGCAGAAACTCTATCAGAATACCGGCACTAACTACTTGAATGTCATCACTGCACAGAACTCGCTGCTCACTGCCCAAATGAGCCAGATCAGCAATCGCATGGATGCCATCACTGCCACCATCAACCTCTATCAGGCCCTCGGCGGCGGCGCAGAGTAGAATCAAAAAGCAGACTTCATCGGCACAACCTATAGATAATCGAGAAAAGCCATGAAGAGATTCTTATTATCTCTGCTCACGTTAATCACTCTTAGTGCAACTGCACAAGATAGAGTTTCCCTTATCAGAGAGAAACTGATGAGCCGTAATTGCAGTTCCGTTATTGTCGCCGCACATCGAGGTGACTGGCGCAACTTTCCCGAAAACTCTCTCGAGGCCATTGACAATGCCGTCAAGATGGGAGTTGATATTGTAGAGTTGGATGTTCAGCGCACAAAAGACGGACAACTCGTTCTCATGCACGACCCCACACTCAACAGGACAACTACGGGCAAAGGAGCCATAGCAGACACCACGTTGGCCTACATCAAGACTTTGAAACTCAGAAACGGGTGCGCTATCCGTACCATTCATAATGTTCCCACACTCGAAGAAGCCTTACTGCATGCCAAAGGAAAGGTGATGCTCAACTTGGATAAGGCAGACCGATACTTCGAACAAGTTTATGAATTGATGAAGAAAACGGGAACCACCAAGCAGATAATAATGAAGGGTAACTCGTCTGCAGAAAAAGTAAAGGAACTCTATGGCGACTATCTGAAGGACGTCATCTACATGCCTATCGTGAACCTCGACAAAGAGAATGCCGAGGAACAGATAGAGACGTTTATCGGCAACATGCATCCCGTAGCTTTTGAGCTCCTGTACAAGGAAGACACCAATCCTTTGCCCAAGAAGCTGAAAGAGACAATGCAGGGACGTTCCCTCATTTGGTACAACACCCTTTGGGACACAATGGCTGGCGGGCACGACGACGATGCCTCCCTGCAGGATTTCAATAATGGCTACGGATATCTGATAGACGTACTGGGTGCAAGAATCATTCAGACCGACCGCCCACAATTCCTTCTTGATTACCTGCGTTCGAGGAACCTTCATGACTAAATGAAGGTGGCTGACAACTAAAGTGAACCCCAGAAGTATTTGTCTAACTTCTGGGGTTCACTTCAATGGGGTCCACTTCAAATAGGCACACCCTCATTCCAATTCACTTCTTTTGAGCGGACTTTGAGGCGTCCGGCTTCTTGGTCATGGTCAGTTCGAGCGTACCACCCTTGACGACATCAGAGAACTTGATGCTGCCTGCCGTGCTCTTCTCGCCGTTGATGAGCTTCTGGGACTGAACATAGACGTTCTTCTTCGTGTTGTTCTTGGCGGTGATGACGAACTCGCTGCCCTTGTAGTAGTCCTTATTGAGCTTGATGGTGGCTTTGTCGAAGACGGGGCTGCCGATGCTGAAGGCAGGTTCGGGCGAGGTCAGACCATCGACTGCAAAGAGTCCGAGCGCGGACATCACGTACCAAGCGCCCAGCTGTCCCTGGTCCTCGTCCTGTCCGTAGCCGTAGCCATGAATGCCGTCGGTGCCGTAGAACTCGTCGCAGATGGCACGCACCCACTTCTGCGAGAGGTCGGGACGGCCGCTGTGGTTGAAGAGCCACGAGATGTGGAGGCAAGGCTGATTGCCCTGATTGTAGTAGGTGCGCAGGCCGGCGAAGGCGTCAATCTCCTTGCCGCCGGAGAAGATTTGCGGCTGCGAGGCCGTGAAGATGTCGTTGAGGCGCTTGTTGAACTCGTCGGCGCCGACTTTCTTGATAAGCTCTTCGGGCATGTGCGGCACGTAGAAGGTGTATTGCACGGCATTGCCTTCCTGGAAGCCACGCCAGACTTGCATGGGGTCGAAGTTAGCGATGAACTCGCCGTTCTTGAGGCGCGGATGCATGTAGCCTGTCTTCTCGTCGAAGATACGCTCCCAACCGCGTGCCATCCACATCAGCTTGTCGTAGTACTCCGTCTCGCCGAGGCTCTTGGCAAGCATGGCTGTAGCGTAGGCCGAGAAGGAGTATTCGAGGGTGTGCGAGCCGGAGAAGTAGAAGTCCTCGCCGCGTTCGCCGGGATTCTTATGCGGCGCATAGCCCAGCTCCACGAAGTCGGCTGTGTCGTCCTTGCCTGCTCCTTCGGGACGGTTCTCGCCGTCCATCTCGTTCTTCAGGCAGGCTTCGTAGGCAAGGTCGAGGTCGAAGTCGCGGATGCCACACTGGTAGGCGGCGTCAATCATCAGGGGCAACTGGTTGGTGCCAACGCCAGAAACGTACTTCGAGTTAGCCAGTCCGTCGGCCAGCCAACCGCAATCCTTGTACTCCTGAAGCGTGGAAGAGACAAATTCGGAGAGGTGGTCGGGATAAGCCAACGCCCAGAGTTGCGTCAGATTCCATTGGCCGCCCCACATCGCGTCGGTGTTGAACATGTGGAACTGAGGCTGACCGTTCTTCATGGGCACTTGTCCGATGGTGCCGTCGTGCTTGGGATAAGCGCCGTTCACATCGCTCATCACGCCACGGCCGAGCAGAGCATGGTAGAGACCCGTGTAGAACTTCACCATATCAGGAGCGAGGGACGAGGGGCTGGGGGCAGGAGAATTCTTGGTGCCTTTGGTTTTCTCTTGCACCTTGCCCCATGCTCCTTGCTCCACTTTAATTCGGCTGAGTGCCTCTTCCCAAGCCAATTGCGAAGCAGCACGTGCCTGGTCGAAGCTCACGCCTGTTGCCTCTGCCTTGAGGTTGATGCGGGCATTTTGGACGGAAGTATAGGAGATGCCCACCTTGACGGTTATCTGATCGCCGTCTTTCGTATGGAAGTTCAGGTAGGCGCCTGCTCCCTTGCCGTGGGCGTAGGTGCGGTCTTCGTAGGCCTCGTCGCCGTTGAAAGTGCCGACGAATACGGGCTTCTTATCCACCACGGCCGAGAAATAGATGCGCTGGTCGGCACCGCGCTGGTACTTCTTGATGTATTCGGGGAGCGTTACGACCCATCCTTCGACAGTTCCATCCTCGCTGACCCAGACTTCGGCGTCTTTCACTTTGCCGCTCTCGCCCTGCTGATGGCCGATGTCGAAAATGAGGTGCGCCATCTGCGTCTCGGGATAGGTGAAGCGCATGAAGGCGACGCGCTGGGTTGCCGTCACCTCGGCGTTAATATCATAGTCGTTGAGCATGACCCGATAGTAGCCGGCTGTGGCTTCCTCATCGTCGTGGGTAAAGCCGGAACGATAGCCGCGCGGCCCTGTGCCATCAGGATCGCCGGGTGTGGTGAGCAGGAGGCCTGTGGAAGGA
>CADCCR010000149.1:5825-7567 GCA_902799985.1 uncultured Bacteroidales bacterium | reverse complement strand
TGCGCGATAAGCTGTGTCTTTACATCTGTTTGCTATCATATAGAAAGGAATAGCGGTGATTTGGCCGTCGGTGCTGCGAAGTGGCGTGATGCCTAATATAGGATGTTCGGCATCTAGGCGATAGGTGCGGCCCGACAAGTTGAGGTTGTCCCAGACGGCTTCGTTGTCTATCTTCTCAGCACAATAGACGAACGGACCGCTGGCCAGCGAGCAGAGACCTCGAAGTTGTTCTACCTGATTGTCGGCTTTGACAATTCTCGGAGAAACATTCAGGTTAAGTTGTATGCCATTCTTCAGGTTCTTATAAGTTTGATAGCCAGTCACCTTGGGTTGTGTGCTGCTCTGATAAAGACCGAGAGGCAGTTCTTGGCCGCTTTCCCAACCAGGGATGCGTACGTGGAGGCGCAACTTCTTTGCCTTCTTCGAAAGCACTTGGATGGCGACCTTGCCTGTGTTCCAATCCACTTGCTGACTTATCTCGACGGCTCCAACGCCTGGAACCTGCAACTTGGCCGTGCTGCCGATAAAGAGATTGACGTAAATGTCGCGACCGTTTACAGCATAAATCATGGACGGCAGCATACCCGTGAACTTGAGCAACATGGGCGGACAGCAAGGGCAGTCGTGCCAGGGCCAGCGGTTCATCTTGTCTGCATTCAGCGGGTTCTGATATGTGTAGTTCTTTCCGTCGAGTGAAACGGCGGTGGGAATGCTGTTGAAAATGATGCGTTCCAGCACGTCCATATATTTTGCCTCGCCTGTCAGTTCATTCATTCGCCAAGAGAAGAGCCCAGCACCTATTGCTGCACATGTTTCAAGATAAGCATTGGTGGGGAGGTAGTAGTCGGGACCGAACTTCTCATCCTCGTGAATGGCGCCTACACCACCAGTGATGAACATCCGGCGCCCCACCATGTTATCCCATATTTGACTTGCAGCAGAAAGATAGCGTTCGTCGTTATTGGCCAAAGCAACATCTGCGACACCAGTCCAGAAAAGCGTGGCGCGAACAGCATGTCCCTCGATGGTCTTGGCTTCGAAAACCGTTTCTGCATCCTGAGCGTATGCCTCCAGAGGACGCCTGCCTTCAGTATGGCCGCGCTGGTCAACCCAGAACTTGGCAAGTTGCAGATAGTGCTCTGGTTTTACTGGTACAGACAGTTTTTCAGCAAGCTTAGGTTCCGACTTGTATAGATTGTATAGTTGAATGAGCGCGTCTTCTGGAAGTGCATGACCAGGCACGACGTTGTGGTTCGCACCAGCCATATAATCGTACATATAGTTAGCCAAACGTGTGGCAACCTCCAAGAGTTGCGTCTTGCCCGTGGCTTTATAATAATGTACGCCTGCTTCCACCAGACAGCCGCTATTATAGACGTCGTGCTGCCAACGCAAGTTGCCGCCGTTCTCGCCCCAGCGATGGTTGTTCTCCATGAGCGTTGTGTACGTGTTGATGTAGCCATTCGGGTCAGCCTTCTGAGCGGCTTCTATACGACGGATGTACTCGTCGAGGCGTCTTTCCATAGCCGGGTCTGGATGCTGGAGCAGATAGTCCGAGATGCCTGCTATGGTCTCATAAATCAGTCCGTCGAACCAGGGAAAGCCGAAGTGTCCGCCATCTGCCACATGACCTTCTGCCACCAGTTCGAAGTTCCTGAGCGTATTGTGCGAGCGCTCCTTTGCGTCTTCACCTGCAACTCTTCCACGATCGGGCGACCAGAAGTTGTCTGCATCCTTGGCCA
>CADCCR010000149.1:0-5783 GCA_902799985.1 uncultured Bacteroidales bacterium | reverse complement strand
GTCGGTTATCTTCACCTGATTTGGAGCGGGATAAGCCATTCTCCTGGATTTTGCGTTCGCATTATTAGCGCATAAGAAAATTAAGAAGAGAATGAAAAAGTAGTTGGATGATTGTTTTGCAGAAGTCATGACAGTAAAATGAATGTTTTGTACTGCAAAAGTAAGAATAATATCCCCTCGAACAAAGAAAAATGAAAGAAAAAGAATGTAAAACGAGAAAATCGTACCTGAACGTACCAGTTGTTGCGAATTTTATGTATCTTTGCAGTATGAAAGGAACGATATTCAGCATAGAAGAGTTTGCCATAAACGACGGTCCGGGCATCAGGACAACTGTCTTTTTGAAAGGATGTCCGTTGAGATGCGAGTGGTGCCACAATCCGGAAGGGCTAAGTCCGCGTCCGCAACTTATGAAGAAGAAGCAAAACTCGACGAATGTCAAGGGCGAGACAGTCATGAGTGGATTTGAAATCGAATCGCAAGAGTTGGCTGAAAGACTTCTTCGTGACGAGAAAATCTTCCGTCTTAACAAGGGCGGTGTTACGTTTACAGGCGGTGAACCTTTGTTGCAGGCAGATTTTTTGAGCGAGGTGCTCCAGGTGCTTCGTCCACACATCCATTGTGCCATTGAGACGAGCGGCTATGCAAGTGAAGAGGTGTTTCGTAAAGTTCTTGACAACTTGGACTTCCTCCTCTTCGACTGCAAGCATACGGATGATGAGATTCACAAAAGATACACGCGTGTCAGCAATCGCCCCATCTTGCGAAACTTGCAGATTCTCATCGAGAGCGGCAAGGACTTCGTGCTACGCATTCCCCTCATTCCGGGTGTTAACGACAAGAAAGAGAACTTGTTTGCCGTTAGAGATTTACTTCTTGGCGCGTCCGGACTGCAAAGAGTCGAGTTACTTCGCTATAATAAGATGGCTGGGGCAAAGTACGGCATGGTCGGGATGGAATACAAGCCTACTTTCAATACAGAAGCAGAGCCGCAAATCCATGCAGATATTTTGAAGGAGGCCGGCATGGAAGTGCTGGTGTTGTAAGTAGTTAACTCGTCAACTTTGGCTAAAGCGAAGAACGAAGGTTGAGGCACCAAGGATTGCGAATGACTTCGATGCCGGGCTTGCCCAAGAGTGAGGCCATCGTTTGTCCCATCTGGCGGAAGTCGGTGGAGAGTGTTGTAATGCCTCCGCAGAGTACCTCTTTTAGCGGTGTCTCGTTGTAGGAAATGATGCCGAAGTTCTTGCCGGGGATGAAGTTCTGCTTTGCAGCCTGCTTGATGATGGTGACGAGGTCACGGTCGTTCACGAGGATAAAGACATCCCCTTCGTGTATGCGTCGGTTCTCGATGCTATTCAGGTACTTGCATTCGAAACCGTACTCCTGGCAGAAGCGTTTCAGCCCGTAATAACGCTCGTAAGGCTCTTTGGCCTCGTTCTGCACCATGATGAAGCGCTTGTACCGCTTGAGTTGTTCGATGCCGGACTTAAGCGCGTCGTACGTATCCATCTCAAAATCCTGAGCCACGGCAGAATACTTCCCCATGAGCTCCTTGTCGTAGTGGTCAAGCAGATAGACGCGACCGCCAAGGGAATTGAGCAAATCTTCTGTGCCGAGGAACTTGCCGGTCATGACGATATAGGTCGTGTATTTCCCTCTTGCTTCGGATAGAAGTTGGTCGAAGACGCTGCGGTTGTAGTTGTGGAACTGCAGGTTGACGGAGTTTCTGTTGTCTATGCTCTCCATGAAGGCGCCATAAAGTTCTTCCTTGAACTCGTTCAGTTCGTTGAAGAGCAGGAAGATGTTGTATTCCGACTGGAAATTTGTGCTGTCCACGAAGTAGCCTTTCCCCTGCTTTGACTCGATGATGCCTCGGGATTTCAGTTCTGTAATACCCGCAAAGACGGTGTCGCGCGAGAGGTTGAACATGTGGCGGAACTCGTTTATCGAGGGAATCCAGTCGCCCTTTTGCAGGCGTCCGGACGTGATGCCTTCCTCCACGTATTTGACTATCAGTTTGTACTTCGAATCGTTATGCTGCATTTCTTGTTTCTTATTTGCGGATGCAAAATTACAAAGAAATAAAGAATTAAGAAAGAAGAAAGGAGAATTATTTGCGCCAAGAGGCTATATGTTGTATAACATATGAAAAAAGTTGGCAACTGGTACGGGCTGGTACGGAAATATTTGCTATCTTTGCAGCAGATTTATATGTTTTCTTAATACAAATGATATGAATGAAAGGATAAAAAGGCTCAGGGAATACATCTTCGACAAGCATCATCATGCACTTCGCCGAACAGCAGAAGAAGCAGGTTTAATCGGCTTGGCAGAGGAGATGAAGGCAGCCGGGATGAGTTATCAGATGAGGGCCGCCGTCAGATTGAAGCGGATGCTCGAGGCAGAGACGCCAGTAATCTTGCCTGACGAGCGAATCGTCGTGACCCGAACCATAAAAGACATTCCAAGTTTTTATACTAATGAAGAGTGGGACGAGATAGCCCAGACGCATTATCTTCACGAGAAGGGCGACCTCTGCAACATCTCTCCGAACTACGATGCCATGCTCAGAAAAGGCCTCGGAGCCATGATGGACGAGGTCAGAAGAAGCCTCACCCAACAGACCCCCTCTAACTCCCCCTCTAAGGGGAGAAGCAATCGCTCGACAAAGTCAACTTCAGTCGAGGAAAGCATCCCCATAGAGGGGGAGGTTTGGAGAGGGTCTGAGACTGAGTTCCTCGAGTCGGAAATGGTTTGCCTCAAGGCGATACAGGACCTCATCCTTCGTTATGCTGCCAAAGCTGAAGCTGAGAATGATGCCGCTTTGGCAGAGACGCTCAGAAACATCAGCAGCCAAGCTCCCCAGACTTTGCGGGAAGCCTTGCAGCTCCTGCGCGTCATGCACTTCTGCCTCTGGGAAGCCGGACACTACCACAACACGCTGGGGCGCTTCGACCAATATATATATATATATTATGTACGCGATATAGAGAGCGGCCGGCTCACTCGAGAAGAGGCGAAGGAGCTGATTGAAGAGTTCTTCCTGATGTGCAACAAGGACAGCGACCTCTACCCTGGTATGCAGCAAGGCGACAACGGACAGAGCATCGTGCTGGCTGGCAGAAGTGCTGACGGCAAGTATCTCTTCAACGAAGTCTCAAAGATTTGCCTCGAAGCGAGCTACGAACTCGAACTGATAGACCCGAAGATTAACCTGAGAGTCGATGCCGAGACACCCGAAGAGGTGTTTACACTTGGCTCCCGACTGACGCAGCTCGGGCTCGGTTTCCCGCAGTACAGTAACGATGATGTAGTCATCCCTGGCCTGATTCGCCTGGGCTACAGCCCTGAAGACGCAAGGAACTATGTCGTGGCAGCCTGCTGGGAATTTATCGTACCAGGCACCGCCGTCGATATTCCCAACATTGATGCCGTGCCTTTGGCTGAATGCGTGAAGAACGCAACACGTGAACTCAAGCAACTTAACACGTTTAATGAGCTACTTTCACGTGTTAAGTTGGAGATTCAAGCACGCGTAGATGAACTTTGTGCCAAGGAGCACGACCTCTACATCGTGCCTGCACCGATGATGTCGTTGATGATGGACGGTTGCATCGAAAGGGCGAAGGACGCATCTTTGGGCGGTAAGTACAACAACTTCGGCTTCCACGGAACGGGTGTTGCCACGGCGGTCGATTCCTTGGCTGCCCTGAAGAAGCACTACTTCGAAGAGAAGACCGTCACCGCCGACGAGATTGTCGATGCCATCGAACATGACTTTAAGGGTCATGAGGCGTTGGACGAGAAACTTCGCAAAGAGACAGAGAAGTTCGGACAGGACGTCGATTGGGTTGACGAGATAGCCACCGAACTGCTCGACATCTTCCAAAGCACGCTCGAGGGCAAGGTGAACGAGCGTGGCGGTATATACCGAGCCGGCACAGGAACCGCGATGTATTACATCTGGCACGCAACCGAACTGGGCGCCACACCTGATGGACGCAAGAGCAGCGAAATGATTCCCGCCAACTATTCACCTTCGTTGTTCATCCGCGAGAAAGGTCCGCTCTCCGTCATCAAGTCGTTTGCCAAGCCACATCTCGACAGGGTGATTAACGGTGGACCGTTGACTTTGGAATTCGACCAAGGCATCTTCCGCAACGAAGAGGCAGTCGTGAAGCTCGGCCAGCTTGTCCGCACCTTCATCGTCCTCGGCGGACATCAGTTGCAACTCAACACCATCAGCCTCGAGAAACTGCTTGACGCGAAGAAACATCCCGAGAAATATCGCAACCTCATCGTGCGTGTGTGGGGCTGGAGCGGCTATTTCGTCGAGCTGGACGAGTGTTATCAAGACCATGTAATCAACAGAATAAGGTTTAAGTAAAAAAGCCTCACCCCCAGCCCCTCTCCCGTGGGAGAGGGGAGACAAAGAGTAAATAGCTAAATTACTAAATGGTACATAAATCGTAAATCGTAAATAGTTAAATCGTAAATGCCATGGTGAAGAAGTTTATGTTCTATGTGGCTTTCGTAGCCTCTCTCGGCGGTCTCCTCTTCGGATTCGACACTGCTGTGATTTCTGGAGCAGAGAAAGACATCCAAAACGTTTATGGTTTGAGCGACTTTCTGCACGGCTTCACGATGTCGTCGGCACTCATCGGCACCATCATTGGCGCTTTGTTCAGCACGAGTCCCGTCGAAAAGTACGGCCGGCAGAAGAGCCTCATCGTGATTGCCATCATGTATCTGCTCTCGGCAATCGGCAGCGCGTTGGCTCCCGACAATGCCTGGTGGCTCTTTATCTTCTCGCGTTTCCTGGGCGGACTGGCAGTCGGAGCATCAAGCGTGGCAGGTCCTCTCTACATCGCCGAAGTGTCGCCTTCCCATTGGCGCGGCAGGTTTGTGGCGTTCTTCCAGTTCAACATCGTCCTTGGCATTGTGCTGGCTTACTACAGCAACTACCTCATCGACGGCTTCGAGAACGATTGGCGTTGGATGCTCGGCGTGGAAAGCATTCCCGCTTTGCTCTTCGCCTTGCTGCTTTTCACCATTCCCGAGAGCCCGCGTTGGCTGATGGGGCAGGGGAGAGAACAGGAAGCCCGTCGCGTTCTGGGACAGGTAGATGACACGAACCTCGAGCAGCAAGTGGCCGAGATACGTGCCTCGTTGGCCGAAGACAAGGGTGAAAGCGAAGCACTCTTCCAGCGAAAATACTGGAAGCCCATTCTGATAGCGTTCCTCATCGCAACCTTCAACCAGCTCGCAGGCATTAACGCCATCCTTTATTACGCGCCTCGCATCTTCGAGATGAGTGGTGTGGCACGCGAAGGCTCGTTGATTCAGAGCATCGTCATCGGCCTAACGAACCTGACTTTCACCATGATAGGAATGGTTTTGATTGATAAAGTCGGTCGCAAGAAATTGCTGTACGTCGGCTCTTTAGGCATGACGTTAGCCCTCGGAACAGCCAGCTACGGCTTCTTTAACGAGCAGACATCGGGTTACCTGCTGCTTGTCTGCGTGATGGTATTCATAGCATTCTTCGCAGTTTCGCTGGGAGCTTGCATCTGGGTGGTCATCGCGGAAGTCTTCCCGAACAGCGTCCGCGGCAAGGGACAAGTGCTGGGCAGCATGACACATTGGTTCTGGTCGGCCCTCTTGACGTGGACATTCCCCGTTTTCCTCGGCACAGGCAGCTCCGGGGGCGGTCTCATCTTCGGCATCTTCGCTGTGATGAGCGCCCTGAGTATCGTGGTTGCCTGGAGACTTCCCGAGAC
>CADCCR010000148.1 GCA_902799985.1 uncultured Bacteroidales bacterium | reverse complement strand
AATGTTGCTTATGTCCCAGACATGGCATTCCTCTATCCTCAATACAAGTCATCATTTTTTGAATCAACACGAAACAGAATAGCATTATCATTCAGAAAGGTTGACGACTACAGCAAATTGGTTGAAGCGGTACAAACCATTGGAATGATTGCAAATGAACATGGCTTAGATGTAGATATTCTATATCAAGTTGAGGAGGATGAACAGTTCTGTAGGCAACTGCATGACGATGTTAATTCTCGTAATGTACATCTCATAGAGCATCTTCTTGACTACTATTCTCTCGACATCTATCAGAAATATGATATTGTCCTAAGCAACAGATTGCATGTCCTTCTTATGGCAGCCATGAATGGAGCCATTCCTTATGGAATAATAAGCCATGAGAAAAAAGAAAACAAAATTACAGACATCTTCTGCTGCGTTTTCAACAGACAGTTGGTTTCTTATATAGAAGACTTCGACGAGAAAACATTCATGATTTTATATAATGTCCAGGATACTGTCAAAAAAGAAATTTGCCATTGTATTGAAGAACAACGGGAACTTTGTATGACTGCTTTTTCCGACCTGTTTAGTTAATCTTTAGCAGTTTTTCAAACAAGATGCAATATAAAGTCTGTTTCTTCAATCAGAGTTCGGTCCATTACCGCAAGAACATCTTCATGCTCATGGACCAGGAGTTGGGCATCGACTTCTACTTCGGCGACTCGCGCAAACAGGGGGCCATCAAGGAACTCGACACTTCGTGCCTGAAGCACTTCAAGGGCTACTTCCACAACATCGGCTTCGGCCCTCTCTACTGGCAGAACGGAGCCATCCGACTGCTATGGAGCGACTACACCGACCTCTTCACCACTGCCACACACTACTGCCTTTCGGCATGGGTCGTTCTGCTGCTTGCCCCGATATTCGGCAAGCGCGTCTACCTGTGGTCGCATGGTGCATACGGCAACGAGCGAGGCATAAAGAAGTGGCTCACCATCTGGAAGATGAAGCGGGCCACCGGTTCGCTCCTCTATGGCAACTATGCCAAGAGGATTCTGACGGGATGGGGTGTGCCAGAGGAGAAGCTGCATGTCTTCTACAACTCGCTGGCCTACGACGAAGAGATGGAGGTGCGCAAGACACTCTCTGCCACTGCGTTCTATCAGGACCATTTCGGCAATGACCTTCCCAACCTCGTTTTCATAGGTCGACTGACAGCCGTCAAAAAGCTGGACATGATACTGCAGGCCATGTCGCTGCTTCGCGACAGAGGCATGCGCGTGAACATGACTTATGTAGGCGACGGCCCCAAGAAGGCTGAGCTTGAAGCCCTGGCCGAGCAGCTGGGCTTGCAGGAGAATGTCTGGTTCTACGGGCCCTGCTACGAAGCAGATAGCCCAGATTATCTACAACGCCGACCTCTGTGTCTCGCCAGGCGATGTCGGTCTGACTGCCATGCACGCCATGACCTTCGGCACTCCTGTCATCAGCCACAACAACTTCTGCCACCAGATGCCCGAGTTCGAGGCAATCGAGGAAGGGAAGACAGGCTCGTTCTTCGCGGAGAACGACATAGAGAGCATGGCCAGCTGCATCGAAGCCTGGCTCAGCAACGGACTGCCCCGCGAACAGGTGCGGCAGAACTGCTACGAGGTCATCGACAACCGATTCAATCCACACCTCCAGGTGGAAATGATACGCAAAGTGATATTCAACTAAACTGTATATAAAATGTTACAGTACCTCCCCTCTATATTTTCATGGAAGAAGTTCCTTTACAGGGATGTCTCGCCGCTTGCATTTTGGGATAGAGCCAGTACTATCACCCAATATACGTCGCTACAACGGAAAGCCAAACTCATGAATTCGCATGTGGGGCGTAACTCACGTATCTGCATCAATACAGAACTGTTTAATACTACTGTAGGCAATTTCTCCATCATAGCACGGAACTGTATTGTGGGGTTGGGAGCACATCCGACGAATACCCTATCTCCACATAGCATCTTCTACAAGAAGAACCGCTGGAAATGGCATGATGACTGGTGTCACGACACAGGATTCAGGGAAAGCGACAGGCCTATCGTCATAGGGAATGGCGTGTGGATTGGTATGCGCTGTTTAATACTGGACGGTGTCACCATTGGCGACGGGGCTATTGTTGCAGCAGGAGCCGTGGTAACGAAGGATGTACCTCCCTTTGCCGTTGTTGGAGGAGTGCCTGCCCACATCCTCAAATACCGCTTTCCACAGGAGATGATAGACCGACTGCTGGAAATCAAGTGGTGGAATCTGCCCGATGAGGAAATCACTCGTGTCATAGACATTTTCCATAAACCCAATCCTACTACAGATGACCTCAACAAGTTCTTCCCGCAAAAGAGATTATGACAATCTCGGCCATGACAGCCATCCAATGGTCAACGCCCGACTGCTACCGCTCATCATGATGCTGCTGGTTGCCTTGTCCGCGTCCGATGAAACGATGGCACAAGGCAGAATCCTCATCAACGAGGTGATGCAGTCGAATGTGGACTACCTAATGGTCAATCACGACTTCCCCGACTCGTGGGTGGAACTCTACAACAGCAGTGACAAAGAGATATCTGTACAGAAATACCGCATTGGTCCGACCAATATGTACGCCGATGCTTTTGAACTGTCCGAGAAAGCCGTTTCCATTGACCCAGGTGAGCATCTGATACTCTACTGCGACAAGACGACAGAAACGCCCTTCCACTACAACTTCAACCTGGAGTCGGACAAGGGCAAACTCTTCTTATTTGACCATGAGGGGAACATCGTGGATTCCCTCGTGTATAAGAGTATGCCTGCACCCAACATAGCATACGGCCGCATAACCGATGGCAGCAGCAGCTGGCAGTATGAGATGACTGCAACCCCCGGAGCAGCCAACAACAGCAGCGGAAGCGACATCGTGTCGCCTCAGCCCTGGTTTTCGACAGATGGGCATGTGATGACAGGAGGTCCTGAGACCATCACCATCAGCATGCCCTGGGGTGTGCCCGAGGACACGCGCATCCACTTCACGACAGACGGGAGCGAGCCTGACTGGGAATCCGCGTCAGACACCCTCATCACGCTCACCATAGACGAGAGCACCGTTGTCCGTGCTAAGCTTCTGTCGAAGGAGATGCTGCCCATCCGCTCTACTACACATTCCTACATCTTCCATCCGCGAGAGACGACGCTGCCCATTGTCTCCATTGCTACAAACGGCTCATATCTTTATAGCAAAAAAGATGGTATTCTTTCCAACGACAGTACCGAAGGGAAGCCTAACTACAGCTATGACTGGCGCCGCCCAGCCAACTTCGAATACTTCCGCACCACCGACGGCATAACAGTCTTCAACCAGCCTGGTGAAATGGCTGTGGCAGGCGCCAGCACAAGGTCATTGCCTCAGAAAAGCATCAAGTGTTATACTAAAAAGCGCTTCGGAAAGAAATATTTCAAGGGCAACTTCTGGAAGGACAAGCCAGAGGTCACCAGTGTGAAGTCCTTCACTCTAAGAAATGGTGGCAACAGCTTTAAGTCTCCGCGTTTCAATGACGCTGCCATTCAGAGGTTCTTTGGCACTAACTTAGAGGATATTGACTGGCAGGCATACGAGCCGGCCATCGTCTATATCAATGGCGAATACAAGGGTATCTGCGGCTTCAGGGAGCGTTCCAATGAGGATTACGTCAGCAGCAACTATGGAATAGAGGAGGAAAACATAGAGATTGCCACCACAGCGAACTATAAGAGCGGCAAGGTGAAGGACACTCCACACTTCAATGCCTTTTATGCGCTCTATAACAGAGCCGATGTTACCTACGAGGAACTATGCGAGGTGATGGATATCGATAACTTCATGAATGTGTTCATTGCCGAGTGCTATAGTTCCAATTACGACTTCCCGCAAAACAACATATCCATATGGAAGGATGTAACGAACAATACAAAGTGGAAATGGATTCTGAAGGACCTGGATTTCGTTGTCAAGAAAGATGCTTCATTCAATATGTTCAAGTACATGTTTGGCACAGAGAACAGCCAGGATCCTGAACACTCACTCTCTACAAGGTCGGCAACGGTGAAGGCAAGAAGGCTTTACGAGCGGATGATGTCCTTCCCCGAATTCCACGACCGCTTCATCGCCACATACGCCACTTATCTTGGCGACTTCCTGCACCCCGAACTCTGCCTGCCTATTGTTCTGAAGATGAACGATGAGATACTCGACGAACTTGCTCCTACTTTTGCTGCATACAACAACATGTCCTCAGTCATGAAGCATTTGTCTTATTTCGAGCTTTTCTGCGATTACATCTCCCAACGACCTGACTTCGTGTATCGGCAAATGGCAGATTACTTTCATCTCGGAGAACCTATTCCCGTTACTGTCTGCTCCGATGCCTCTACAGACTTTGAGAATAATGGCGGCCTCATAACTCTTTGTGGCACACCACTTCGCACAGGACGATTCTGCGGTGCATGGTTCACACATTTTCCCCTCAGCATAGAAACAAACGAGAGCGATATGGCATGGGCCATGGTGGTCAAACATGCTGACGGCAATGAATCGACCTATCTACATGACTCGGCTCTGATGCAACCGGATTTGACAGCATGTTTCCCCGGCGATTCCATCACCTTCATTGCAACCAAGTCAATTACGGAGGATGCCATTACTGCAAGCCATCCCAACAACAGCCGCAGCATCGCAGCCATCTATGATGCAACCGGCAAGAAGGTTCATGCCATGCAAAACGGACTGAACATCATCATCTATGCCGATGGCTCTCGAAGAAAGATTATTAAATAAAGTATTGCTGTCCGAGGGAAAAGCAATAGTAATAAATCGGCTTTCTTTCCATATTCGTGTGGTGAGTGCTTGCTTTTTTGCAAAATAATGTGTAACTTTGCGCACGATTAGAAATCTGATAGGGCTGAATGAAGATATCCATTATAACTGCCACGTTCAATAGCGCTGCCACAGTACGCGACACACTGGACAGCATTCTCCGACAGACGCACCAGGACTGGGAGCTCATCATCGAGGACGGACTCTCGAAGGACGACACGCTGGCCATCGTACGCGAATACGAGCCACGATGCAAGGGAAGGATGCGCATCTTCTCGGAGAAGGACGAGGGGCTCTATGATGCCATGAACCGTGGCATAGCCCGCGCTACAGGCGATGTGGTGGGCATCCTCAACTCCGACGACTTCTATCATGACGAGCGCGTGCTGGAGGACATCAACCGAGCTATGGACGGGCAACCCGTTGACTGCATCTACGGTGACCTGATGTTTGTGCAGGCCGGCAACAAGGAGCGTGTGGTACGCATCTGGAAAGGCTCGCAGCACAAGAAGGGAGCCTTCCTGCGAGGCTGGCATCCTGCCCACCCTACTTTCTATGCCCGACGAGAGTTCTTCACGCACCTCGGAGCCTTCGACACAAGCTATGCCGTCTCTGCCGACTTCGAGTTGATGCTGCGCTTCATCGAGGTGGCTGGTCTGCGCAACCGATACCTCCCACGCTTCTTCGTGAAGATGCGCATGGGCGGAGAAAGCACAGGCAGTCTGCGCAACATCATCCGCGGCAACCGAAGCATCTTGCGTGCCCTGCGACACTATGGCTTCCGGCCTTCCCCCCTCTTCGTCCTACAACGCATGCTGCCAAAGCTCTGGGCATCCATAACAGGCAGACTGCACTCTGCACTTTGAATTTGAATTTTGAATTACTAGATTTTGAATTAGAAATAGATGCACTATGAACTCATAATAAAGCTCGCTCCGCTCTTCATATCGCTTGTCTTCGGTCTTATCATCATCCCAAACATGCGGCTGGCTGCCTCGGAGAAGAAGAGGTTTCTGCCAAAGGAGGAGGAGAAAAAGGGAGAACAGATGATGATAGGCGGCATTCCATTCCTACCTATCATCCTAATTGCCCTGTGCATTAGCGTTACACTGCCGCACCTACTCGGCATGACGGAACTGCGTGCTAAGGTGGAACCGACAGCCATGCGCATCATGCAGATTATCGTGGGCTGCTCTATTCTGTTCATCACGGGACTGAAGGACGATCTGAACGGCACACGAGGCGAGGTGAAGATGGCGGCGTTCCTCCTGGCTGCCATCATGTTTCCTGCCACAAATCTCTGGATAAACAATCTGCACGGGCTCTTCGGCATCTGGGAGCTGTCACCATACATCGGCATGCCGCTCACAGTGTTCCTGGTCATGTACATCACGGAGGCGTTCAACATTCTGGACGGTATCGACGGTTTGAGCAGCGGTCTGAGCAGCATCATGTTGCTGGTCTTTTTGCTGTTCAGCATCACACACGATTCCACGCTCATCAGCTTCGTTGCTGCAGCCACGCTCGGCGTCACCATCCCCTTCAGCCTGCAGTCGTTCATCTTCAAGAAATGGAAAAACACCATCATGGGCAACTCGGGTGCCTACGTCATAGGCTACATCGTCAGCTACCATACCATTGGCCTGAGTCATAGCGAACGTATGCCGGAGGGTATGCTGATGATATGTCTGGGGGCTCTGTTCATGCCGATGATTGATACCATTCGCGTCATAAGAAGTCGTGTCAGAGACAACCGCACATTGGACCGCCCGGACCGCAACCAGTTCAATCATAAGCTTCGCCGAACAGGTATGCCTTCCGCGTTGATTCCCATCACGATATCCTGTCTGATGGCTCTGTTCGTCATTCTGAACACACATGGCGTGCTCATGCGCTGGAACCCCAACTACCTCCTTCTGATGGATGCGGCGCTTTGGGCAAGTATCCTGGGCATCATCAATCACTTCATTCACCGACGCGAGAACAGTGGCTATCAGTCGCAATGGCAGATAACCTACGGCGAGGACACGTGGTATGCCAACGTGCCACACGAGACACTCCAGCGCAAAGCCGAAGTCTATGGCACAATGGGACTGCCACCCGAGATGATGACGGAAGATGCCGCCACCTTCATTCCCGACGGCATGAACCGTTTCGAGCGAGGCTTGAAGAGAATCATCGACGCTACACTCTCGGGCATCTGCCTCGTCATCTTCTCGCCACTGATGTTGCTGAGCTATGTTCTCATCAAGCTGGACGACGGCGGACCGGCCATCTATAAGCAGGAACGCATCGGACGGTTCGGACAACCGTTCAACATCTATAAGTTCCGTTCCATGC
>CADCCR010000147.1 GCA_902799985.1 uncultured Bacteroidales bacterium | reverse complement strand
AGCCTTGCTTTTACCAGTCGATGCCATATTGACGGCAAATCCACTCTACTGCCCTCGGAGGCAGCATGTGACAGGTAGAATGCCAAACATGTCTTGTTTGCAAGAAAAAGCACAACAAACTTGAACTGATAGCTGTGCAAGAAAAATTGGAAATTATTGGACAATTAGTCAGCGCCGCCCCAAAAGATGTCGTGCCTCTGCAGTGGAATCAAAATCCTCCCCGAGCTTGCATCCGCAGCCATGCACAATGATTCGGAACATGCTGTAGCTGGGTACGCAACAAGGTTTGCCAAAAACCCGAACTAGCCACAGCTAAAGATTCGGCTGGAGCAAGTACCGCAACAAGCGCAACAAGCGCAACAAACGCAACAAACGATTCCGAGACAGATGAACCACGTATTCCACGAATCTTACTAATTATTTTAAAGCCAAAGATTTAGAAACTTTTATCAATTCATAATTCATAGTTAACTGGCGTCGAGCCTTGCTTCTTCGCTCCAAATGTAACTTTGATTCTTCACTCTTCGTTCTTCACTCTTCACTCTTCACTTTGCCGCAGGCAACATAAACCACAGATTAAGCAGATTCAACAGATTTTTTAACAACGAATTAAAACGAATTACACGGATTAATTTTTAAACTTTTCAATTATTCACCTTTTAAACATTTATAACAACAACGAATTAAAACGAATTACACGGATTAATTTTTAAACTTTTCAATTATTCACCTTTTAAACATTTATAACAACAACGAATTAAAACGAATTTAACGAATTGAGATTTCATTATGAAATCTATTTTGACTTTCCCCTTCGGGCCGTCGACCTCAGTTCTGTGATTTCCTCTTTTTCTGCGATTCTTAAATTCCTTTATTTGACTTTGCTTTACCGCTATCGCGCCAGCGACTTTCAGTTCCCCTTCGGGCCGTCGACCTCAGTTCTTCGGCTGTTGCCTCAGGCGCAGGCGGTTCTTCCCCTCGGTCAGGCGCAGGCGGAGCTGCGGGACTTTAAAAATAAATATTTCTGTGTTTTCCGTGCTTTCTGTGTGACCTTGCTTCTCCACTCAAATGTAACTTTGATTCTTCACTCTTCACTCTTCACTTCGCCGCAGGCGCATTTCTGTGTGACTTAAAAAATTTCTGCGTAACATGTTTTCGTGTCTTTCGCATCTTCAGATGTTCATTCTCTGACTTTCGTGTTTTTTGTGTTTTTAGATGTTAAAAATTTTCTTTCTGTTCTTTGACTTTAACGTCGACCTTCGGTTCTGTGTGACACAAAAACTCTCAACTGACTCTAAACACTAAACTCTAAACTCTAAACTAACTCATAACTTTTCACTTCGCGAAGCGACCACTGACACTAAACTCTAAACTATTTCCGTGCTTCGATGTTAATGTTAACGAAAATTGCGGTTCCGCGTGGGGGAGAATGCGTGCTTGCAGAAGAAACATGTGGGTTAGTTTCTGGCAGCCTCTTAGAATTGGAAGTAGATGAACGGTTGCATTTCGGCGCTGACGAACTGATAGATGACGAAAACGGCCAGTATGCAGACGATACTCATGACGGGAAGGGGTAGGGAGGCAAAAGCCAGTCGATAGCGACGCTTCCAGTCTTCTGGCAGCCAGTGGATTATCATGCCAAGCAGGAAAATCAAGAAGACGCTGCGATAGGTGCTGATGATGGCCCATTCGTTGCCCGACCAGCGCGAACCGATGCGCGTCACCATCTCGCTGGCTGTCTGCCATGCCTGCCGGTTGGCCGAAGCTGGGTCGAGGTTGCTGCCCGAACGGAAGAACAGACGCGTGAAGCTGATGAAGGTGAAGGTGACGAGGATGGACCAGGCTTTAGTGTAGGGAATGAACATTTTCACCCAAGCGCTGATGGCGATGAAGCCCGTGAAGCACAGGAAGATGCGCCAAAGAGGAGCAGGCCAAAGGATGACGAGCAGCCAGCAGGCGAGGGCTGCGGCCGTGGTGAATAGGGCGCGGTGAAGGGGACTGGCATCGCGCCAGAACTTGTAGACAATCATTCCGATGCCGTTCAGTCCGCCCCAGATGAGGAAGTTCATGCTTGCGCCGTGCCACAGACCGCCCAGCAGCATCGTCACCATGCTGTTGAGGTTGGCGTATATCTTGCGTCGCCGCTCGGGACAGCGCCATGCTGTGAGGATGACGGAGAGGGCGAGAAGCAAGGTGGCCAAAGCGACCCATATGCTGCCGCTCAGTATCAGGCCGGCAAGCGTGAGAACGGCTATCCACAGGTATGTGCCGAATGTGATGTTGCGGTTGCCGCCCAAGGGGATGTAGAGGTAGGTCTGCAGCCAGCGGCTCAGGCTGATGTGCCAGCGCTTCCAGAAGTTGGAGCAGTTCTCGGCCTTGTAAGGCGAGTTGAAGTTGCGGGGCAAGTGGAAGCCCATGAGCAGCGACAGACCGATGGCTATATCGGTGTAGCCCGAGAAGTCGGCGTAGACCTGGAGGGAGTAGAGGAAGAGTGCCATCGTGTTCTCGAAGCCGGTGAAGAGCAGGGGATTGGCAAAGACGCGGTCCACGAAGTTGAGGGCGAGGTAGTCGCTCAGGATTATCTTCTTTGCCAAGCCTCCGAGTATCATGAAGATGGCCATGCCGAACATCCTGCGGCTGAGGAAGTAGCGGCGGTAGAGCTGGGGTATGAAGTCGCTGGCCTTGACGATGGGGCCTGCCACGAGCTGTGGGAAGAAGCTGACGTAGAAGCCGAAGTCGAGGATGTTCCTGACGGGGCGAATCAGTCCGCGGTAGACGTCGGCTGTGTAGCTGATGACCTGGAAGGTGTAGAAGGAGATGCCGACGGGCAGGATGATGCGGTCGACGCTGAACACCGGACTCCCAGCCGCTGCATTGAACCATTCGGCGGCTATGTTGGTGACTTGTATGTGGATGCCGAATATTTGGCCTGCGATGTCGGCAAAGAAGTAGCTGTACTTGAAGTAGCAGAGGATGCCGATGTCGAGTGTTACGCTGAGGGTGAGCCACAGGCGTTTCTTCCATTGTCTCGTGGTGGCATAGATGCGCTGGGCAATGAGGAAGTCGCTGCAGGTGACGAGCAGGAGCAGTCCCACGAACAGTCCGCTGGTCTTGTAGTAGAAGAGCAGGCTCACGGCCATGAGGTAGGCATTGCGCATGAGTGTTCGCCGCCCGATGAAGGCAAAGCCGGCGAAGACGATGCAGAAGAACACCCAGAACTGCATCTGAGTGAAAAGCAGGGGGCTGTTCTCGTCGAAGGAGAATACCTTCTGCAAGTAGGCTATGATTAGTTCAAAATCCACAACTCATCGATTCATTCTTTGGGGCTCCTTGCTTCTTGCACCTCATTATACAGAGCGTTGCTGAGCAGGTCGGCCAGCAGTTCGTAGCCAGGTCGCAGGAAGTGTATGTGGTCGCGGTTCATGAGGTGGGCGCTCACCCATCGGTTGCTGCTGCCGTAGCCTCCCATGATGCGGAACTGGTCCCAGACGGCTCCGTCGCATTCGCGTGCCAGCTCCATCATGGCTTGCTCCACCTTCTGTGTGTTGCGGTTCAGTATGCGTCGTTGTCTGCCCGAACGCAGCCAGCAGTCGTTGTTCGTGATGAAGAGGAAGCAGGCCTTGGGGTTGGCTTTGCGTATCTCGTCCATGAGGCAGCGATAGGAGGTCTTGAAGGCCTCGGCATTGAAGTGCGAGGGAGGCACGTTGGCGTCGTTGATGCCTATACCGAAGATGACGAGGTCGGGCGGGCAGAGCAGCGAGAGCTCGGTGGACAGCAGTTCGCAGCGAAGCCACGAAGGCACGCTGGCTCCGTTCACGCCACTCTCGTTGTAGGTGATGGGCCTGTTGCCTTCGGGATAGATGCCGCGCAGGACAAAGCGTCCGCTGTCTGCCATGCCTCGGAAGGCAATGGTGCAGAGGCTGTCGGGGCTGTCGAGGGTGAAGAGGAAGTCGTCGTCGTTCTGTTTGGCGGTAAGGGTGTCGCCCCAGCTGCTGACGAGATAAGGCTCTGCTCCGCCCTCGGCTTTGCCAATGACATGCAGGCGGCGGAATGCGTATTGGGCAGGGAGCATCAGTTGGAGCGAGGCATCGGCGTCGGTGGTGATGGCAGCTGCTCCGCTCATGCCAAGCTGTTCCGTCGGCGAAGGCTCCAGGCAGCGCGACTTCTCCCACGAGCCCGAGGAGGTCAGACTGTAGTCGGCAGGGGCATTGGAACGAATGGTTTTCCACGGGAAGAGCATGCCGCGAGCAGCTCCGATGTTCTCCCTGAGCCGATGCGGAAACGTCCCAGCCTGAACGTGACTGCCACCTATGTGCAGGATGTTCAGATGCGCGTTGCTGTCATGCAGGCAGCACAGAAGCGAGTCGAACCGCTCGCGCGAGCCTGGGAAGTCCAACCTGTTCTCCCCCAACCGTATGCCAGGCACATCGGGAATCGGCACCTGCGCCACAGCCACATGGGGCATACACATTATTAATATTATAGGAAACCACATTAATATTATTAGAAGCCACAGATTAAGTTGATTGAACAGATTTGTTCTTGTTCTTGACTTGATTTGTTTTGACAACGGATTGAACGGATTTGTTCTTGTCCGTGACTTGATTTGTTCTGACAACGGATTGAACGGATATGTCCTCAACCATTTGTTTGATGTAAGCGGATTGCATTCACCTTTTGTTTTCAAAGATGAAGCCGTGCTTTCCGTTAAGTCCGTTGTCAAATACTTTATGTAATGTGGCATATGTTAATCCGCTGCTATGATAAAAGGTGAAAAGGTGAAAAGGTGAAAAGGTGAAAAGTTGAAAATATAAATCTGTTTAATCTGTTTAATCTGTGGTTTTTAATAATTCTTCTTCCTGTGCTGTTATTACTGCAGCTGTGTCTTCTGCGGTGAGTTCAACTTCCTCCTGGCCTGTGCGGAACAGGTAGAATCGGTAGTAGAGATGCAATGTGTCGTAGAGCAGGCGTGCAATCTTCTTGGCGCCGAGTGGTGTGAAGTGAATGTAGTCCTCGCCTGCCAGCTGCGGATTGGCTTCTACCCAGCGGATGATGCTTCCCTTGCCTCCCATGGCTGCATACATGTTCCAGAAGGCAGCCCCCGATTCGTTGGCAGCAGCCCGAAGGCTGTCGTTCAGTTCGGGCAGGAGGGGGTAGGACTCCATCTCGCCGTCCTCCCTGTTGCGAGCCATGTCAGCCGGTCCGATGAAGAGGACTTTAGCCTCGGGCGCAAGCTCGTGGAAGGTGCGAATCAGTTGCTTCATGCTCTCCTTGAAGTCGTGCAGCTTGTCGCGATTGAGGTAGGGGAGACTGTTTCCTCCGTATTGCAGGATGACGAGTGCCACGTTCTCGCGACCGAAGAAAGGCCGCAGCGATGCCCTGCTGATGGTCATGAGGTCGCGGCCCGAGCTGCCTCGCATCGGGATGTTGTCCATGCTGATGCCCTTCGTCCCGTCCAGTTGGATGCCCAGAATGTCTGTCTCGCCTTGCACTTCCAAGGTGACGCTGTTCGCGGCTCTGCCCAGCGTCGTACTGTAGAAGCATGGACTCTCGCCTCTGGTCAGCGGCAGCTCCTGTGCTTCCTCGTCGCTGCTTGTCTTCAGAAGCAGGGTGGATGGGTCTCTGGTAATGACGGTGATACGGCTGAACCGACGCGAGCAGGAGTAGTCCTTCCCGCCGATTCCTGTCAGCCGAATGGTGGCTTGCTCAGGTATGTGCGTCACTCTGGCCAGCGGACCGTAGAAGTTGTCCGAGAGGCGAGCTGAGCGTGAACGTTGGTATGCTCTGCAAGGCAGGCACCATTCCTACGCCCATGCCTCCGAACTCCTCTTGGAAACACTGGCGCAGAAAGCTTGTGATGCGGTCGCATTCTATCTGCGAGTCGCCGTAGTGCATGATGCGAACATGATGTCTGTCAGCTTCTTGCAGCGTCTCCCAAAGGCCGTCGAGATAGGTCTCGTCGTCGCCTGGCAGATAGATGCGAGCGGCATTTGTCGTGCAATAGGAGCGGAACTCTTCTATCTTCTGGGCATTGAGTGCTTCTTGCCGCATCTCCAAAAGCTCCTCGGGCGATAGGGGCGGCAAGGTGTCGGCTTCTTCGATGACGACTTCCTGTTTTTCCTCGCTCTTCCCCATGACTTCTGCCAAGGCAGGAAAGCGCAGACGAATGCCTCCTCCCAATGATAATCCGTCGGAAGGAAAGCAGACACATAGCAGGGCCAGACCTGCCAGAATGCTGCAGAAAAACAGAAGAGAATTACGTGCGTTCATCCATGGAAGACTGCAAAACGACTGCAAAGATACATCTTTTTCTGTATATATATGCTGAAATTCCCGCGAAAATGTGTAACTTTGTCATGCAAAGAACTTCAAATGCATAAGATATGGCGAGAGACAGATACCGTCAGATAAAAGAATACGACGAATTGGTAACACTATTGCAGGAGCCTGAGCAGGAGCTGAGACGCTATGTCTTCCAAAGTGTTGACTTCACAGCTGCGGCTGAACTTGCCTTGCAACATTCCTATCGCGAGTGCCTCTTCCTGAGCTGTAAGCTGCCGATGGGACTGAAGCGTCAGTCGCGTGACTGCCTCTTCCTGCCCAATATGGGCGAGACGTTCCGTTTCCCCTCGCATCTCTATTCCCCTGAAGAGCTGTACGAGGGTTATTCGCCCGATGTGCCTGGGAGCTACGACAAGTGCTACGATGGCCGCGTCTTTCGGCACTACATGAAGAAAGGGAAGTTCCGCACAGACATCAAGGAGACGTTGGCCCGCACGCTTCACGACCACTCCATCAGCGACTGCCTGCAGGACTACCTCTCGCAGTTCAACGAACATCGGCTTGTGGGTGTGATGGGCGGTCACGGCCTTTCGCGCCTCGATGTCGCATATCGCCAAGTGGTGCTGCTGAGCAAACGTCTCACCGAAGCTGGCTTCCTGATGATAAGCGGCGGAGGCCCTGGAGCGATGGAGGCAACGCATCTGGGTGCCTGGATGGCTGGCAGGACGGCGGACGAGTTGCAGGAAGCGTTCTCCATCATGTCCGCTGCTCCGTCCTTTAACGACAGCCTCTGGCTTCCGACTGCTTGGCAGGTGCGGAGCCGCTTCCCCAATCTTGGCTTCGAGAGCCTCGGCATTCCCACTTGGCTCTATGGCCACGAGCCTTCCACTCCGCTTGCCACACACATCGCTAAGTTCTTCGACAACAGCATTCGCGAGGACAGCATCCTCACCCTCGCTTCCGGCGGTATCATCTACACACCTGGCTCGGCTGGCACTCTGCAGGAAATCTTCCAGGAGGCTGTGCAGAACCATTACCTCACCTTCGGCTATGCCTCTCCCATGATATTCATGGGGAAGCAGTTCTGGACGGAACGAGTGCCCGTCTGGCCTTTGCTGATGTCCCTCATTGAAGGTGGCGTGTACAAGAATCTCATCCTCTGCCTGACAGACGAGGTAGACGAGGCAGAGCGTGTGCTGATGGAGAATGTAAAATAGAGGAAAAGAAAAAAGGGCGCACTGGTGATGTGATGAAACTCCGAAAAACAGGTTTTGAGGGTTCACTTGCCTTTGTAATCCACCTAACCATAATGGGATGGCACGCCATTAGCAAGCGAAACTTTTCTCGGTAGTAAGTATTAATTTGATGAGTATCCCGATCAAACCAGTACGCCCGTCAGTTTGCCTTGTTCCGCCAGCTGCGGAGACCTTTGGGCTTTCAATTGTATTGCAAAGTTAAGCTTTTTCTCTTTATTATGCAAGTTTTTTGCTCTTTTTCTTCTTTCTTCTTGCCAATTTAATGATTTTCTCCTAATTTTGTTAAGCGAAAACAACATAACAGGACGATTATGACACTAAACTTTTCCATAGAATACCGAACCGAATGGGGGCAGAATGTTGAGGTGGAACTTTGCTTCCTTTCGGCCGAGGGCAAAGCTCACTATGAACGTATTCCGCTCGACACGGAAGACGGCTACACCTGGAAGAAACATTGCGCGCTGAAGGCATACGCCAAGAGGATGACTTATACGTATCTCATCACCGAAGGCAGCAACGTTCGTCGCCGCGAGTGGGAGGGCGTTCCGCGTCTGTTCCCAGCCGACGATGCCCGCACCTATTTCTTCATCGACCATTGGCGAGACGTGTCTGCTTCGTCGTATTGCTATACCGATGCCTACATGGCTGCTACAGGGCGCAGTCAGCATCCCTTGCCTGCCATAGCACTCTTTCCGCGTACCTACCTCTTCCGCGTGCAGGCTCCGCAACTTGCCGAGGGCGAACGGGTTGCCTTGGTGGGCGACCAGCCTGCTCTTGGCGACTGGGACACACGTCGAGCTTTGCCGATGATACCTTCCTCGCGCCATGAGTGGGTTCTCTCCATTAGTGCAGATGGCCTGCGACTTCCTTTCCAATACAAATATATTATAGTGGGGAGCAAGCGCCTTTCCCAGCATCCGAATGCCAATGGAGCGCAAGAAGCGAGGCAGGAACATGAGGCCATGGCGCAGAACAGAGAACCGTGGTCGGTGGCCGACGAAGTCAAGTGGGAGGAAGGACCAAACAGGGAAAGTCCCCTGCCGTCGCTCTCCAACTCCAAGGCGCCCGCTAACGCTCCTGCATGGGGGAGAACTCCTGGCGGAGAGAGTCTTTCCTCGAGGGGAGGCTTGGAAGGGCCAGGAAGTATGAAGGGTTCTGTCGTGGCTCTTTCCGATGGCGAGGTGCGCATCAAGGCATCGCATTGGAAGGTGGCAGGCGTCGTTGTGCCCCTCTTCTCGCTCCGAACGGAAGGCAGCCAAGGGGTGGGGGACTTTGCCGACCTGAAGGAGATGGTCGACTGGGCAGCACAGACAGGAATGCATGCTGTGCAGCTCCTTCCCATCTACGACACCACGCAGACGCGCACAGAGCTCGACAGCTATCCGTACAACGCTATCAGCGTTCATGCTCTGCATCCTATCTATGCCGACCTCAGGCAGTTGCCGCTTGCTGATGAAGCAAAGCTTGCATCCTTCCAGGAGCGTTGGCACGAACTGAATGCTCTGCCAGCCTTGGACTATGTGGAGGTGCTCCGCTTGAAGGAAGCCTACCTTCACAGCCTCTATGAAGAACAGCGTCGCAGCATCACTCAGAAGCCTGCCTTCCGCGCTTTCCTCCATGAGAATGCCGAATGGCTGCAACCCTATTGCGCCTACTGCCTCCTGCGCGACACCTATGGCACGGCTTCTTTCTCCGCATGGCCTAAGCTTTCGACGTACAATCGCAGCTCTGTGGCGAGCTATGCCAAGCGACATGCTGGCGAGGTGGGCTACTACGCTTTCGTACAATACATTCTGCATCAGCAACTTTCCGATGCAGCCGACTATGCACGCAGCCAGAGGGTCTTCCTCAAGGGCGACCTTCCCATCGGCATCAGCCCCAGCAGCGTGGAGGCTTGGCAGGAGCCGCATCTCTTCCACATGGACATGTCGGCTGGTGCTCCGCCAGATGATTTCTCGCGGACAGGACAGAACTGGGGCTTTCCGACCTACGACTGGGAGCGCATGGCAGCCGACGGCTATCTGTGGTGGCGACAGAGGCTTGGCGGCATGTCGCGCTACTTCAGCGCCTATCGCATCGACCACATCCTGGGCTTCTTCCGCATCTGGCAGATTCCCAAGGGCAGTCCGACGGCTTTGCTCGGACAGTTCTCGCCTGCCTTGCCCTTGACTATCGGCGAGATAGAGTCCTATGGCATGCGCTTCCGCGAAGAGCTCTTCGTGCCGCATCACCCGTCTACAACTGGAGAGAAGCCCACGGAACCGCTTTACCATCCGCGCATCGGCGTGATAGGCGAAGAGGCTTGGCTGTCGTTGCCCAAGTATGAGCAGGGTGCTTTCATCCGTCTCTACGAGGACTTCTTCTTCCGCAGGCACAACGACTTCTGGGCAGCCTGTGCCTTGCAGAAGCTGCCAGCACTCATCGGAGCAAGCAATATGCTGGTTTGTGGCGAAGACTTGGGGATGGTGCCAGCTTGTGTGGGACCTGTCATGCAACAGCTTGGCATCCTGAGCCTTGAGATACAGGCTATGCCGAAGGAGTATGGCGTGCCCTTTGCTCAGCTTCACAACAATCCTTATCGAAGCGTGGCCACCATCTTCACCCACGACATGCCTACACTCAGGCTTTGGTGGAAGGAGAATCCAGAACGGACCAATCTCTACTACAACACGATACTCGGACGCGATGGGACTGCTCCTGAGGAGCCTGCAGGCTGGCTTTGCGAGGAGATTGTGGCACACCACCTCAACTGCCCCTCCATGCTCTGCCTCATCAGCTTGCAGGACTGGCTCTCGATGGACGAAGGCTTGCGCAACCCCAATCCTGATGAGGAGCGCATCAATGTGCCTGCCAATCCGAAGCACTACTGGCGCTACCGCATGCATCTGCCCATCTCCAAATTGCTGGAAGCGAGGGATTTCAACGAACGCTTGCACACGCTTATCGTCCGCTCAGGACGGTAAATGAGGTGTTTAGGGAACTATGTGTTTCCTGCACGACAGAGGCAAGACGTTCAATTTAGTCTGTTTTTTGAAATCCTTCGCGCCAGCATTTAAATCCTTCGCTGCCAGCGCTCAAACCCTTTGCT
>CADCCR010000146.1 GCA_902799985.1 uncultured Bacteroidales bacterium | reverse complement strand
TAGAGTGCTATTTCCTATCGAAGCAAGCATTCTGTCGGCCGTCAGAATGCTCTAAGACGTAGAAGATCGAAAATAAGTGGTGATTACCGTCTTTCCACATAAAGATACTACCTGGTTCTAAATACAGAAAACCAATTTCTCATCGTCGCATGTCCCCCAACGAACGTAAGAGGACATCTTCCCGTCGTCGCATGTCCCTCTACGAACGTAAGCGGACATCTTCCCATCGCCGCATGTCCCCCAACGAACGTAAGCGGACATCTTCCCATCGCCGCATGTCCCCCAACGAACGTAAGAGGACATTCTCCTATCGAATCATGTCCTCCGACGAACGTTAGGGGACATGCCGCGATAATAGAAGGTTTGATCCATCATGAAAAAGAGGCTCTATCGACGGACAAAAGCCCAATAATTTCATCACGGTACTACTTGTGGACACTTGATACAATCCCCATTGTTTTATTCCATATTTTTCAGTCAATTACATTTCGCTTTCTCAATTCTCGGATTAAATCCCGAGTGAACTCATCGGCTCCACGTGCATTCAGGTGTGAGCCGTCGTAGAAGAATTCGTTGCGATGCACGTACTTCGCGCTGTCGGTGAAGTCGAGGAACAGGAAACCGTGCCTTCGGGCAAGCTCTATGATGGGATCAATCCCCGAATCGTGATGACCGTACCACGTGGGGGAATAAACGAAGACGAACCTTGTGTCTGCCGCTTCACGTATCATATCGTTGAAATACCTCAGCTTCAAGCTGTCGGTCAGCAGCTCTTCTTCGGAAGCCTTCTCGTTCAGCTGCCTTTCGTCCCTGATCCTGAGCGTATCCAGTTCGCTGTGGACGGGAAGGAAGCCGAGAGTCATATTGTGCACGGGATGCAGGTAGTCCAGCAGAACCTGATGGAACCGCGAGTTGTAGCGGTAGAGCATGCTCAGCATCCTGTACCTTTCGCGTGGGTCTATCTCGTCGAACTCCCTTCTGACAACCTCGTCATCGTAATGCCCCTTCAGCCAGCCCAGATGCTTCGTGTTGTCACCCTGAAGGACATCGTAGGCGGGCGTCACCTCGTAGATGACGAGGCGCGGATAATGACGCCTCCTTATCATCTCCCACCACGCATGATAAAGGACAATCCCCTCTCCGTCCTGCCCGCAGTTGTAGCACGAAAGGCCGAGGGAGTCCGCAATCAGCGCGGCATTGTAGTGATGGATGGCACGGGAGGAACCGAACACGAGTATGTCGTCCGTCGATCGGTTGACGATGTAGTTCTGGTGGCCGAGATAGCCGCCCGATGCGTGGTCCGACATATAGGAGAACAAGGTGCCGAGCCCCCTGTCCAGCAGGACGGCAAGCAGGAGGAACAGGCCCGTCTTGAATAGAAACCGTCTCATGTCCTAGAAGTTTGCATAGATGAACTGGTCCGAACTGAATACTCCGCAGAGGAGGATAAGGACGAGGACGGCAAGATAGGATGCCCATCTGACCACCCTTCTGCCGCTGTGGAAGGGAAGACGCGCTTCGCCAAATGCCTCCTCCACCGTATCCTTCACCACCATTGTGCCCACGGCCAGCAGCATGTACAGCGTGGCTGTCCCGCCCGGCGAATAGACGGTCTTCGGGAGCGACGTGTCGAGGATCCTTGCCACTACATTGCAGGCATCGCCCAGAGTGGGCATGCGGAAGAAGATCCAGGCGAAGGTGACGAGCAGGAAGGTGACGGCGGTCTTGACGGTCCTGCCGAGCCATCCGTAACTGCATTTCTGCTGGCCCAGCATCTTCTCGATGACCTGGCTGATGCCGTGCAGCAGTCCCCAAGCGATGAAGGTCCAGCTGGCGCCGTGCCAGATGCCGCTGACGAGGAACGTCACGAGGATGTTCCAATAGCAGCGGAGCTTCGCGCATCGGCTGCCTCCGAGCGGGATGTAGATGCAGTCCCTGAGCCAGGTGGAGAGCGAGATGTGCCAGCGGTGCCAGAAGTCGGTGACGCTGACGGCAAAATAGGGGCGGCGGAAGTTCTCGGCAAGCTCGATGCCGAAGACCCTTCCCACGCCGATGGCCATCAGCGAGTAGCCCGCGAAGTCGGCATAGATCTGGACGCTGTAGAGCAGGCTGGCCACGAGGCACGTCATGCCGGTGTAGTTCACGTAGCTCCCGAATACCGTATCGACGTAAAGTGCGACGCGGTCGGCCACGACCACCTTCATGAACATACCCCACAGCAGCATCCTCAATCCCTCGACGGCCTTCGTGTAGTCAAGGCAGGGACGGAGGCGCTTCAGCTGCGGGATGACGAGCGATGCCCTGTTGATGGGTCCGGCGAGGATGCAGGGGAAGAACGAGACGAAGAGGGCGTAGGTCAGGAAGTCGCGCTCTGCCTCCTGTCGCCCGTAATAGACATCCCACAGGTAGCCCAGCGCCTGCAGCGTGAAGAACGAGATGCCGACGGGAATGGCCCAGTTCAATCCCGACAACTGGAACTGAAGTCCTGCCAAGGCCAGAGCCTGGCCGATAGCCTCGCCCGCGAAGCCGAGATACTTGAAGAGGAACAGGGGCAGAAGCGCCAGCACCACACCGGCTGCGAGCATCCGCTTCGGATGCCTTGTCTTTTCGAGAAGCAGGGCAGCAAGCCAGGTCACTGCCGTCACACCCAGCAATACCAGCGCATAGGCGGGCTTCCACTGCACGTAGAGCAGATAGCTCACGGCGAGCAGGAACAGGTTACGCGCCCTGCCGTGGCCTGCGGGTATCGCATAGTAGAGCAGGAAGATGAACGGGAACAGTACGATGAAGTTGAACGAGTTGAAGATCATGGGCCAAGTTCCTTATTACTGCGTTGTCTGACGAATGCGGGTTCGTGCGTCATTTGACGAGCAGGTATTTCCTGCCGCCTTGCAACCTAAGACCCCGATAGTCATCCGTAACAGGGATGCCCCAGGCATTGTAGGCGGGACCTGTCGTTTCGGTGCGGTCGCAGGGCACTGCTTCAATCCCGGAGGTGCTGATGCTGTACGGATTGGCAACGGCATCGACGGCAAGCTGCTGTGCCATGGTGGCGTTCCCGTCGGTGACGTCCACGCACGCCTCAGGAAAGCGGGCATTCGTGAGTTCGGCCTCGGTGCAGGCGTAGCGTGCCGGGTCGCCGAGGACGGTGACGCCGAAGAGAGGGGCAATCACGGCCTCGAAGTAGGTGCAGGCTGCCGTGTACTGCCCCAGTCCAGCGGCCAGGTGCGAGCCGTCGCTCGCGTAGTCGGCTGAATTGCCAGGCGGCTGCTCACGCAGCGACTCGACGGCCGTGCCGCAGGGGATGACGACGCTGATGTCACGCTCCTCGGCCAGCCTTCTCGCCGCTTCGGCAATCTGTCGCCAGCGGGTGAGGCTGCCGTTCCCTTCGATGCCTGTCAGCCAGTCGGCGTAGCTATGTATGATGTGGAAGCCGATCTCTGCCTCGGGCTGTTCCTTGCGGATGATGGCGAGCAGGTCGTCGAGATGCCCGGCATCGCCGTCGCCCGTCCACTGGTCATAGAGGTGGGCGTACTCGCTCCGCTGGTGCAGGACGATGAGGTCCCACGGCTGCTCGCGCAGTACCTTGCAAAGCAGGGACTGGTCATGCGGGCCCGCAGCTCCATCGGGAGTCACGACCTGCCTGCCGAGCACGCGGCTGAAGTGGTAGGGCAGGGTGTCGAGGCCGGCATAGCAGTCCGACCAAGACCGGAACGACCCGCTGCTGCGCGTCAGCTTGTAGAGACTGACCTCCTCCATGTCGATGCCGTTGCCTTCGGCGATTCCCTTCAGCATTGCGGTGTAGTTGTCGGTATAGGAGTTGCCGATGTCGAGGATGCGGAAGGGCTCCCTCACCTCCGTGGAGATATGCTCGTCCAGCCATTCCTCGCGAGTACGGAACCACGCCCTTGCCTTGTCCAGATGGTCGCTGAGGCTGGTGTATCCGCTGTTCCACCGCTCTGCATCCAGCCGCATCGATGCATCGACGGCCGAGGCCTCCACCGAGGCGGCATAACTGTCGATGTACGACAGCATTCCCTCGAACACCGTGCGGTGCAAGTCTGCCCAAAGCGAGCGATATGCCTCCCTGAAGGCGCAGTTGGCGCCTGAGAGCAGACGGTTGAAGAAGAAGCGGTAGGTATGTACATTCGACCACTCGCCCTCCATCTGGAAGATGCTGTCGAAGTCCCACAGCACGGGCATGCGTGCCTTGGAGCCGAGGCTGTCGTCGCATACGACGAAGATGTTCGCCCCGTAGCAGTCCTCGGTGCCCAGTATCTCATGGGCGAGAAGCCATCGCGCCCATGACTCCACGTCGATGCAGGGGGGGTAGTCGGTGCCCTTGACGGCCTTCTCGATCCTTTCAAGCTCGCGGGTGACAAAGGATAGCGCCTCCCCGGTGACATTGTCAGGGTCGGGGTACTTGAGCGTCCAGCGGAAGTGAGGCATCAGCGAGGACGGGATGTTGAGTGAATCAAGCCACCAGAAGGGGTCGGACTCGGCGATGAATCCGCTCTCCTCCGTGCGGATGCGGCAGCGGGTGTTGCGCTCCACGGGCTCGCACAGCAGGTAGAGGCCGCGGTAGTCGCCGTTCATCACAAGGTTGACATAGCGGTGGGCAGGTGTCCACTCCATGCCGATGAGGCGGCCCGTCTCGAAGCCGATGTGCAGACGGAACAGGGGGTCCTTCAGCAGAACCCAGTCACGATCGGCATACTTCCCCTCGTCGCCGCGTAGAAGCAGGTCGGCCCTTTTCTCCAGCTTCACCTTGTAGGGCTTCTTCGGGGTCCAGGCGCTCGAATTGCCGCGTATCTTGACGCGCATGCCGGCGGCACCCTTCACGTAGGGTCCGCTGTCGTAGAGCGTATCGCCTCCCAGTGTGATGCAGAGACGTCCCGGCACCTTGGTCGCATTGGTGATGCCCATGCCCACGGCTCCCTCTTCCTCGGGAGGATCTGCACGCTCGCACGTCGGCTCCTCCCCGACCACCGTCTCTATAGTCATCACGGGGAGGCCAAGGGAGCGAATAGAGTCAGGATGAATAGGTAATGGTGAAGCTAAAATGGAAGAAGAGACAACCTGCAGCAGCGAGAGGGTCGCCACTGCAGGAATGAAAGATAAGCCATGCGTTCGGTTCATTGACTTCAACAATGACATCTATTTCGGTTATTGACTTATTCAATGAGTATGTTCTCCTACCGAGAGCGTACCATTAGTCAGCCAGAGGATCTGTATTTGTGCCGCAAAAGTAGTGAAATAAAGGAGTAATACCAAGAAAAAAATTATGCAAAAGTTATGCAAATGATGCATAACTTTTGCACAATAGGTGGAAAATCCCACAAATGATTGATTATCAGATGGAATTTAGAAAGTCATTCCAGTCCTTGAATTCGGAACCCTGAGGGAAGACCTTTTTGTAAAGTCGTCGTCGAATAGAATAAATCGATTGCTGTGAATGGTTGGTGGCAATGGCAATATCTGGTGCAGAGAAGCCTAATTTGATCAAAAGAGAGACGTGCCACTCAATTTCGGAGAAATCATAGACGCTCCTCAGATTGGTTATGAAGTTTGGGGCGATACTTCGCAAAGCGTTTTCAACATCTTCCCAATCTTTTGTGGTCATGCCTTGATTGTGGTTGCATTTATTGTTGATGGTTTGGTGTATTTCCGTATTTCGTAGGCTGGCCGCCTCACTCTCGATAGTGTGTTGATGCTTTTCCTTATCAGCTTGCATGAGGTCTAAAAGGTAACGAAGTTGCTTCTCGCGAGAATTATTGCGTCGCTGACGTATTCGCATGTATTGCCCAAGGGCTATTAAGGCACAAATTAAGAAGAAGGCAATCATCGATAATGACATAATTGTCTGCTTGTGTATCCTCTGGGCGGACTTAAGCCGTAGGTTCTCCTGTTCGCGAAGATGATAATTATAGAGAGAATTGGTCAGTGCAACCACCTCTTCGTCGCGTAACTTACGCACTTCAAGTTCGAGATTTGAGAATTCTGCCATATAGCGAAGCGCTGCCTTGGCATTGCCTCGTTTCATCTCGCAGTCAGATAACCATAGGGTAGAGTTCGCCCGAGCATAAATTGTCCCCATTTCATACAATTTCTTAAAATAGGGAACCGCCTTTTCGCTTTCGCCAATCTTCCAATAGTATTCTCCATACATGGTACAGATGGTTTCAAAATTACCACGAGTAAGAATAGGATGATAAGACTGAAGAAACTTAGATAATGCATCAAACTTTTTCAATCGAATGAGACACTGGCACTTCAGTGCAATCAGAATATCAAGATTGATATTAT
>CADCCR010000145.1 GCA_902799985.1 uncultured Bacteroidales bacterium | reverse complement strand
ACGGTGTTGATTCAGAACACCACGAATAGCAATCGCTTTTTGGGTTATACCAATTCTACAAGCTATGCTTATAAGGCCTATGCAATAGCTAACTTGAACGGCAGCTACCCCCACGCAATCAAGGTTTACCAGTTGGTTGAAGAGGGTGGCTCTGGCGACCAGGCTCTCGCAACCTCCATTACCATCAGCGACAAAGGCATCACCAACACGAACATCTACGAAGGCACAGATGCAGGCCGACTGATTGCTACCGTCATTGGTGCCGATGGGAATGTGCTGGAGGAAGGTGTTGTCTGGAGTGGCAACAACGATGAGGTAGCTACCATCGGAGCTGAGACAGGTATTGTCACGCTCGTCGGAGCAGGCACCGTCACCTTCACCGCTTCCTATGCTGGTGTGGAGAATGCCTACAAGCCCAGCAGCAAGACCTACACCATGACCGTGACCAACAGCGACCCCAACGCTCCTGGCACAGAGGCTAAGCCCTACACCGTGGCCGAGGCTCGCGCTGCCATCGATGCAGGCGCAAACGTTACAGGCGTCTATGCAACAGGTATCGTATCAAAGATTGTGACCGCTTATAACTCTACATACGGCAACATCTCTTACAACATCTCCGAAGATGGAACAGAAACGGCAGACCAGTTGCAAGCTTTTCGCGGCTTTAGCTACGATGGGGCATGGTTCACTTCTGCCGATGACATCCAAGTGGGCGACGTTGTGGTTGTCTATGGTAATCTGAAGAAGTATAACACTACCTACGAGTTCGATGCAGGCAACCAGCTTGTAAGTCTCGACCGTCCTGTAGTCACTACTCCTTCCATCACCGTTGACCCTGCTACGGTCAATGCCCCGTATGCCGGGACAAGTGGCACCATCGACGTGACCTACAACAATGTTGTTACTGGTGTTGGTACATATTTTGAGTGGTACACCGATGCAACGGGTGCAACAGCTACTACGGAGGAACCCAATTGGATTACAATTGGCTTCGATACAGAGAACAACGTGACTTACACTATAGCACAGAACGACGGGAGCGAACCTCGTACCGCTTATATGAAGGTCTGGGGATACTATGATCCGCAAACCACCGTGTACTCGGATGTGATTACCTTCACTCAGAATGCATACGTTGCTGGATGTGCTACACTCAACTTCGTGTGGGATGGTGGCAAGGCAGACATCGAAAGCACTGCCGGTCTGTCGCAGGAAGGTCTTGGAAACGACTACAATAATTCTCCCAAGCTGAAATTCGACAGCACAGGCGACTGGCTGATGCTCCAGTTCAACGAGCGTGCCAGCAAGCTGACCTTTGACATCAAGGGTAACAGCTTCTCTGACGGCACATTCACTGTGCAGACTTCCGAGGATGGCGTGACTTTCACCGACCTTAAGACTTACACCAGTTTTAGCACCATCACTGAAAAAGAGGTGTTCGACAACCTGGACGAAAACGTCCGCTACATCAAGTGGGTTTACACAGAGAAGGTAACCGGCAACGTGGCATTGGGCAACATCTCAGTTAAAAAGTACTCTGCAGATCCCTTTATTAGCATCTCGCCCATTACGGTCAATGTGGATGCTGTAGCTACAGAAGGGACATTGGACATTAGGCTCGATAACATCACCATTAGCGACATGGCTCAATTCGAGGTAAGGTACTTAACAGCATCATTAGAAAGCACCACGCAACCCGAATGGCTTGATGTTGTAGTAGCAGAGCAAGACCCAAGCGTCGGGGAAGGCTATGTTGTTTCTTACACCGTTCTGGACAACGATGGTGAAGCACGTTCTGCATACTTCCAGGTTTATGGCCTCGATGATGATGGCAGCACAGAAGCACTCTCTCAGGTTGTCACCATTGAGCAGGCTGAATATGTGGCTCCTGTCGAAGAGTTTGCTACACTGCCGTTCGTATGGGAGGGCAGCGCAGAGGACGGAAAGAGTTCATTGGAGGCAATGGCTGGTGTCACAGCTAATGGCCTTGGCACTGACTATGCCGTAAGCAATGCTCCTTATCGCGTTAAGCTTGATGGCACAGGCGACTACATTCAGGTTCAGACCGACTGCCAGCCAGTCCTTGTTTCTCTTGATGTCAAGATGCTTGGCGGTTCCAACCCCTCTACAATCACCGTACAGGAGTCTGCCGACGGCGAGAACTTCGCAGATGTTGAGGAATTGGCTATCGAAGGTGTTCAGAACGATGTTCTCTACCTCCAGACAGCCAGTGCCTTCGATGCAGCAACACGCTATGTACGCCTCTACTTCACCAAGGGCAGCAATGTAGGTGTCGGTGGCATCACGATTGAGAAGGAATTCGAGGAGATTGCTACCGTTGGCGCTGCTGGCTATGCAACCTACGTCACAAAGCACAACGTAGCCTTCCCCGCAGACGTGGCATACATTGGTGCCGTGAATGAAAACAGCGTGTCGATGACTGCTGTGACTGCCGCTCCTAAGGGCACACCTCTTATCCTCAAGGGCGAAGGCACTTATGAATTGACTCCTGCTTCTGCCAGCGAACTTGCTGACGTAAGCGACAACGAGCTGAAGGCATCAGAGACAGAAGTTGTAGCCGACGGCACACAGTACGTCCTCGCAAAGCCCGCAAACGAACCCGTTGGCTTCTATCAGGCTACTGGCACCATCCCCGCAGGCAAGGCATACTTGGTAGTTCCTTCAAGCAGCGTCAAGGCCTTCACCTTCTCATTCGAAGACGATGCAACCGGCATAGAAATGGTCAATGGTCAATCATCAATGGTCAATGACCCCATCTTCAACCTCGCTGGCCAGCGCATCCAGAAGATCAGAAGATGCAGAAAGGCATCAACATCGTTGGCGGCAAGAAGATTCTTCGCTAAAAGCATAGGCAAACAGTGAGCCGACAGTGGCTCACACCCACAAGGCGGTGCATCAATCAAGGTGCACCGCTTTTCTTATCTCCCCGTTCATAGTCGGCAAACTCCGTGCGCTTCCAAAATAAGCGCTAGGCGCTTCCGGAATAAGCGCAGGGCGCTTCTGGAATAAGCACGGGTCGTTGACAAACTAAGCACGCGTCGTTGGCAAACTAACCACGCGTCGTTGGCAAACTAACCACGCGTCGTCTTTGCAGGAAGCGAACGATGACATTTCACCTCCACTTTGGCATCTGCGGTGAAACTATCGAAGAAAAGTAAAATAAAAACAAGCTTTCCTTTTGCTTTTCGCTCGCTTATTCGTAACTTTGCATAATAAAAGTTCCCTAACATACCACACACGACATGGCAGAATCGACAGGAAGAAGACGTTCCGGCACAACAAAGATAGTGGAAGTGCCTCAGGTAGACCAATATGGACACAAGCAGCCGCAGAGCCTCGACATGGAAGTCGCCGTGCTCGGAGCACTCATGGTGGAGCAGGACGCCTATGGCCTCGTGGCCGAACTGCTCAAGCCGGAGAGCTTCTACGACCATCGGAACCAGCTCATCTATCAGGCCATTCAGACGCTGAACGCCGAACAGAAGCCTGTCGACATCATGACCGTCATCGAACAGCTGGAGCGCAACGACAGTCTGGAGGCAGCCGGAGGCGAAGTCTATCTGATGCAAATCAACGCACAGGTAGCAAGCTCGGCCCACATCGAATACCACGCCAAGATCATCGCACAGAAGTCCCTGCAGCGACAACTCATCACATTCGCCAGCCTGGTGCAGACGAAAGCCTTCGATGCTACAGTCGACGTGGCCGACCTCATGCAGGAAGCCGAAAGCATGCTCTTCGCCATCTCGCAGAAGAACATGAAGAAAGACTTCACGCAGATTGACCCCATCATCAGCCAAGTCATTGAGCTTATCCAAAAGGCACAGGCCAAGGAAGGCGGACTGAGCGGACTGCCCACAGGTTTCCGCGAGCTGGACAAGATAACAAACGGCTGGCAGAACAGCGACCTCATCATCATTGCCGCACGTCCAGCCATGGGTAAGACAGCCTTCGTGCTCTCCATGATAAAGCGCATGGCGGTGGACAACAAGATTCCATGCGCGATGTTCAGCCTCGAAATGAGCAACCAGCAGCTTGTGCAGCGACTCATGGTCAACGTCAGCGAGTTGAGTGGCGAGAAGCTGCGCAGCGGACAGCTGGCTCCCTACGAATGGGGACAGCTCGACAATCGTGTCCGACAGCTCTACAACGCACCCATCTACATCGACGACACACCGTCGCTCAGCGTCTTCGAGCTACAGACAAAGGCACGCCGACTGGTGCGCGAGTACGGCGTGAAGGCCATCATGATAGACTATCTGCAACTGATGCATGCCAGCGGACTGAACATCAACAGCCGCCAGGAGGAAGTCAGCTCCGTGAGCCGTGCACTGAAGGGACTTGCCAAAGAACTCAACATCCCCATCATAGCGCTGAGCCAGCTGAACCGTGGCGTAGAGAGTCGCGAAGGCATCGAAGGCAAACGTCCGCAGCTCAGCGACTTGCGCGAGTCGGGCGCCATCGAGCAGGATGCCGACATCGTATGCTTCATACACCGACCCGAGTACTACAAGATATTCACCGACGAGCAAGGCTACGACTGGCACGGCAAAGCCATGTTCATCGTGGCAAAGCACCGTAACGGCTCCGTAGGCGACATCAAACTGGCGTTCCGAAGCGAACTGGCACGCTTCACCGACCTCGACAACGTCGTTCCACTCCCAAACTCACAGGAGAGCGACATGGGCGGACGCTTCGTCTCGCCAAAAATGACACCGGAAGAGAGGGCGGAAAGCGACCGCATTGCCAATGCCATCGGCACCAACGATTCCTTCTCCGAACTGCAAACCGCTACGGAGGAAGACAAGTTCTAAACCACAGATTGAGCAGATTAATCGGATTAATACTGAAACAACGGATTAATCTTCTACCACGGATTAATCTTCAACAATGGATCAGACGGCGTGAACGAATCTGTTGCCGCCACTAATCATGAATCAACAAAAACCACGAATTACATGAATTGAACGGACTAAACTTGCCATAGATAAAGGCGAAGCCAATTCGTGCAATTCGTGTAATTCGTGGTCTGACAGAATATTCCAGCCTTTTGCTTAATGCTTAATTGGCAGAGTCTTGCAGTTGTTCAAGGGCGCGGCAAAGTTGGTCGGGGCAAGAAGTACACTTCGTGCCGCAACGGATGCCATCGAGACGACTGATGACGTCCTTCGGCGACATGCCGTTCACGAGCTTCGCTATGCCCTGGGTGTTGCCATTGCAGCCGCCATAGAACACGCACTTGCTCACCTTGCCGTCCTTCACGCCAACCTCGATGTACTGGCTGCACGTGCCGCTGGTCTTGTAGAGCAACTGCTGTTCGCCGTCAACTTCCTGCACTTGTCCCACTTGTAGTTCCATGATTCTGAATGTCTTTTAGGTTTTGAACGAGCTGTTCCCCTACTCCTCGGGTTTGACTTCATCGAGCCTTACTGCGCTCGGCATAACCCGAATTAATTCGGTTCTGCACTCGCTTATTCCTCGGGCTTCATGTTGGTATAGACGGTCTGCACGTCGTCGAACTCCTCGAGCTTCTCCACCATCTTGTTGATGGTCTCGCGCTGTTCGGGCGTCACGTCCTTCACGTCGTTGGGGATGTAGGTGAACTCACCGCCAACGTCTTCGAAGCCGTCTGCTTCGAGCTTCTTCTGTATGGCGTTGAAGCTGGTTGGCTCGCCGTAGATGGTGATGGTGGTAACGTCCTTCTCCTCGTCGTACTCTTCGTCGTACTCTTCTTCTACGCCGCAGTCTATCATCTCCAGGATGAAGTCGTCCATGTCCATGCCGTCCTTCTTCTTGAAGGTGAAGACGCACTTGTGGTCGAAGAGGAAGGAGAGTGAGCCTGTTGTTCCCATGTTGCCTGAGAACTTGTTGAAGATGCTGCGCACGTCGGCCACGGTGCGGGTGGTGTTGTCGGTGAGGGTATCGACGAAGATGGCGATGCCGTGGGGGCCGTATCCTTCGTAGGTCACGCTCTTGTAGTCGCTCTGGTCCTTGCCCATAGCGTTCTTGATGGCGCGTTCGATGTTGTCCTTCGGCATGTTTTCGCGCTTGCAGACAGCGATGACGCTACGCAGGGCGGGGTTGTTCTCGGGTTCGGGACCTCCTGCCTTCACGGCAATGGCAATCTGCTTGCCCAGGCGGGTGAATGTCTTGGCCATGTGGCCCCATCTCTTCAGTTTGGTCGCTTTGCGGTATTCAAATGCTCTTCCCATTGGTTTAATGATTTTATCGTTATTTCGTTATGACGTTATTTCGTTATGGCGAGATGTTTAGCGCAGTTCTGCGCCAAGTTCCTTGGTCAGGTTGTTGATGAGTTTCTGCATGATGGCATCGATTTGCTTGTCGCCCATTGTCTTCTCGGAGTCCTGCAGGATGAAGTTCACGGCATACGACTTCTTCCCTTCAGGCAAGTTCTTGCCTTCATAGACGTCGAAGAGCTTGACTGCCTTCAGCAACTTCTTCTCGGTCTGATAGGCAATGCGTTCCACTTCGCCGAAAGGCACATTGCTGTCGAGCAACAGGGCAAGGTCGCGGCTGACGGCTGGGAACTTGCTTATCTCGGTGTAGGTGACGAAATAGACAGGCGCATCGATGCTGAAAGCTTTGGTGAGCTTGCCGGAGACGATGCCCATCTCTGCCAGCACCTTTCCGCCACGGTTCTGGATGCAAAGGCTGGCGCTGTAGATGTCGCTCTTGCCTTCAGCAAACACAAGCGAACCGAAAGGTACGCCCAAGCGGGTGAAGATGTTCATGACGTAGGCCTTCAACTGAGCGAAGGAGCTGTCTTCATCGGGATGTGCCCAACTGCCGCGTACGCGTTTGCCTGTGAGCCAAAGGCCGAGGTGATAATCCTCGCTGTAGGCATCGAGCACGTGCTTGATGACTTCCGGATAGCAGTTGCCGTACTCGAAGAGGCGCAGGTCGGTGTTGCGATAGCTGATGTTGCGAGCGATGCTCTCCAGTCCGCCGAAGAGCAAAGTCTGTCGCAGCACATTGAGGTCTTGGCTGAGGGGATTGAGGAGCTTCACCGATTCCTCGCTCTTGTAGCTCTCGAGGCCGTCGTAATAGGCACCACGCTGCAGGCTGTTGTTCAGTATCTCGCGGAAGCCACCGCCCACGAGCTGCTCGCCGATGATGTTCTGCAGCTTGTGGCTCATGTCGTGGATGGTCTTTACGGTCAGGCTGTTCTTGAGCGTCGAAGGTATCTCCACATTATTATATCCGTAGATGCGCAGGATGTCTTCCACCACGTCGCAGGGGCGCTGCACATCTACGCGGTAGGCGGGAACTGTGAGTTCCAAGCCTTCGCCGCTCTCGCTGTCTATCTTCATCTCGAGGCTTGTGACGATGCTCTTCACAGTCTCCTCGGGAATGTGTTTGCCGATGAGTTTATCTACATAATCATACTTCAACGATACCTTGAAGTCGGGCATCGGCTTTGCCTGGACATCAACTACTTGCATGCTTACCTTTGCGCCAGCGAGTTCCTTGGCGAGGATGGCGGCCTGCTTCAGGGCATAGAGTTGTCCGTGGGGGTCGATGCCACGCTCGAAGCGGAAGCTTGCGTCGGTGCTCAGTCCATGTCGGCGAGCGCTCTTGCGGATGCTGGTGGGGTTGAAGTAGGCACTCTCGAGGAGGACGTTTGTCGTGGTGTCGTACGTGCCACTACCTTTGCCTCCGAAGACGCCTGCGATGCACATCGGCTCCTTGGCGTTGCAGATGGCAAGGTCTTGGCTGGAGAGCTTGTGCTCTACGCCATCGAGGGTGACGAAGGGTGTGCCTTCGGGCAAGGTCTTGACGATGACCTGTCGGCCCTCTATCATGTCTGCGTCGAAGCAATGTAGGGGCTGGCCGTAAGCCATCATGATGTAGTTCGTGATATCGACGATATTGTTGATGGGACGCAGTCCGATGGTACGCAACTTGTTCTGTAGCCATTCGGGACTCTCCTTCACTTGGCAGCCCGTCAACGAGACGGCAGCATAGCGAGGACAGAGGTTCGGGTCGTCGATGGTGACGCTAATGGGCAGCGACTCGTCATCCACCTGGAACTTCTCGCAGTCGGGACGATGCAGACTCGTCTTGTAGCCGTTCTGCACGAGCCAAGCATAGAGGTCGCGAGCCACGCCGTAATGACTGCAAGCATCAGCGCGGTTGGGCGTGATATCGACTTCGATAAGCCAGTCGCTCTCAATGTGATAATACTCCGCAGCAGGCGTGCCTACCTTAGCGTCCTGCGGAAGTACGATAATGCCGCTATGGTCATTGCCGATGCCTATCTCGTCCTCAGCACAAAGCATGCCGAAACTCTCCACGCCACGAAGCTTGCTGCGCTTGATGGTGAAGCACTCGTCGCCGTCATAAAGCTTGGTGCCAACTACGGCAGCTATCACCTTCTGTCCGGCAGCCACATTCGGTGCGCCGCAGACAATCTGCAAGACCCCATCGTCTTCGAGTGAAGAGTGAAGAGTGAAGAGTGAAGAATCAGAATTGCAATCATTTGGTTGGTTACTATCATTCTTCACTCTTAACTCTTCGTTCTTAACTCTAACGGTGCAGACGTGCATGTGGTCGCTGTTGGGATGCGGTTCGCAGGTCAGCACTTCTGCCACATAAAGACCTTCGAGACCTCCCTTGATGGTTTGTACTTCTTCCACGCTGTCCACCTCGAGTCCGGCACTGGTGAGTGCATCGGCTATCTCCTGTGCGCTGAGGGTGGTGTCAACGTATTCCTTAAGCCATTTGTATGATATGTTCATTGCCTTTTAAATTTTAGAATTAAGAGAGAAGAATTAGAATTCTTTCAAATCGCGTGCAAAGGTACAAAGAAGCGAGCGAAATACCAAATTTCTCAGCAAGTAATATAATTATAGATTGCGCGAAGTGTCATTTCAGAGACATTTTTGCGACTTTCGTGCTTCCGTCCTGGTAGATTATCTGGCGAATACAGATGCCCGATTCGGGTTGTGCGATGCGCTGACCCGAGAGGTTGTAGTAGAGTATGGCCTTGACCTTCGTCAGCCGTTCGTCGTCGATGGGCCACGGGCTGTCGTCCTCTGTCTGTTCTTCTGCGATGTCGGTGATGCCGTCTGGTTCGTTCCATGCTTCGAGCGAAGTGATGATGTCGAAGTCGGACTTGCCGAGGCGGTTGCTCTTGTCGATGGTGGGCTGGTTGAGGATGCAGACGGTGTTGCCGCCGTCGGGATAGCGTCCGTAGGTCTGCCACTTGTTCGTCTGCTTGTACTCCAGGCAGTCGGACCACGAGCCGTCTGCTGCTTGTATGCAAAGCATTGCGCCGTCGGTATTCTCAAGCTTGAATGGAGCGTGGAGCTGGCTGATGGCATCTTTCTTGTCGCACCACACGATGCAGGTGCCGTGAGCAGGCACGATGCCCTGCTGCAGCTGGTACTTCTGCGGATTGCCTGGGTTGTCGCTCAGGTAGATGCCGGCCAGGGGGATGTCCTCGCCTGTGGTGTTGTAGAGTTCCACCCAGTCGGCTTTCTTGCCGTAGTCGTTGATGCAGATGTCGCCTGTGGCACACACTTCGTTGATGCGCAAGGGCGATGCGCCTACGTCCCATCGCTGACTCTCTTCGGCTATGCGTACGAAGTTAGCTTCCAGGGCGATACGACTGCCGCTGGTGAAGACTTCCTTCAAGTCGACGGCATCGGTCTGAGCTACTCTTTGCCGTTCCTTGCCGGTGAAGGTCAGACTGCCGTCGAACCACATGTCGGAACTTGTGCCGTGACAGTTCTTCACCTCCAGCGCTATCTGGTTATCGCCTACGACGAGGTATTCGTGGGGGATGATGAAGCTTCCCTGATAGGGTTCCTGCCCTTCGAAGTGCTGGTCGATGGTGTAGTCGGAATACGTCGAACCGCTGGCTATGTAGTAGCCGCCCACCTCGTGCCCGTTGACGTAGAGCATGATGCCGTCGTCCACCTGATAGTTGAACGTGAGGACGTCAGCATCGGAAAGTGGAGCGTCGATGCGGAAGGTGTGGCGGAAGTAGTAGGTGGGGCGCTTGGTATCTGTTCCGGGGTTCAGCTTCGTGACGGAGTTCTCCTGCATGAAGTATCCTTCTTTGGCAAAGCCGAAGGGAGCTGTTCCAGCCTTCCAGTTGCTTTCCGTTTCGTTGAAGGCAATGGACTTCCAGTCAAAGCGGTCCATCGAACCACGGTCGAAGTACATCCATTCGGAGCCGAACGCAATGAGTGTCTTGGTGACGGTCTCTTCGCTGACCATGTCCCAGCCGCCGAAGGAGTAGCCAGCTGGCGACTTTGCCGTGAGCTGTATGGGCTGTCCTTTGTAGGAATAGAGGTAGCCGGAGAAGAGGCCGGTGGGTATCTCCTGTCCGTTGACGGCGAGCCTTGCCTCGGGGATGTTTGCCGAGAGGGTGGCGTAGATGTTGAAGGGGGGATTGAAGTAGCTGCGCAGGTTGCTGATGCGTGTGCCGTTGTAGGCCGAGCGAATGGTGTAGGCCAGGCTCATGCTGGTGCTGCCGTCTTCGAAGGCCAGGGCTGGATTGACGTTATCGTATATCTCGCGCATGATGTCTTCGCATCGTGTGGGCTCGAACACGCTGCCGTTCACGATGCAGAAGGCGTCCATGAACTGCCGTCGGAAGGGGTCGTAGGCCATGAGGTTGCGGAAGAGGTCGTCCACGTTGGCACCGCCCGAGGTGTTCAGCACAGCTGTGAGCATGTCGGCGGAGCCGAAGGCTGAGTCAGCGTCGAAGAGCACGAAGTGGAACTTGCCGTCCGTGCGACTGCGGAAGGCCTTGATGTTGTTCGTGTTCGTTATCCAGTCGGATGGTCCCATGTAGCACTCCAGTGCCATGTAGTTCACGTATTCGTCGATGTCAAGGAGGTCGCAGATCTGACTGTACACCGCTGCCGACTTCGACGAAGCCAGGCGTTTGGAGAGGGATTGCAATTGCATCCAGGCCTTGTTGTCGCCCATCTTCTGGTTGTACTGTGCGTTGCTCAGGTCGAACTGGTCCATGTCCTCGAAGTCGATGCCGTAGTTGCTGTAGGCGAAGTGCTTGTTGTTGCTCTCGCGGATGTTGAGCATGCCGAAGTACTCGCCGTTGAGGAAGACATGGGCGGGCTGGTAGTCCTGACAGTCCACATAGAACCCGCTGCGCAGCACCATTTGCTGTATGGCAGGGTCTTTCGTGCGCGCATAGGTGTCGTTGCCGCCATTGCGCACCTGCCAGCTGCGGTATTTGTTGTAGGGCTTCGAGGGGAACACGGGGTAGCTGATTTCGTGCACGCCTTCGTAGCGGCGGTCGGTCTTCAGGCGGAACGAGCTGCGCGCAGGCCAGTCTATGTCGTCCACCCAGCCGTTGCCGTAGGCGCGCGTCCAGCCACCGCATATCTCCAGGTCCACCTCCTGGTTCAGCACGACGGAGTAGTCTGCTTTGCCATCGGCATCTGTCTGTGGCACAAGGTATTCCATGTTGACGGGACGCTCCCAGTCCATGTTCCAGTTGCAGGCATCCTTCTGTCCGTTGCCGCTGATGCCGTTGGTGCCTTTCACGAAGACGCCTATCTCATCGTCGAAGAAGTTGCGAGGCTCCGACACAACGGAGAGCACCGGCAAGTAGTAGTCGTGGTTGCGGAAGATGTAGCTGCGCGTTGCGACGGGGCTGGGCAAGTAGCCGTCGCGGACGAAGCAGAGGCGCAGGATGGTGGTCTGGTCTATGTCGAAGCGTCCGATGCGGCTCGTCTCACCATGTGTCTTCGTGGGAGCGCTGCCGTCGGTGGTGTAGCGCAGCGTGTAGCCCGAGGGGATGCTGACGCGGACGGTGAAGGGTTCGCTGAAGAGGCGCGAGGGGGTGTCTGTCGTGGGTGCCTCGAGGCGGAACTGAGCGAAATGGCTTTCATTGTTGGTGGAGCCAGGTGTAGCGTCGCCCGTCCATTCCCATTCGTCGCCACCGTCGGTGGTGCGTGCCCAGGAGCATCGGGCAATGGAGGGCGGGTACTGAACGGAAGTGACGACGGACCTGTCCGATGCCTGCAACTGTATCTCGCCCCCATCGGCGTTCAGCTTGAAGGGAACCTGCTGGGCGGAGTTCGGACCATAATTGCCTTGCGTACGACTATGGTCGAACCACAGCACCTTATAGCCATGGGCGGGGACCTTAGTGGCAGAACTGAGGAAACGGCTTTCATTCTCCCCCTCCACAAGGTACATGCCGCCGAGGGAGATGTCGTTGTCGGATGAATTGTACAATTCTATCCAACTGCCATAGCAATAGGCGTTGTCGAGGAACTGGTCGATATTAGCCACCTGCACTTCGTTGAAGCAGAGTGAGGAGGTGGTTGCCACTTGCGCCAGGCTGGGGAGAGCCACGAGCAGGAGCAGCGCAAGTCGTGTGATAATGCTTTTCATTATATTAGTTAGACTTTTCGTCTGCAAAGTTACGAAGAAAAGTTTAGATTAACATCTAAAAGGACCGAAAAAGTTTAGAGTTGAGAGTCAGTTGAGAGTTTGAATGTCACACAGAAATCACAGAACCGAAGGTCGACGTTAAAGTCAAATCACGGAAAGATTTTAAAGTTTACTTGTACTTGGAAGCAGAGTGTTTTTCGATGTTAGAAGTTCAGGTCGTAGCCTAACTATGAATTATGAATTGATAGAGGGCGTAGCCTAATTTTGAATTTTGAATTTTGAATTGAAAGAGGGCGTAGCCTTAATTTTGAATTTTGAATTTTGAATTGATTAAGTTTCTCGTGTGAAGTAGTGGAAGTTCACGTGTGAAGTCGGCCGTCCATCCACGT
>CADCCR010000144.1 GCA_902799985.1 uncultured Bacteroidales bacterium | reverse complement strand
AAGTATCTCGAGCCAGCCGGAGCCTTTACACATGGAGCAGCCCTTGCCGCCGCAAATGGTGCAGCTGACGTCCATCTCGGCACTTGGTTCGGTGAAGGGGAAGTAGCTGGGACGCAGACGAATCTTCGTTTCGGGGCCGAACAGCTCCTGAGCGAACAGGAGGAGCACTTGCTTGAGGTCGGTGAAGCTGACATCTTTGTCGATGTAGAGACCCTCAATCTGATGGAAGAAGCAATGTGCACGGGCGCTGACGGCTTCGTTGCGATAGACGCGGCCTGGGCAAAGGATGCGGATGGGGGGCTGGTTGGCTTCCATGACGCGCGACTGGACGCTGCTGGTGTGCGAACGGAGGATGATGTCGGGATGCGACTCGACGAAGAAGGTGTCCTGCATGTCGCGAGCTGGATGGTCGTCGGCGAAGTTGAGGCTGCTGTAAACGTGCCAGTCGTCTTCCACTTCGGGACCTTCGGCCAAAGTGAAACCGAGTCGGCTGAAGATGTCCACTATCTCGTTCTTGACGATTGTGAGAGGATGGCGCGAACCGAGGACTATAGGATAAGGTGTGCGCGTGAGGTCCTGAGTGGCTTCACCTGCGCTGGCTGTTGCTCCGGCACTTTCCTTCAAGGCATTGATTTTGTCGAAGGCGAGCGTCTTCAGCTCGTTTATCTTCATGCCCACCTCTTTCTTCAGTTCGGCAGGCACGCTCCTGAAGTCGTTCATCAGTTGTGATATCTCGCCTTTCTTGCTCAGATACTTGATGCGCAGGGCTTCTGCCTCTTCGGCATTCTTTGCCTGAAGGTTGGCGATTTCCTGCATCAAACTTTGTATTTTCTCTATCATAATGTCGTTTTGTTGCGTTTTCCGCTGCAAAAGTACGAAATAATCTCTAATCCTTAATCCTTATTCACAAATTTATTCGTATCTTTGCACGAATTTAGGGATTTAAGAAGCAAAATGAGCGTTAAGTTTGACTCCATTCGGCTCGCTATCATGTTTTCGGCGATGCTTTTGCTTACTGCTTGTGGCGGCAGGGGAAAGGTGTCCTTCAACACTCAGTTCTCCGAAGAGGAAGAGGTGAGCGACACCATTCCGTCGGAAGAGGAGGAAGAGAAGGAGGAACTGGGAGAGATGGGACTGGAGAATAGCGAGAGTTCGCTGATTGACAGTGTCTTCAACGATTTCCTCTTTGCCTATCTGCACAGCCGTTCGCTTCGTGCCAGCCGTACGATGCTGCCCTTGCGCTTGGAGCACAGTTCGCGCCCGACGGAGATGCTGGAGCAGTTCGACCCGGAGTTTGAGTTTGGCTTCCTCTCGGGCGAATACTTCACCACGCTCTACGGCAATGCCGCTCAGATGCGGGCCGAGGATGACGAGGAACAGGAGCAGGATTCGGTGGTGAGGGTGCAACGTATCAACCTGAACGACGGCACGATACGCAACTTCATCTTCCAGCGGGAAGGGCGACGCTGGCAGCTCTCGGCCATCCGCGAGACTACGTTCCAGGACGACGACCTCTGCGACTTCCTCAACTTCTATGCGCACTTCAGCACCGACAGCATCTTCCAAAGGCAATCCATCGCCAACCCCTTGCGCGTCAGCCTGCAAGACCCCGATGACGAGGACCAAAGCATCGACGGCACCATTCATGCCGACCAGTGGCAGACTTTCTGCGCGGAAGTGCCCGGTGGCATCATCTCGAACATACGCAAGAGTCAGCATTACGGCACTCACAGAATGGTTCTGCGCAAGAGCGGAATGTCCGATGGAATGGAGGAGATATTCACTTTCACACGCGAAAGGGACGTTTGGCGTCTGACGAAATATGAGAACTGACCTGACCTTCGACGCTCCCCTGCTGGAGCTCAACACTTTCGGCATCCAGGCTAAAGCCCGCATGCTGCTGACCTACGACTCGGAAACGGCTCTCTGCGAAAGGCTTGCCGCTATCCGCAGGCAGTACGGCAACTTGCCCATGCTCCATATCGGCTGCGGAAGCAACCTGCTCTTCCTGGGCGACTACCCGGGCATCATCCTCAAGTCGGCCATCAAGGGCATACGGCTGCTCAGCGAAACGCAGGATGAGGTGCTGGTGGAGGTGGGAGCCGGTGAGGTGTGCGACGACTTCATTGCCTATGCCATACAGCAAGGCTGGTTCGGCATGGAGAACCTCTCGCTCATCCCTGGGCAGGTGGGGGCTGCCGCGGTGCAGAATATCGGGGCCTATGGCGTGGAGGTGTGCGACGTCATCCACGAGGTGAAAGGCATCAGTCTGGAGGATGGTTCGACGCATCTGTGGAAGCGCGACGAGTGTGGCTACGGCTATCGGCAAAGCATCTTCAAGGCTGAGCTGCGGGGCAAATATGCCATCACATACGTTACCTTCCGGCTCAGCAAACACTTCCAGCCGAAGCTGCAATATGGGGGTCTCGTCAAAGCCATTGAAGAAAGAAAGAGCCTCTCTAACTCTCCCGTAAGCGAGGGCTGGGGAGGGTCTGAAAACACGCTTTCGGCCATGCTGCTGCGACAGGTCATCATCGACATCCGTCGTGCCAAGCTTCCCGACCCGAAGGAACAAGGCAACGCTGGCAGCTTCTTCAAGAACCCTATCGTGACTAAGGAGAAAGCCGACCAACTCCTTGCCGACTATCCGACGATGCCCCACTACCCCGCAGGCGAAGGGAAGGTGAAGCTGGCTGCGGGATGGCTGATAGAACAGGCTGGATGGAAGGGCAAGAGCCTCGGACCAGCTGCCGTACACGACCGCCAGGCTTTAGTGTTGGTCAACAAAGGCGGTGCCACAGGAGCCGACATACAAAAGCTCTGCGAAGCCATCAGAAAAGATGTGGCAGAACGCTTCGGCACCCTGCTGGAACCAGAAGTAAACCTTGTTAATAATTCATAATTCACAATTCATAATTCACAATTCATAATTCACAATTCATAATTCACAATTCATAATTATTCCTTCGCCAATTCCTTCGAAAAACTTTAGAGCGTAGCCTAATTATGAATTATGAATTGAAAAAAGGGCTATGAAGATTACTTTCCTCGGAACAGGCACAAGCATCGGTGTGCCGCAGATAGGATGCCAATGCGAAGTATGCACCTCTGGCGACCCTCGCGACCGCCGGTTGCGCGCATCGGCCCTCTTCGAAGCCACTGACGTTCGGGGGAACGGTGGAACGCGCATCCTGCTGGACTGCGGGCCCGACTTCCGCGAACAGATGTTGCGCATAGGCATGAGGGAACCTCTGGATGCTGTGCTCATCACCCACGAGCATTACGACCATGTGGGAGGCATCGATGACCTGAGGCCCTTCACCTTCGAGCGCACTCTTCCCCTCTATGCCGATGCCTACACCTGCGAACACCTGAGGCAACGGCTCCCCTACTGTCTGATAAACCACAGCTACCCAGGCATCCCACAGCTTGAACTTAAAGAAATACGCGAAGGGAGTCGGATGCAGATTGGTTCGCTTACCGTGACTGCCATCGGGGTGATGCACGGCAAGCTGCCCATCTTGGGGTACCGCATCGGCGACGTGGCCTACCTGACTGACATGACGGAGCTCTCGCCTGCCTCTCTGCCCTTGCTTCAGGGTATCCGGCTGCTCATCATCGGAGCTCTTCGCCACACACCCCACCTCACCCACCAGACTGTTGAGCATGCCATCAGCTCCAGTCGCAGTCTGGGCAACATCCCCACCTATCTCATTCACATGAGCCATCAGGTAGGTCTGCATGCCGTCGAAGAACAGAAGCTCCCACCTGGCATCCACTATGCCTACGACGGACTGGTGATTGACTTACAACCCTAAAAAAGCCGCAACAAGCGAATCGTTGAGTATTGTTTCGCTGTGTGCATAAACAACAAAAAAGAAAGCGAACCACATGGCTCGCTTCCTTCTTGATGAATTGTATGTCGCCCGATTCAGGTGGATGGGGCTGCTTGTAGCCCGAGGGCTTCCTACCACTCCTCGTTCCAGATGTTTTTTTTGGATTCCTTTACCCAGCCGCTGATCACCTCTTCGCTTTGCAGCGTAGTGTTCATGCCGTTGGCGTCCATGCTTGTGCAGATGAGATGCTGGTGCTGAAGCTTCACCATGACCATTGAAGGTTGAATATATCTTTTCATCGTATCATTTACTTTATTAAATCTTTTTACTCTATTCTATTTGCACGAGAGGGGCTTTATTTTAATACCTTCTTGCCATTCACGATGTTGATGCCCTTTTGCATCTTCTGGATGCGCTGGCCAGCGAGATTGTAGATTGAAGATTCTTCTTTCTTCATTGATTTCATCGAGCTAAAGCTTCTTAATTCTTCATTTATTCCGGTCACATCATCCTCGAAGAGGAAGAACTCGCGAACAAGGGAGCCGCTATAAGTCAGATAGGCCTTGTTTGCACCGATGGTTCCGGAAGATGCGAGCCTATAGAAGCCCACGCCATTCGTGCCCTTGTTCAGCACATAGGCATTGCCCGGGTTCGTGAGGCTGCTCATCGTGCCCGTCAGGCTGTTGCCGCTGAAGTCGCCAGCAGGCGTCTCATTCGTCCGCGTCATGGTGATGCTGCCTGAAGTACTCTTCAGCACTACGCCCTGGCCGCTCTCCACAATGCGGTCTGAGATTTCGGTCATCTCTATCGCGCCGCCATCGAGACACCGTGCAGCCCGCATCGGAATACAGCGCAATAGCATTGGCATTCGTTCCGCCGACGCTCCACTTCACCGTCTTGCCTGTGTTCGCAGTAAAGCGGACGCTCTCATCTACGCGGAATGTCTGCATCGTATTCGGGCTGATACTCAAAGGGGTCTCAATGGTGCACCTAATCGTGATGTCATATTTAATCAAACCATTAAACGATACGCTGGAGGCATTGCCAGTCCATGTGCTTTTCTTTGTGCTTCCCGACCAGCCCGAGCCATCAATCTGGATCTCATCGGCTGATATTTCAATCCGAGTGAAGATACCCTCCGAGGTCGAGATTGTAATAGGATAACCTTCAATATAACTCGGCTCAAGCCTTTCGGTGACTGACAAAGTGACACCATCTATAGTATAAGAGTGCCCCCCTGCCCAATAGAGGGCATCGGAAGTGATTTCGACGATTTTCGCCCCCCATGCGCTGGCTACCGTGAGGCATAGCAGCGCGAGCATTGAAAGTAATTTCTTATTATTGTGTTGATTTAGTTAATAGATCAGTTAATGATTATTTTGAATGAAATGCTGAAGGCGCAGCAAAGGTACAACATTCTTCCGAAAACTCATCACCTTCCCCTACATTTCTAGCATAATGGAGACAAAATTATAACACTTCAGACAAGATTACAATAATTGGACGAGCATCACGATGAGCACCATCAGCACCTCTGCTGTGCGGTTCACGCGGATAGCGGTCCGCATGTCGGCAGTTGTGAGCAGGCGGTCGTTCTCTCCGATATAAGGTTTGTCAAAGAGTTCGCCAAAATAATAGTGCGGGCCACCAAATCGGCAGTCGAGGATGCCAGCCAAAGCTGCCTCGGGATAGCCGCTATTGGGCGACGCATGCTTGCGGCCATTCCGATAGACAAAGGTGAAAAGGTGAAAAGGTGAAAAGGTAAAATGGTGAAAAGATGAAAAGGAGAAAAGGTGAAAGGGAGAATGGTGTTTCGCTGCAGAAGCCTCTCCTCCCTGGGGGAGAGGTTGACTATCGTCGAACCTTGCTTTGGGGAGGGGGCTGACAATCATCAGCAGCGCTGTGAGACGGGCTGGAATGTAATTGGCGATGTCGTCGATGCGAGCAGCCCAGCAGCCGAAGTCGCGATACATGGAGTCGAGCGTGTTCACCATCTTGTACGCCAACATGCCTGGTGCTCCCAGCAGCATGAACCAGAAAAGCGGGGCAATGACCCCGTCGGAGAGGTTCCCAGCCAAAGTCTCGAGGGCTGCCGTGCGAACCTCTTGTGCCGAAAGCTCTGAGGTGTCGCGCCCAACGATGCGTGCCACTTGCTTCCGACCTTCATCAAGGCTCCTGTCAAGGGCAAGGAAGACCTCTCGCACCTCGCGAATGAGCGTCGTGCCAGCCAGACAGTAGAAGACGATAAGGGCATTGAATAAAGTGAAAAGTGAAAAGTGAAAAGTGAAAAATAGTCTCTGCACAAGCCATGTGAGCACAAATACACCTGCAATGAGGCTGACAGCAAGCAAGGCACCTTTCAGCTTGCGGTGACTGCCTTTGTTCAAGTGACGCTCGCCGAAGGCTATCACCTTCCCAAACCCAACAACAGGATGCGGCAACCACGAAGGATCGCCCAACAGCAGGTCGAGCAACCAACCAAGGAGAAGTGAAAAGGT
>CADCCR010000143.1 GCA_902799985.1 uncultured Bacteroidales bacterium | reverse complement strand
AGAGAAATGGCAATCCAAGCTGGAGAATCTGATGGACTTCATTAGGAAGAATCATCGCAACCCGTCGAAGCACAATGTCGCGGAAAGGAATGAGTATTATAACTGGATAAAGTACAACAGGAAGCTGCTGAATGCTGGGCAGATGAAGCCGGAGCGCGTGGAACGGTTCCGACAGCTGTTGGCTTTGATCGCAGAGAACAGGCATGTGAATCAGTACCAGTGAGTTTTGTTCTCATTCCTCAGCAAGGCCTCCCGACCGTTCGAAGCCAACGGATAGAGCGGCGGAATCTGGGGAACAACGGTTTGCGTAGCCTGCGTGCGGCCGATGGGCATAATCTTGAGATTATCGAAATACGGAGTAGAGACACGATGCTCCTTCAAAGGAGCAATCAAGCCTGCCATTCCCTTGCCGTAATGGTCGGAAGTGGCCTGCACTACCTCGATGCCGTCAACGTAGCCCGTAATCTGGTCTCCCATAAAGCGCAGCTTGAGATTGTGCCATTCGAGGGCAGAGACATTGCCTGCCACGGCCTCTGCCAACGTGTATTCTCCGCCAACCTCAACGTCTTTTCGTGCCAGGATGATGGCCTGCTGTTCCTTGTCTCCGATGAGCTCCTTCTGGTTTCGCTTCCCGCGGGAAAGGATTAGAGACACTTTCCCCCGGTCGTCCATCTTCAGATAATAACCCTTCGCCCAGATGCCATAGCCGGAACCGACATCACAGAGTCGTCCCATCACACCTGCCTCGTCGCCAGGATTAAGATAGATGTCGGCACTGATTTCGTAGTCTTGCCAGCCGGCATCGCCAATGATGGTGTAATGATGCCATTCGGGAGCCCAACTGAGGGTGTGGGAACCGACCACTTGCTGTATGCAAGTCCCCTTGCCTTTTGCCGACGGGTCGGGAGTGAGGCTGTAGCATCCAATCAAATCCGCCAGATAATGCGGCAGATAACCCCATTCGGAAGGATTCTCGTACTGCTCGAAGTTGTCCTCATAGGGAATGGGGAAAGGCCGGGAAAGCGGGATGTTGTCGAAAGAACCCTTCTGCTGCCCCGTTGTCGTAGAGATGGAATAGACCGCATTAGGCTTTAAGGTAATGGAGAAGCAGCGGTTCTTGGGAGTAATGTCCTTCAGGCGCACAAACTGTTGCAGGGAGTCGCTGTGCCACACACAAAGCTTGCCTGCGGCAAGGTCGTCGGCCATTTCTATCTTGATTTTCTGCGGTTTCTTCGCTCCTTTCGTTTCGGCAATGATGCTGAAGTCGCCCGTCTGGGGGTCACGCATTGTCACCATCGAACCACCGCCCGGCAGATTCAGGCAACCATCGTCGATGTATTTCCATCCTACACTGGTGAACTGGCCGTAATGGGCATAACCCCAAAGCGCCTCGCGGATGTAGTAGTGCCCGCTCCACGGCTCCTGCGCAATGAGCATCGGTGGCTCCTTGCTGTAAGGCTCCAGTGGATAGGTGGCACCAATGTCGTACCAGTTGATAACCCTTGTAGCACCACTGACGATATAATTCTGGTTGAAGCAGCGCACAATGCTGATGAGGCAATCGAAGCCAGGCAGATAGACATGGTCTTCGCTGTTCCAGATGGGCTTGCCCATGCTCTCCGCCATCCTGCGTTCCTCGGGCGTCAATTGTATCTCGCTGAAGGTATGGGCGCAAATGGCATCAAGGGCATCGCGCAGTTCCCGGTCTTCCTGCATCCTCTTGAGGAAGTCCATCTTACTGTCTCCCCAGTTGCCGAAGCCGTGGAGCTTCACATCTCGGAAGCCGTTTTCGTTCATGGCTTTGCGCAAATGCTTGGCGAAATCGGCATTCCATCCCTTCTCGTTGTGGCAACCCAAAGCATCCAGTTCCAAACCATGCACTGTGCGCAGTCCCTGGAGCCAGTCAACATAGTAATCCACCATGTTGTCCGACCAGTAATTGCCCACCCATGCAGGGGCGCTCCAGGCAGTGGCGTCGAGGGCAAGAGCTGAGTTGCGACGCTTCGCTTCCTGCATCACCCACCACATATAGCCGCGCAGGTAGTTGTGGTCGCCTTGATAATGGCTGTGGGAAGGCATCGAGCCTTGTGTGCTGTTGCCGTCGCCCGGCACCTCAACAAGAATGGCACTGACGCTAGCTCCGAACATAGGTTTATAGACCATGTCCATAATCTGCGAACGCTGTGGCTCGGGATAGTCCTTCAATAATACAGAAGTGGCCCCGCCGCCATTCACGGCTCCGATGCCGTCGAACTGCTTGCCACTGGCTCCGGCACTCAAACGGATGGTCTGTGCCTTGGTGCCACCCGCGAGCAGTAGCAGGAGCAGAATGTGCATAAGTCTTAGGTGTCTCATGGTTCTTTCGTTGTTTAATGATTAGAAAACTGTTGCAAAGTTACGAACAATTATTGAAAGATGCTGGCTCTTTCTTGACATTTTTTTGCACAGTGGCGCTTGAAAGATTAAAATCAAGAATTAAGAAAGAAGAATTGCTGCCGTCAGGAATAACTAAATCGTAAACTGTAAATCGTTAAATCGTAAATTTTTAAGAAACGTTATTCGACTTATTTGCTTTCGGTGTTCTGACATTCTGAAAAGGCCTTTTTGTTCTTTCAACCCAAATAATTTCCCATTTTTCTTTGTCCGTATTGAAAATACTTCGTACTTTTGTACTTCAAATGTAAAAAAAAGATAATAGAGACATGAAACGGAATCTTTTACTCCTTCTCGCGGCTCTGCTGCCAATGGTGACTCATGCTGCCCCCGTGATGATTGACGGCATCTGGTACAACCTGAATACCGATACTAAGCAAGCCGAGGTAACCAGCAACCCGGACAAGTACACTGGTGCGGTCAGTATCCCGGCATCCGTCACCTACGATGAAATGGCATACAGCGTGACCAGCATCGGTAGGCAGGCCTTCAAGGGCAATAAGGGTCTGAACTCTATTAGCATTCCCGAGAGCGTGACGACCATCGGCTCCAATGCCTTCGACGGTTGCAGCGGTCTGACGGCTGTTGCTCTGGGGGAAGGCTTGACCACCATCGGCGACTATGCATTCTATGGTGCCACTGCCTTGACCTCTGTCGTTATCCCCGAGAGTGTGACGACCATCGGTCGCAATGCCTTCTATTATTGCACCGCGCTGGCCTCCATCACCATCCCCGAGAGTGTGACAAGTGTGGGTAATGAAGCGTTTGGCGTGACGGCCTGGCTGAACAAACAGCCCCAAGGGTTAATATACACGGGTAAGGTGGCATATAAATATAAAGGTGCTATGCCTGTTGGCACGGAGATATCCATCGAGGACGGTACGGTTCAGATTGCATCGTCGGCCTTCTATAGCTGCAGCGGTATGACCTCCATCACCATCCCCGAAAGCGTGACGACCATTGACGGCAGTGCCTTCCGCGACTGTACGGGTCTGACCTCTGTCAGCATCCCCAGCAGCGTGTCGGCCATCAGCTCGTTCCTCTTCTCCGGCTGCTCGTCCTTGACCTCCGTCAGCATTCCCGAGAGTGTGACGACCATCGGCACCTATGCCTTCGAGCGTTGTACCTCCCTGACGACTGTCATCATCCCCAGCAATGTGACGAACATCGGCTGGTATGCTTTCTCCGGACTGACACATCTGACGGATGTCTGGTGCTATGCGGAGAAGGTTCCCATCACGGGAAATGATACGTTCGAGAAATCGAACATCCCCTTTGTCACGCTTCATGTGCCGGGTATTTCATTAGAGCGATACAAGGCCACTATCCCCTGGAAGGATTTTGGTGAGATTGTTTCGCTGGATGGTCCGACACCAGAACCGAAGAGATGTGCTACGCCAATCATCAGCTATAAGGATGGCAAGCTCCGCTTCAACTGCGATACAGACGATGTCGTATTCCATTCGGACATCACCGATTCGGACATCACGTCGTATCTGACCCAGGAGGTTGAGCTCAGCGCCACCTATACCATCACTGTCTATGCCTCGAAGCCTGGTCACCTGAACAGCGACACGATTGCCGCCACCCTTTGCTGGATAGAAGCGGAGCCGAAGAAGGAGGGCATGTCGGAGGATGCCATAGCGGAAGTAAAGGCTCAGCCGGTGCTCATTCAGGCGCATGACGGCATCATCAGTGTCGTGGGCTTGGAGGCTGGCACGGAGGTGAGGGTCTATAATACCGCCGGCATGCTTCTGGACAGCATCGTCAGCGGTCAGGGCGTTGCTACCTTGCGCACCAGGTTCGCCAAGGGCTCCACTGTCATCGTGAAGATAGGGGACAAGACGGTTTTAATTCATAATTCATAATTCATAATTCATAATTTTCATAATTCATAACATTCATAATTCTTAATTCATAATTCTTAATATTCATAATTCATAGTTCATAATTTTGGGAGATAGAAGAAGATAAAAGAAGATATGCCGCTTTTCAGCGGCGAAGATAGAGGATGATACCACAGGTAAATTGAAAATTCAAAATTTATAAATTCTTGGATTCTTTAGAACCAAGGCGCGCTTTTAATGCGCGGAACAAAATTCAAAGTTGGGCAGCTGCAAAAACTTTCGTCTTTTATCTCCCTCTATCTTCTTTTATCTCCCTCTATCTTCTTCTATCTCCCTCTATCTTCTTCTATCTCCCTCTATCTTCTTCTATCTTCTTCTATCTTCTTTTATCTTCTTTTATTTTCTTTTTAATGGCTTGCTTTGATTTTTGAAATAAAAGCTGTATCTTTGCGCCCGCAATAATACGATGGAGATACAGAAACTGCTGGGCATCTATGCCAAACATGCGGGGGTGAAGGCGCTTGCCAAAGAACTGCAAGACAAGTGGCTGACACCTGCCGGAGAAGGCAAGAACTCCCCGAGGACCATTCTTCTGACCGGTCTGCAGGGCAGTTGTGCACCGCTTGTGTTTGCTTCTCTCGCCGAGAGGGCACCACAGGTGTTGGGGGTGCCGTATGTCTTTGTGCTCAACGATGAGGAGGAAGCCGGCTACTTCTATCACGACCTTACACAGATGCTTGGCGACGGACAGGTGCTCTTCCTGCCGAGCAGCTTCCGCAGAGCAGTCAAGTTCGGCCAACGCAATGCGGGTCAGGAGATTTTGCGCACAGAGGTGCTGTCGCGCCTCTCTGCTGGGGCTTTGCCTCTCTTTATCGTGACCCATCCCGAGGCGCTTGCCGAACTTGTCGTGACGAAACAGAAGCTGAGCCAGCAGACGCTCAGTCTTGGTGTGGGAGAACGCGTGGACCTGATGTTCGTGCAGGAGACGTTGCTCAGCTTCGGCTTCCGCAAGACAGACTATGTGTACGAGCCCGGTCAGTTTGCCGTGCGCGGCAGCATCATCGATGCCTGGTCCTTCTCCTGCGAGCTACCTTACCGCATCGACTTCTTTGGCGACGAGGTGGACAGCATCCGCACCTTCGAGGTGCATAGTCAGCTCAGTCGCGACCGCCAGCAGCGCATCACCATTGTGCCGGAGATGAATGGGCAGGACCTCAGTCGCGAGAGCTTCCTCACCTTCCTGCCGCAGAATGCTATCCTTGTCGTGAAAGACTTGCAGTACCTCTGCGAAAGTGTGGAGCATACCTATGAGGTGGGTTTCAGTCAGCAGGCTTTGGTGGTGGAGAGCTCGGAGACGGGGAACGAGAGTCCGGAGCTAAAGGCAGACTGTCTGCTCGTCAAGCCAGAAGCCTTCCGCGAGCAGGTTGTCGGCTTCCATCGCATCGAACTCAATCCCTCCACTCTTAACTCTAAACCCTCCACTCTCAACTCTAAACTCTCAGCTCTCATCCCCTTCCATACCCATCAGCAACCCATCTTCCATAAGAACTTCGACCTGCTCATCTCGTCCCTGCAGGCGTTGCAGGAACAGGACTACGACCTTTATGTACTGGCCGACAGCCGCAAGCAGACCGACCGCCTGGAGAGCATCTTCCACGACAAGGAGACTGGCATCCGCTTCACGCCCGTT
>CADCCR010000142.1 GCA_902799985.1 uncultured Bacteroidales bacterium | reverse complement strand
TGGAAATATATTTCAAAGCCACTAAAATATATTTCCAAGCCTTTGAAATATATTTCCGTGCCACTGAAAAAGTTTTGTTCTGTGGAGATGGGAATTTGTGGCCGCATAGACATGTAATTGTTATCGTGTAGATGGGAAGTTGATTCCGCAGAGGCATGCATAAGGTGCTGCGGAAATAAAAGGAAATTGCAAGAGCTATGGATATAAAAGTAACGGACTCAATGGATTGTGCTATTCGTGTTGACCACAGAATATGCAATCCGTTGAATCCGTTAATCCGTTGTTTGTCTTTTATTAAAGGCTGACGTTGAAGCGAGAAGCTTGTGTGCCTTTAGGGTTTAGCGCAGGCGGTCGAGCGAGCGGACAAGCATCTCGTCCTTGAGGATGCCACGGAAGGCGAGGTAGGTGAGGATGAGTGCTGCTGCGGGGAGGGCTGCTGTCCAGTGGGGTCGCCAAGTGGCTTGCATCTCGGTGCAAAGCAGATAGGAGAGGATGCCGTAGACGATGTACCATGCCACGAGCAACAGCATGCAGAAGGTGGCAAGGCGCATCTGCAGGGCTCGACGCGTGAAGAGCCAGATGTCGAAGAACAAGGCTGTGGAGGTGATGAGCAGAAGTGCCATCATCACCGGGCAGAAGGAGAACATGTGTCCGCCTTCGCTGCTCACGAGCCACAGGTTGTACATGTGCACCGACTCGCCTGTTTCAGTCACATGAAAATGTGCTATGGGCAGGCAGAGACAGCCGATGCAGAGTGCAAGGGCAGCGAGGAGGTAGAGGGTCTGGATGCGCTGGAGCATGACAGTATCTTAGTCGAGCAGACTCGATTCCTTGCTTGGGTTGCGATAGTATATCTTGCCGTCGATGAACTCCTGGGTTGCCATGAGGGTTGCCTTGGGGAGCTTCTCGTAGAAGCGGCTGATTTCTATCTGTTCGCGATTCTCGAACACTTCGTCGAGGTTGTCCTGCGTGCTGGCAAACTCTGAGAGCTTCTTGCTGAGCTCCTGCTTGATGTCGGCGGAAATCTGATTGGCGCGTTTGCCGATGATGACTACGCTCTCGTAGATGTTGCCGGTCTCGTTGCAAAGGTTCATCACGTCGCGGGTGACGGTGTCGTTGGGTGCTGTTGATTTCTTGTAGTCCATCTTTTATATTTACTATTTAAAGATTTACTTATTTAAGGATTTACTTATATAAAGATTTATTTTGTTGCGTTGCTATTTGTCTGAGTCTCGATTGTTCTGTCCGTTGCCGACAGCACTCCTTAAGATGTCTCCGATGAAAGCATCTTTCTTCAGTTTGTCTGCTGTCTTCTTGCCCTCTTCCGATTCCTTCAGCTCTTTCAAGGCTTTCTTTGCCTCGTCGGCTTTTTTCTTCTTGCTCAGTTCATCTTCTTCCGGCAGGCTTCCTTTCCTCTCCACGATACGTTCGGAATAGTCGAAGATGGCGTTGGCTTCCTTCAGGTAGCGGCTCTCAGGGTAGTCGTTGGCGAAGGCGTAATACTCGTCGACGGTGTCGCGGAAGCGTTCCAGTCTGCGCTCTTCGACGCTCTTCTTTGCCAGGTAGTACTTGGCGCGGAGCACGAGTATAGCGAGCTCTTCGCGAAGACCAGCCGAGGCATAGGGATAGTCTTTCAGGGCATTCTGAGCCGTGACAACGCAAGCTGCATAGTTGCTGCCGCCGAATGTGGCGTTGCCGATGTAGCCGCCCAGGTCGTAGTAGAGCTTGGCAGAGAGGAGTTCCTTCTCCACGAGCTTGTCCTGCAGGGCATAGATGATTTCCTGTGCCTGTGGCATGAGCGATGTGCCAGGGCAATAGTCGATGAAGTTCTGGAACTCGTTGATGGCTTCCATCGTGCTCGACTGGTCGAGGCGCAGGTCGGGTGTCTGCATGTAGAGCGAATAGCCGCTGTTGTAGCGTGCCATTTCCATGTACTGTCCCTTAGGATAGGCTTGGTAGTACTTCTTGAAGAACATGGCAGCCGACTCGTAGTCCTTTGCCCTGAGGTTTGCCTCGCCCAACATGTAGAGGCATTCCTCGCCATAGGCTGTTCCCTTCAAGGGAGCCAGCAACATGCCGAATATCTCTGCTGCCTGGCGGTAGTGGCCATCGGTATAGAGAGCTTTGGCCGCTTCGTATCGGTATTCGTAGTCGTTGCTTTTAAGCACATTGGTGTACTCGCTGCATGACGTCAGCAGCAGCAATGCACAAAGCAACGGCAGAAGGGAAAAGCTATTTTTACACATATCAGGGCGCAAAGTTACTATTTTTTACCCACTTGACCAAAATGTGATGAATAAAAATGTGTTTTGTCGCGAGTTTTTAACGATTCTTCACGCTATGGCGGTCGTCAGGACGTAGCCACGAAGGGGATTCTCGATGGTTTGCAGGTTTATGTTGCGTATGCAATCGTGGTCGAGGACATGGTGCAAGTCGTCTGTGATGCCTGTGCCGAGAAGCTTCAGCACAGCTTCTTTTTGCGTCCAGAGGCGCGTGAACATCAGCTCAGGACATGGAGCGGCAAAGACAGCTTCTGCTTCGGCTGCATTCATGGTATAGCGGACGAGCCCTTCCTTTACGGGACGGATGCGCTCGATGTCGAGGCCGCAGGGGCGGTCGCTGAGGAGGCAGCCGACGGCTTGGCTGCAATGGCTGATGCTGAAGTGCACATCCGGATGCTCTGCCAGAAAGGGTTTGCCATGCTCGTTGAAAGAGAATTCCGGCATTCCGTTGATGTCGAAGAGCAACCTCAAGCCGCGCAACAGCTCCACATATCCGACAGCACACTCGCGCTTGCCCTGAAGATGACGGAAGCGCAATGCTTCCTGCCGCCGCCATTGCGGAAGGGATGCGATGAGGCGTTCTGTCTGCACTTCATCGAGTTCGGCGATGTGGTCGTTGATGCAAAGTATCTTCCTGCTTGTGGCGGGCATGGATTCAGAGGGATTCATGGCTGACATGGATTCAGAGGGCTTCGTGGCGGACATGGATTCAGAGGGCTTCGTGGCGGACATGGATTCAAAAGGCTTCGTGGCAGGCATGGCATCAGGCGTTTTCATTCTGTTTCTCTTTTGCCAAAGCTTACAGTCGTCGTCAAAGCAAAGGCCGGACTACGCGGATGCCGGTTTGGGTGGAATGCTTCTGCATGTAGTCGTAGAGCGTCATGGGCTCCAGCACGACTTTCTTGTGGATGCTGCTGGCATTGAGCAGATGCAACTTGCCGTCCTCGCCCCATACGGCAAAGCCGACGTGAGCGATGTCGAGTCCTTTCTTGCTAGTCGTGATGGCTATGATGTCGCCGTCCTTGATGCAGGAGAGCACCTTCTTGCTTTCCCCTACCCTTTCCTTCGGAATATAGCGGACGGTAGCTCCTGAGGCTCGTTTCTCCATCGCGGCAATGAGGCGGCGCTCCTCCATGTTCTCCTTCAGCAGCGGATACGACTGCGGATGTTCACTCATGTAGGTAAGGCTCAGCTTCATCGGCACGGATAGACTTGCAGGCGGCACGACCTCCTTGACCAGACCCATCTGTGTGCCCGACTGAATCCATTGGCTGAAATAGTGGTTGCGACTCTTGTAGCCGTCAATCTTGCCGTGGTCGTAGCGCAATTTCCTGAGCCATGAGAGGTAGTCGTCCCAGCTCTTGCAGCCGTGACTGGTGGTAAGGGCGAGGGCGCAGACCGTCTCGACGAGTGTCGTGCAGTCGAGGTTGAACAGGTTGACGGCCAGATGTTCCTCCTTGTCCTTGATTTCGAGCGTCTGTCCCACATAAGGGCGATTCATCAGCTGGTTGGCAAAGAAGATGGTGACAGATTGACTGTTAGCCCATTTGCCATTTACCATTTCCTTTGCCCCAAGTTCCAACAACTCCACCACTCGGATGCTGTCCTGGCGCGTGTAGCTTACAGGCTGAGCATGCAAGAGCATGAAAGGATGAGAGAACAGAAGACAGAGAAGACAGAGACAACGCCTTCTGCCTGCCATCTTCCACCTGAGCATATTTATAGTTTTCATTCCTTACATCTTTAATTATTCACTTTTCACTTCCCTTCCTCTGGCAGATGCACCAAAGCTGTGACGGCAAAGGTGACGAGGCAAAAGCCCATCACAGCGATGAAGAACGGCTGATAGCCGCCAATCTGGTCGGAGAGCCAGCCGCTGACCATGCCAGGCAGCATCACGCCGCCCAGGTACTGGAAGGCTGTGCAGAAGGAGAAGACCGAGGTGCTGCGCTCGCCATGCGAGAAGCTGACCAGATAGAGCGTATAGGCTGTGAAGCCAAGTCCGTAGCCCACCTGTTCGATGAAGACGCAGGCGGCGATGAGTGGCATGCTTTGCGTTTGGGTGAAGCTGAGCCAGACGTACACGATATCGGGCAAGGTGATGGCCAGAACGAGCGGCCAAAGCATCTTCCGAAGGCCGTACTTCGAGACGAGCCATCCGCCAACGATACCTCCGCCAAGCAATCCGATGACGCCCAGCGTGCCATAGACGAAGCCGTACTGCACATCGCTGAGTGCCAGCCCGCCTTCCTCGATGGTGCGCTTCAGGAAGAGCGGCACAATCTTCGTCAGCAGGCCTTCGGGCAGGCGGAACAGCAGGATAAAGAGCAAAGCCGTCAGGAGATATGGCTTCGAGAAGAAGACCTTCAGGGTCATGGCAAAATCGTCGAGGACTGACAGCTTCTTGTCCTTTGTGGAGTCGGAAGACGGTTTGGGCAAAGCTCTCCAATGATAGGCGGCAAGCACGACCATCAAGGCTGCGAAAGCCAGGAAGGTGATGCTCCACGACAGAGGAATGCTGAAGCCAACGGAGAATTGATGATTGAAGGTGGTTAATTGTTCTGCTTGCAGCAAGCCAGCCAGCATGACGAGACCGCCCTGGCCAAGCACCATGCCGATGCGATAGAATGTGTTGCGAAGGCCAACGTACAGCTCCTGCTCCTTGTTGTCGAGGGCAAGGATGTAGAAGCCGTCGGCACAGATGTCGTGTGTGGCGCTGCTGAAGGCAATCAGCATGAAGAGTGCGAGCGAGCATTGGAGCCACAGGGCCGTGGGCAACGTGAAGGCCAACAAGGCCAGCGCAGCACCGATGAGCAGCTGCATGGTGAGAATCCACCAGCGCTTCGTGCGGATGCCGTCCACGATGGGCGACCACAGCGGCTTGATGACCCAAGGCAAACCCATCCACCCCGTATAGAGCGTGATTTGCGTATCGGTCAGACCCATCTCCTGATAGAGTACAAGCGACATCAGCATGACGGCGGCAAAGGGGAGTGACTCGCCCACATAGAGCGTCGGAATCCAAGAAAGAGGCTTATTCATTTAATGATTTAATGATTTACGATTTACTATTTATTTCTTCTCAGCGATGTCCTTCGCAGATATCTCATTTATCTCGCATTTTCCCTCAGCGATGTCCTTCACAGATATCTCATTCACCTTGCATTTTCCCTCTGCGATGTCCTTCGCAGATATCTCATTCACCTTGCATTGTGCATGATGTTATAGGCTGCAAGGCGGTCGTAGCGGGCACCTTGTCCGCGATAGTAGACAAGCACCTGATATTCGTTCTCTGTCTCGAAGAAGTTGCCCATCGCTCGAGCTGCGAGACCGTCCTGCTGGATGAATTCGTAGCTGTAGTAGCCTTGTTTGAGAAGGACAGCAGCATGGTAGGCTTGATTGATGTCGTCGTATTCCATGCGGCAATCGGGGTTGAAGGTCTGCCCTGTCCATTGCCCAGCCACGTAGACATCGCCCCCTTGCAGTCGCGGACATTCCAGGAAGAAGTGCACGATGATGTATTCGGCTGTTGTGGCATCGTCGATGTCATCGGCACTACGGAGCACGTAGACCCCGTTCTGGTCCTCCACGAAGCTGTAGGCATTGGCAGGCTTTTCGGCAAAGAGCGTAGCATGGTAATAGGGTTCGAACCACTCCATGCGGTCCACTCCTGTAGCTGTGCGATGCACATCCAGAATCTCGAAGCGATGGAACT
>CADCCR010000141.1 GCA_902799985.1 uncultured Bacteroidales bacterium | reverse complement strand
CATCAAGAAGGAATTCACCGATATCTATTGGAAGGAATAAGAGAAAGAAAACCTGAAAGAGATTCAGGCCATGAAGACTCGGCAAGAATACATAGATATCCTTAAGAGCCATGCTGACGAGCTGAAAACAAACTACGGCATCAGTTATATGAGGCTGTTTGGCTCTGTGGCAAGGGACGAACATCACAATGGAAGTGATGTCGATATCTTTGTTGTCATGCCGCCTAAGGCTTATTCCCTATGTGCAGCTGCCGATTACTTGGAGTCAATCCTTGGCACAAGCGTGGACTTAATCCGTAAGCACACAGGCATGCGTCCTTTCTTCCAGAATCAGATTGAAAAGTATGGAATCGATATCTTCGGACAAGCGTGAGGTTCTTCTCGATACGCTTCTCCAAGTGAAGGATTCCTAATAAGCAAGCGTGCCGTGTTCAACAACACGGCACGCTTTGTTTTTGGGCTTTTGCTGCTTCCTTAGAAACGACTTTTCTTCATCTTCTTAGCCACCCAGCGAACCCATTCATCGATGTTGTCTGTGAGACATTTGGGGTAGGGCAGGGGAATGATGACATCGGGCTTGTAGCCGGGACTTCGTTCCTTGCATGCCTCCTCGAAGATATCATCTACGGTCATTGGGAAACTCAATGTCATGTCGCTGTTAGGCAGACGGACGGTGTTGATGTTTCCTGTCTGTTCGCATCCGTTTGTCCGTTCGCGGCCATAAACTTTGACATCACTCCTGGGATAGTCGCGCACCAGCCTGATCGGCGATTCTGCTGCGCTGGCACTGAAGTTGTCGATGATGATGGCTCCCTTGCGCACCAAGGGCGTATATTCTTCTGTCCCTTTCTCAATGGTCATCCAATTGATGAGGCTTCCCTCTGCCGTCGTGTCCGCTTCCGCAAGAACCCGACCGAAGAAGCCGTCGGGCATTGCCTTCAGAAACCTCCTTAGCATCTTGTTGTTCGCCGTGCTGTTTCTGTAGAAGTAGTGCTGATCGTTTGCCGCACAGCCGTTGCACATCATCTGCGCCCAGAAGTTCGAGAAGAAGTCATTGCCTCCCGGGTTTCCGCGAAGGTCGAGAATCAGGTACTTGCAGCCAGACCTCTTGAACTCCTCCTCTTTCTTCAGCATCCAGTCCCATGTGGGTACGTCGCCCATGCAGGAGGGCAGACGCAGGAGGTATGTCTCGGCATCCACCTTGCATCCGACGGGTTCGGGAGCATACTTCGGGATGAGCTGATTGTAATGTATCAGGACTTCCGACCTCTGCCTGCGGAAGAACTGCGAAGTGCAGCTCGTATGGCGGTCGAAGTCCTTGTAGAACCAAAAGACATAGCGCCCAACGGCCTCGTCAACATCTATCTCGCTTCTCATCAGGCGCGACAGGAGCGAGTCCTTCATGGCCTTATACTCCTCTTCGAAGCCCTGGCGCATCAGGACGGGGAAGATGGCATTGCTGCTTTCGTTGGCACTTACGGCGAAGTCGAAGGTCTCGTAGGCAAGGCGGACAGAGTCGGGCAGGGAGCCGTATCTCTTCTGGAACTCGTCGGCGAAGAAGCGCGAGACGTCCTTTTGCATCAGCGGTGTGTCTGTGCCGAACGTGTCCTGGATGTTCCGCGGGAGGCCTTGGCGGTCCCAGACGGTCACGTTTGTTTGACCGGTCTCGTCTAAGGTTGTCAGGGAAATCGTTTCGCTGTCAAACCAATGTACGATGAATGTCTTTTCGCCACACTCGAAGGCATTCTCGCTCAGATAAACGCATGGTATGAAGTGGCATTGCATGTTCCCCTTCGGGAACCTTGCGTTGGCATAGACCATTACTGCCTCCATGCTGCCGAAGATTTGATAGACTTCTGCATCGCTTCGTTCTATCCAGTACTGCGAAGTGGCTGTGTTTGTCTGCTGTGTTCCGCGCAGCTTCCATGCTCCCTGCAAGCGGTGCTGCCTTGTTCCAAGCTTCATCTGCAACAGGTTCAAGGCTCGCAGGATGGCATCGGTTGAATCCTTTACCAGCTCGTATGTCTCGTCGATGTTTGTCTGATAGGGAAACAGATGCTCGTTGATAGTGCCGCGGTCGTTGAACCAACGCAAGGTGAAGGTGCTGTCGGAAGTGCCGAACACCTGTATGCCTCGGTTCTCCGTCTTCGATAGTTCGCCTGTGAACAGCAGGGGCTTGCCGTCGGGATTGGATATGGTGAAGGAGAAAGGGTCGCCGGGAAAGAGTATTGCATTGTGGTTCAGCATGAGCGAGAATTCCTTCTGGCAGTATTTGTACTGCTTGAAGCTTGCCTCCACATGCTTGCCGTCCTGATGAATGATTTCGGAGAGCTTGTATAGTCCCATCGGATTGGCGTTCTGTGCCTGCCCTGTCAGACAGACGAGAGCGAGCAGGAGGGTGATGATGATTTGCTTCATTTTATTGTTCCTTTTATTATATGAGACGCGCGAAAAGTCGAAATGTTCCGACTTTGGGTAAAGATTTAAGTTTTTTTATGAAGCCTGCTCCCGCATCTCGCGACGCAGGAGCAGGGTGGCGCACCAATTTATGAAGTAAAACTCTACTGTGTCCTTTTGTTCTTTTTCTTCCTTTGGCTCCATGCCTTTGAAGTAGGGCTTCTTGTTGCGGTTAACTTATTCTTTCCTCAGCCTTTTCATGGCGAGTCGGAGTGTGTCGCCGACGTACATGCTATGATGTGCAGAGACCTTGGCTGCTACGAAGTTCAGGCGTTTGCAGCACATCTCAATCTCGTCGTCGTCGATAGGCGCATCCTTGCAAAGCTGCAGTACCAAGTTAGATGCCACCACCAACTCCTCCTTTGTCATCGACTTCGAATTGCTTTCGGCAGCATCTTCTATCTGCTGGGTGAGCAGTCCGAAGATGCGCAGCCAGTCGTCACTCTCCAGGTGTCCGATGCCATTGATAGCCTTATTCATCCACTCTTTCAGGCTCGTGCCATCGAAAGGAATGTTGGTTGAGTCAGCCATTCCTGAAACGATTCTCTGCACATTTTGCAGTTTCTGTCTCCATGCCTCGTACCTTTTCCATGCCTCTTCATTGTCTTTCGTGCTGAACAAAGACCTTATATTAATGTCTCCATCTCGCTTCTGCACTTTCTCGCCATAGGTGCGGACAAGTATGCCTTGGCGTATGTCCTTGTCGTCCGTGTCCCACCATTCGACGGCATAGACGGTGCGGAAGTCCTTGTTTCCAGAGTCTTGATAGCCTGCTATGGCATAGCTCGAACGTGGCCGTGCACCGATGATGATGGCATCTTTGTTGGTCTTGATGTTCCACTTCTGCCGAGTGCTGTATTCTATCGGGTTGAAGTCTGTGTAAATAGACAACAGGCGGTTGTTGCTTTCGAGCGATGTGAAGACTTCCTGCAGCTTGTCGAGGAGCTTGAAGTTGTCGCGTCCGATGCGGAAGTTGTGGATTTCCGTTTCCTCCAGCACCTTATCGAATGCCTTTTCGTCGCGTTCAATGTATTTGTTCACGGAGTGCTCGATGCCCTTCGCATTCGCAATTTGCTCGAAGGCTTGCTGAATTCGCACTTCCTGACTGATGTATTCTTCCTGCGCTTTGAGACTTGAAGTGAGGACGAGCAAGAAGAGCGTCACGAGTTTTGCTGTAGTTTTCATTTTCTATTTAGTTTAGGGGTTTATATTTCGATGGCAGTTTGTTCGCTGACTTCTATCACTTCGAAGTCGCCGTTCTCGTTGGTGACAAGCAAGGCATTCTCAGCTTGTGGCAAGGCATTGAACGTTGCTTCTATGATTCTGTTATTCACTTGTTGCTCCTCGTGGCGTATGGTGGCTTCGCATTCGCTAAGCATCTGCACGGCGAGCCGAACGTTTTCTTCCGACTCGAAGATACCTTGCCCGAGCGTATCGGGAAGCTCTGCCTCGGCAAGTTGCTTCTTAGTTGCAGCTGCTTTGGCAACCTTAACGGGTATAATAGGCTTAGTAGGATTGGCGTGTTCAACAGGTTCGTCAGGGATAATAGGCTGCGGCTCCGTCACTACTTCTGCTATGACAGGCGTCTGTTGCTTTGGCTTCTGCTTTCCTATATTGAGCATGATGAGCAAGAGCACGCTGGCAGCGATGGCAACACAGCCTCCCCCTATCCCCCTCCAAAGGAGGGAAGAACGTCGGAGTGGCAACGGGGAAGGTTCTCCTCTCCTCGGAGAGGGGTTAGGTGTGAGGCTTTTTATGAAGTCTGCCGGAAGTTGTGGCTCATGGGAATATTTGCGTCGGAGGGCTTCGCGCAGGTCAGTATCTTTAGGTGTCTTCATAGTTGTTTGAGTTGCTTGTATAGTTTCTTGCGTATTCTATAGAGGCGGTTGGCCAGGGCATGAGGTGTGGCATCCATGATGTACGAGCATTCATCCAGAGTTCTGTTCTCGAAGTAGTGGAGCGTGAGCAACAGACGTTCGTCGGACGGCAGGTCGTCAATCAGTAGTTCAAGCCTTTGTATGCGTTCTTCGTTCCCTGTTGATAGTTCTGCCTCCAGTTGCTCGTCCGTGATGTCTGTCTGCCATACCTCCGTGTCTTCTATCGAGACGGTGAACGCCCGGCGGCGCTTCAGGAAGTCGAGTGTCAGGCGGTAGGCAATGTGGCAGAGCCAAGTGGAGAGCGATGCCCGCTGCGGGTCATAGCGGTCGATGGCAGCGAAAGCTTTCAGGAAGGTGTCTTGCGTCAGCTCCTCGGCATCCATCACGCTGGGAACCTGCCTTGCAATCATGGCAAAGACCTCCTGTCCGTATCGGCCGACCATCAGGTCGTGTCCTTCGCGCCGACCGCTTTTCACGGCTTCCACAATCTGCTCGTCTGTCTTCACTTTTGGTCTTCTGAATGGTTGCTTCTATCTGTTATACGACAAAAAGCGGATAATATCCCGCTCCTTGTCTGACTTTTTTCGTTCCTCGACGTCATTTTGCTTGCTACCATAATAAAGCTCCCGCATCTCGCGACGCAGGAGCAGGTTGGCGCACCGATTTATTAACTTCTAAAACGAGAATTTCTTTATCTCTTGTCTTCCTTTGGCTTCATGCCTTTAAAGTAAGTTTTTTCTCCGTTAACGAAAAACTTAAGGGAAGAGAATTCCTTAGGGAAGAACAAGTTACCTTTGGTATTGAGGAGAAGGAAACAATAACCCTTTTCATCTGCTCCAATGTAAACGAAGTTCTGAATCCCATCCTTGTTCAATGTTGTTGACCTGATCATCTCCTGATCGTAACGAGGCCAATAGTTTGGGGAGTTGAAAAATGTGTTATACTTATATGCATACGTCTGCTCGGGATGAAGGAGAACATATTTCAGGGTAGCAGCGTCAATATCCTTAAGTACTTGTTCTGCAAAGGCTTTTTGGTCAGAAGGAATGAAGAAGAGAGTGCCATTAGTCTCGCCTACTGCAAGCGCATCGAATTTATTCCCGTATGAAATGGACAAATCTATATTTGGATCTTTAACTTTCCTTGCAAAGTCTTCATCCTGTGACCATTTAAACTTTCGCTGACTGATTCCCTTCTGACTAAGAATAGGCATGATGCTTTGCAGGTATAGATCCCAGTCGAAGCACACAGGTTCATACTTCTTCGCGGTTGCGGGCACCAAGGATGCAGGCAGAGGCTCTACCTTTGAATATTCGATATGTCCCCACCCTTCAAAATGTTTGCCGCAAAACTTTTGATTAGTTTCGTAATTGAAGGTAATGGTCTCAGGGCCGAGTTCACGGCTATAAACCTGGCAATCCAGAAGGCTGTCATACGTAATACGATGTTCCGGTCCTCGATTCAGGCAGATGGAATAGCGGACAGTATCTATGCCCAGCTGATGCTTCTCGAAATGATAACTCTCTACTGTACTGGGCAGGGTTGAGATGGAATCGAGAGCGTGATGGACACAATACAGCAGCCGTTCTTTTTTCTCATAATTCAACATTCCAGTCACCACCTCAGGAACTGCAGAGAGAGCGTTCCATAAAGAATCTGTGTAATCATGTTCCCAACCGCAGACTCTTTTGGAACAAAAGTCGTTAGTTCCTGCGTTTGCGTACACGATGGTTTCTGTCTGATGCTTGCCATAATTCGCCCGAATTTTTCTGACTTGATTAGGCATGATGGCTTCCATTTTTCTGAACATGTCATCAAGTATTCCTGCATTCTGGCCAGATACATTCATCAAATTGACGGTCAGTAACGATATAATGATAAAACGTTTCATATTTTCTTCTGTTTAGTATTCTACATATTGTTGTTCTGTTTTAATTTGCTGATTGAGCATTGCCACATATTGTGTCACCTGCTCGCCCCGCTGACGAATTTCCTGTGTTTGGGTAGCATAAGAAGAAGTAGAAGGTTTCCTCATTTTATCAAGAAACTCTTGATAAGCTGCTTCTGTAGGAAACTCTTCAACGGTTTCTGCTTCTGCCAGCAAAGGCTCTTCCTGAGGTTCCTGAGGAACAACTCGCTTTCGCTTAGGAGTCCTTTTAGGCTTTACAACAGCAGGCTGTTGAGAGGCCCCCTCCATCCTTGCCCTCCGTCGCGAATGGGGATTCGCTCCCCTTTGTGGGGCCGTAGCCA
>CADCCR010000140.1 GCA_902799985.1 uncultured Bacteroidales bacterium | reverse complement strand
AAGTGGTGGCAGCTTAGCAGAGAATTCACCAGTAAGTGAGTCAGTGCGAATGTAAATGTACTTCGACTTATTGCCAATACCTGCCCATGTATTGCTATTTATGGAAGTAGTGTCACTCTCGAATGAACGATCCATAGTTGCCGGAGTAATATGGTCATTCTGGCAATTGAACGAGAATGACTCATTATTGAGTTTAAGAGTGATGGTGGCAATACCGATATTGTTCTTCGATTCGGCGAAGCCGACGCCCAGGGTGTCGTTGCGCTCGCCGCCGCCCACACGTCCCACAAAGTTGACCAGTGTGGAGTCAGTGAAGTCGTGGGTTATGGCGCGGTCGAAGTAGAACGTACCCTCGGTGGGGAAGCGCCCGTCGTCCACCATCTTGTGGTTTTCTAACTTTGCTTCTACATAGTGGTGGCCGATGGGGACAGATATGTTGTATTCGCCTTTGCTTCCGGTCATCACGGGCTTGCCGTCCTTCGAAACGGGCATTCCGTCGATGTAGAGCGGAATCCCCTCGGCGGGTACGTTGGTGCCGGCATAGCGGACATAGCCGCTCATGGGGAACGACGACACGTCCTCGAAGTCGGCGGTGTGCACCATCGAGTTCCTGCCCACAAAGCGCAGTGCCCTGGCGGGTTTGAACTCGTGGATGCCATAGAGTGGAATGATGGAGTAGGTCGAGCCCTCGCCGGAGAACGGTATGCCCTGGATGATGTAGTTGCCGCCGGCATCGGTCTTGGCCTTCAGCCTCAGCGTGCCGGGCGTGAGGGTCGAGGCCTGTGCATTGCTGCCTATTCGGCCGTGGTGCTTGCGATAGTTGGTGCCGTCGCGCGAATAGTCGAAGAACTGCGTGCGCAGACCCTCGTCGAAGGTCCAGTAGGTCTCTAACTGCTGCTCGTCGCCCACAAGCAGACGGTCGTAGTTGTCCATGATGTCGTCCTCGCTGAGGCACTTCGTCCACAGGCGGAACTCATCGACCGCCCCTTTGAATTGTCCGAGGCTGAACTGCTTGGCATCAGCCAGTGCCAGCGAGTCGTCGGCCAGCGTCAGCGTGGCCTTCTGCAGGCTGAGTGAACTGCTGTTGCCGGAGAGACTCACCACATAGCAGGTCAGCACGCGGCCGCTGCGGGTCAGTGCCACGTGGTTGTAGGCGCCGTTGCCGTTGCCAAAATCCACAATCGTGCTCTCGCTGAACGATTCGGGGAAGAGCCACATCTGGACAGAGAAGTCGCCACCGCCGAACTTGCCGTCGGCATAGTCGTCGGAGGGATACTGCCACGTCACGGCACCGTTCATGTCGGAAAAATAGATGGAGTGGAACTGCTCCAGCGCTTCGCCCCCGCTGCTGGTCATGGTCATCTCCACTTCCACGCCTTGCACCGCCGTGCCCGTGGAGCCGTAGGCTATGCGGCCCGACACGGTGCCGATGCTCTTGGCAAAGCCCACGTCGGCCAGCTCGTTGTGGAGGATGGTGCCGTCGTCGCACTTGTCTTCCACGATGACACGGTAGTCGTAGTAGACGCCCGGCAGGGCCGTCTCGTCGGTATAGAACAGATAGTCTTCGTTGCTGGAGATGCGCGTCAGCGTCTCCCATGCCTCGCTCTCCTGCTCGGCGCGGCGGCGCTCCACGATGTAGGTCTTGGCCAGTGGCGACCCTTGCTTGTCGACGTGCCACGACAGCTTCACCAGGCTTTCGTAGCTGCCCTTCGAGGCATCGAGGCTGTAGAACTTCGTGGCCTCGCCGATGGCCTTCAGCTTGGCGGTATAGGTGTTGAGCACCTTGCCTGCGATGACGCCGTCGATGCGGTAGTCGTTAGGGTTGCAGGCATTCAGCGGCTCCTCGGTGTAGGGCACGCCCGTCTCTGGGTCTATCTTGTTCTGCGGATTGTTGTGTTGGTCGGTAGTGCGGTGCTCCCACTGGAAGGATGTCTGCATGTCGGCGGGCGTGAGCTTGTAGATGGGGTCCTCGTTGTCGCCCACATAGATGCGGAACTCATGGCCGAAACCCTCGGGATAGGCATCCGAGGTCCAGGTGAAGACAAGGCGGTCAGGCTCCTGGTCCACCCTGAGGTTGTTGATGGGCACAGTGCGCGTGGTGCTCACTGTGACTGAGACCTTCGCGTCATCGCGCTGCGTGTTGACATCCCAGAAGTTCGACACATAATAGACGTCATAGACCGGTGCCGTCTCGTTGGTGTAGCCGGCATCGGAGTAACTTGTCTCGCCGTGAGGCAGTTCGGCAATTTTCGTGCCGTCACGATAGACCACCCACCTGAAATCCGCGTAGTTGCCGGGAATGGAAGGGATGTTCCACGAAAGGAGAACCTTCTTGTCACCCTGATTGAACACGCCTTTCAGGTTGTCGGCCTTGACAACAGGCGGATGGATGGTGACAGTGTCGATGATGACTCGCGAGTCGTTTGCGAATTGGTAGGTACCTTTATAGTTCATACCAGATATTCTAATCCAATAGGTGCTAACGGGATCCAGGTAAGCTGACACGACATAGTTGCCCACGGCACGTCCTACCGGTACGCCGCTCGACCACGCGCCATTGCCCACCTGGTATTTCAACGTTGCCGGCTGATTGGCCTCCCACGGGTTGCTGGTCACGAGATCCTGGACCTGGCCATTGTAGACGAGGTCTGTAGCGAAGGTGGTCTCCTCCTTCCACTTCATCGTCTGCTCGGCGAAGTGCTGCTGAATGAAGATGTCCTTCTCGCCAGTGCCTTTATTCATGTCGGCATATCCGCTGTAATTTGAGTTGCGCCACAAGAGAGGCGATGTCGTTGGGTCGTTGTCGTCGGTCTTGTAAGTCACCGACAGTTTTGTTATCACGCGCTTGGTTCCGCCGTGTGGATCCGTAGTCGAATACAGACCTTTACGATCGGTCGTATAGTAAAGCCAAATACCTACACTTCCACCGGAACCTTTGGTCACGTCGCCGTCGAAGCTAGAGCTGTTGGTGGGAACCTTGTAGTAGGTACGCCCTTCGAATGTGAATGAACTCACTTTGTGGTTGTATGCACAGACTTCGGTGACGTAGCCACTCTCGGGATTGGCCGTGCTGTCAGTCTTGTATGCTATGTAAATGTCCCAGCCGCCAGTGTCTTGGTTGATGTCGTTTTCAACCACGGTCCAGCCTTTGGCTTTGTATTCATTTTTCACTTTCCAGCCGTTGCCTATGCTGGCACCGAGCACTATCACGTCGGTGATGTATTCCTCCTGCGCCAGCGCGTTGGTTGCTGCTCCGATGAGCATAAGAACCACGACGAGCAGTCGGGAGAATTGTCTTGCTTTCATCATATCTGTATTGTTTCTTAGTTATTGCTCGGTTAGTTTCAGGGATACGGGGTAGTATTTGCCCGCCTTCAGCGTAGCCTTGGCCGTGCCGGTGTAGGTGCCGGTGCTGCCTGTCACAGTAAAATGCATGTAGCCTGTGGGGCTATAAGGGAAGAGGGCGACATAGACACCGTCGGAGGTTTCTGTGTCGAGAGTGACTGAAAGACCATCTTTTTTCCACGCGCTTTGGCCTGGATAGGACAAAGCAAGTGAGTTGACATCTGCCGTTGGTGTGAGCGTGGCCGACAGGGGGCAGCCTATCGTGGTGGGATAATCATCATTATTATCGAAATAGTTGATGGTCAGTGTCTGTACGGGAATGGTATTCGTGCCGTCAGTAAACGTGAACTTACACACGGCCAGCAGCGACTGCATGTTGTCAATCGTGGCTTTGGCCGTGCTCTCGGTCACGGAAGTCACTTCTGCCACGCCATAGACATAGTGGAAGTTTTCGGCAATATCTGTCAACGTACCTTTCTGCCCGCTGAGACTGAGGGTGAACTTGCCCCGGTTGTCGCCGGTAGTGGGAATGGCTTGCGCTGGATAGAACAGCGCCACTTTGTCGCCAGCCTTACAGCGTACAGAACCATTAAACATTGAAGTGCTGCCTGTGGATGCTGCCGTCAATGTCCCGACGTCCATTGTCGTTGAAGTGAAAGAACTCACGTTAAAATACGTTGCCTCATCTCCCGCGTTCCAAGCAGCCCCCAGCGCACTCGTCTCGTCAGTAAGCGTGGCCCTGTTGATGTGTACTTCGTTGATGGTCAGCTGGCGCAATATTCTGCCGTCGGCGTTCTCCGTTTGAGGGGATTTGTAATCCCCATCGTCATCGGAGGAGCAGGATGCCAATGCAGCGGCGAGCGATAACAATAATAAACCTGTATGTCTCATATCCGTTTTATTATCTCTGTGTGACATTATTTTTGTGAGAAGCCATCATCATCGCCATCAGACGTCTCATAGCCTGAAATGGTTGACTTGAAGTTAGATTCGTTGCTCACTGCGAGCAGAGGGTTGTGCATTCTCACTGGCACAACCGCCATTGTCGGTCTTTTATAGCCTTTCTTCATTATTGCTATATTGTTTTTAATTTGTCATGTCAATGAATTAGTAATTGCCCCCACATGAAGTGAGCATCAAGAGGGTGAGAACGGCCATCAACACCACGATGGTGGCGGTGATGGCGTAGAGCAGGACGATTTATGCCTGAAAATTACGCCTTTCCCCGCGTATTTACAATAGTTTACACGAATGGTCAAACGTTCTGACACGAATGGTCAAACGAAGGAGCATCGAGAGCAGCGTTGATGCTCGCATCGACACTGCCGAGATTCCCGAGCGATGCTCGCCTACCCGTAGCCTTTCGCGAGTGAGGAAGGCCGAAGGCCAAACGAGGAAGGCCATGCGAAAAAGCCCCGAAGCGGGGGCTTCGAGGCGATGAATATGAGATGAGTAGGGGCTTAATTCAGTTGGCGGAAATCGGTCGGTGTCATCATGTACTTGGCCTTGAAGTAGCGGCTGAAGACGTTGAGGTTGGAGAAGCCGCTGGCGGTGGCCACTTCGCTGATGGTCATGTCGGGGCGTTCTCTGAGCAGGCCGCAGGCGTGCTCCAGGCGCAGGGTGCGGATGAACTCTGGCAGCGACTTGTAACTGCTGCCCTGCGCAAAGGCTGTGCCTATGAGGTGGTCGCTCAGGTGGAAACGGTCGGACAGCATCTGTCGCCCAATGGCGGGGTCAAGGTACAGGCGCTCATGGATGATGACATCACTGAGATAACGGAAGAGGGAGGCAGGGTCGGCGGATGTCTCATTCGCATCCTGTTCTCCAGAAAGACGGGTAGGCGCGTCAGCAGGAATTGGACTTGGGGAGGCCCTCAGTTCCATATACATATACATCTTCTTATAGTCCAATGTCTCTGCTATCTGTTCTGCCAACACGCGGTTCTTCTGATGTTCGCGCCGCCGCTGACGGATGGCATAGGCTGCGAAGAGCATCGCTACGAGGGCTGCAATGCCGATGCAGAGAGCCACGATAAAGACATAGCGGCGTGCCGTCTTCTGCTGCTCTATCTCCTGCTGCTGTTCATGGGCATGGTAGCGGGCAGCGTAGAGGTGGGCCTTGCCGCGGAGCAGACGCTCCTGGAGCGCGTCGTTGACTTCTTCGTACTGATGGAGCAGCCGCAGGGCTTCGTCCTTTCGCCCCTGTGCTTCGGCAGCCTTGGCACGATAGCGGAGCAGAGTGGCATATTCGTTGTTCACGGTATCGCCCTGCTCGCGCAGCCCGGCAGCCACTTCGCCATAGATGGCCTCCATCTTGTCGTACTCGCCCAGCAGGCACAGAGTCGGTGCTATCTCCTCTCTGCCTTCAAGGGTCTTGCACAGGTCGCCATGCTCAAAAAGGTCCAGATAATGACGGGCACTGGACATATCGCCGATGTTGGCGTATGCTTCCGCCATGAAAACGTATGCCTGTGAACGGTAGAAATCGATGTATCCTGGTCGCAGGTTCTCTGGTATCTCACGATAAGACCCGTCGTGGAACTCATCCGGGTGCTGCTCGTAGTCAGCCATGAGGTCGAGCATGACCTTAGCCGCCTGGGGAATCTCGCTGTAGCGCTCTACCGTCTTGAGCACATTAACCTTTCGCTTGAGGGCGATGACAGAGGCATCCATCTCGTTGAATTTCCGCTTGCCGCTGAGTTCGGTGATGACACTGTCGATGAGGGCGAGTCCCTCCTCCGCTTTGCCCAGGTTAGCGTACGTCAACCCGATGTCAGTCTTGTAGCGCAGCACTTCGGTCTCCATATCAGAATACACTTTATCTGTCTGCTGCTTTTTTTCCTGCTGTCGGCATAGGTCTATCATCAGTGTCGTCCAGTGGATGATTTGCTCGTCATCGTGGTAGGCGCGACAGGCCCTGATCAGCATCTCCAGCACGTCTTGCCTGTAATTGAGGTCGGTCTTGGCCACGTCGAGCGTCATCAACCGCTCACCGATAATGATGGCCGAGTCGAGCCTTGTGCCTTCCAGCGATTGTGAATATATCTTGGCACGCATCAGGTCGGTCTGATAGTCGGGTACAGCACCAAGCTGCCTGAACGAAATTCCCGCTGGCGCGCCTACCCGTAGCCTTTCAATCATCATCATCGCGCTGTCAGGGTTGCTGATGGCTGCCGTCAGCACCTCCTTGTAGAGTTCCCGCAGTTCCTGGGAAGTCACCGCCTTCTGCTCTGCCGGCCCGTGACAACTCACAAAGGTCAGCACAGCAAACATGCCTACAATATATATGTACTTAATGGCTCTCATACTGAAAAAACGGTGCAAAGGTACAATTTTATTTGCGAAAAACGGAGCGTTTGCGTGTTAGAAGTGACGAACGGCGGGCTGTTTTCGTTACTTTTGTATTCTTTTTGATGGGAATAGTCCCAGATAACACAAAAACAAATGACGATGATCAGAAAGTTTTTGTTCTGGCGGTTCTTGCGTCCCTTCGGTGGCAAGAGCGACCAAGCGGGCGGGCGGCGGTGCTGATGACGGCGTGTGAGAAAACGCTCGTGGATGACATCGAGGATGTCGGAAGCGGGCAAATGGCGAACTCGGTGCTGCAAGTTGGCATGAGCGGTTTTTGACCTGCTGGAACTGTTGTACCTTTGCCACGGGAACGTATCTAACGGGCGTACTGAAATACCTGCGAAGGTTCACGGGTCGGATTGCAACCAAGTGGCTTGCCCTTCTTCCTGGCAATGCCTGAGAAAACGAGAGTTTTGAATGTCAAAGAGTGAATACAAGAACGGCATACTGAAAAGGAACACCCCTAACGATGAATAGAGAAAAGCAGGGACAGCAAGACCATGAAGCAAGTGTGTATCGGAAGGGACGGACAAATGCTTGTCATCTGCCCGGCACTTCCGACGTACTCTTAGGGGATTGCCAATCAGCAGACAACTCTCTATGCCTCTCCCTTTGACCGTGGGCGAAGAGAAAGACATGGAATGTTGTATGCCTGATTGCTTTTCCACTAATCCGCCTTTATCCCCACGACAGACTGCCGTCATTGAGGCCGTCCGGAAGGAGTGACATAGGGAGAAG
>CADCCR010000139.1 GCA_902799985.1 uncultured Bacteroidales bacterium | reverse complement strand
CGACGACGCTGCAGCTGGCCGTTATATTGAAGCTCGTCTCTCGAAGTTTGCGCTCGATGTCGTATTCAACCCCAAGACCACCGAATGGAAGTGGAGCTATGATGGCCGTAACAAGGAGCCGGTAGCCTTGCCTGTTAAGTTCCCCTTGCTTCTGGCCCAAGGCGCAGAAGGTATCGCCGTCGGCATGAACTGCAAGATTCTGCCGCACAACCTTGTGGAGATATGCGATGCAGCTATCAGTTATCTGCATGGCGAGGATTTCCGTCTTTATCCCGACTTCCCAACAGGTGGCAGCATTGACGTTTCGAAGTACAACGACGGACAACGTGGCGGTAGCGTGCGTGTTCGTGCAAAGATAGAGAAACGCGATAGTAAGACACTTGCTATCACGGAGATACCTTATGGAAAGACGACGGGCACTACGTCCAAGCCAAGCACGCTTATCGATAGCATCCTCAAGGCTAACGAACGCGGAAAGATAAAGATTCGCAACGTGGAAGACTTGACGGCTGCCTCAGCTGAGATACTCATCCATCTTACTCCTGGCGCATCCAGCGACAAGACCATTGATGCTCTCTATGCCTGCACGGAATGTGAGATAAGCATCTCGCCTAACTGCAGCGTCATCAAGGACAGAAAGCCTTGTTTCCTATCTGTGAGCGATGTGTTGCGTTACAGTGTGGACAACACGCTGGCACTCCTTCGCCAAGAACGACTCATCCGCAAGGGCGAGCTTCTGGAGAGCCTTCATTTCGCCACGCTCGAACAGATATTTATAGAGGAACGCATTTATAAGGATAAGGAATTCGAAGGAGCCAAGACGATGGATGCCGCCTGCGAATGGATTGACGAGCGGCTGACACCTTGGTATCCGAAGATGGTGCGCGAGGTGACGAAGGACGACATTCTGCGCTTGATGGAGATAAAGATGGCACGCATCCTGAAATTCAACAAGGACAAGGCCGAGGAGAACATTGCTCGCATGAAGGACGAGATAAAGCAGATAGACCGCGAGCTGAAGAACATGGTCGAGGTGACCTGCGATTGGTTCCGCTTCATCAAGGACAAGTACGGCAAAGACCATCCGCGTCTGACAGAGATTCGCAACTTTGACACCATCACAGCATCGAAAGTAGTGGAGGCCAACGAGAAGCTCTACATCAACCGTTCGGAAGGCTTCATCGGCACCTCGTTGAAGAAAGACGAGTTTGTGTCGAACTGTTCCGACATCGACGACGTCATCATCTTCTATCGCGACGGCACCTACAAGATAGTTCGCATAGCCGAGAAACTTTTCATTGGTGAGACAGAGCGCAGCAAGAAAGATAAGAAGAAGGCTGAGGTCATCCACATAGCAGTTTTCCGCAAGAACGACGAGCGCACTATTTACAATGTTGTCTATCGCGACGGAAAGAATGGAGCAAGCTTTATCAAGCGCTTTAACGTCACGGCTGTGACACGCGACAGAGAGTACGACCGCACGACAGTAGCCCCAGGTTCGCGTGTATTGTATTTCACGGCAAATCCCAACGGCGAGGCAGAAGTCGTGAAGGTTATCCTCAAGCCCAATCCGAAGTTGAAACGCGTCTTCTTCGATAAAGACTTCAGCGAAATCAACATAAAAGGCCGTGGCAGCAAAGGCAATCTGCTCACCAAGCTCGAAGTCAATAAGGTGACGCTCAAGAGTCACGGCAGCAGCACTTTGGGCGGACGCAAGGTGTGGTATGACAGCGACATAAAGCGACTCAACTACGACGGTCAGGGAAAATATCTCGGTGAATTCGACGGCAACGACCAGGTGCTTGTCATGCTTACCGACGGACGCTATTACTTGAGCAACTTCGACATCAACAACCACTACGAGGACAACATCTTCCGCATCGAGAAGTACGATGCCGGCAAGGTATGGACCTGCGTCTACTATAATAATGCGCAGTCCGACTTCCTCTACATCAAACGCTTCCAGTTGGAAGCATCCGTGCGCATGCAGAGTTTCATGGGCGAGGTGCCCGCCGAGAACATTGTGCTCGTCACCGATACCGCTTTCCCCAGGATACTTGTCACGATGGGTGGTGTTGACGATTTCCGCGACCCCATTGAGCTGGATGCCGAGCAGTTCATCAGTGTGAAGGGCTACAAAGCCATTGGCAAGCGCGTTACGACCCTCCATGTCGGCAAGGTGGAAGAGTTGGAGCCCACGCGATTCCCGGAAGTGAAAGAAGAAAATGACGACGAGGATGGGAATGAAGAAGATGGCGGCAATGATGCAGGAAACGACGGCTCCGGCGAAGATGTCGACCCCTTCGATGGCAAGAGCCAGCAGGACGTCACGGATGAAATGAACGGTCAGCTCAGGCTTGACTTCTGAACAGCCTCCCAATATACTACAGAAGATGAGATACCTGGCGCTTCCCATCCTGCTTTGCTTTGTGCATATCCAAGCATCGGCTCGTCGCATATACGTCAGCACAACAGGTACACCTTTTGGCAATGCCGCATCGTGGCAGACAGCGACAAACGACCTCAATGCAGCTCTTGCAAGCAGTGCTGCGGGCGATAGCGTATGGGTAGCTACCGGGACATATTACGGAGGCTTTCTCATGCCGGAAGGTGTGACCGTGATGGGCGGATTCCTCGGCATGGAAACAGATGCATCGCAACGCCTTCTGCCCCTGTTCAACGCTGAGCAGACCATCCTCAACGGCAAGCAACAGTATCGTGTATTGGAACAACCGGAAGACTATGCCGTCCCGTCGACATGGGACGGCTTTGTCATCACCCAGGGCATCGGTCAACGTGGAGCAGGCGTATTGCTGCGCAGGAATGGCATTCTGCGCAACTGCATTGTCCGCGAGAACGCAGCAGGTTTGCCGTCAGTAGGCGAATACCTGCCCCAGGAAGGCGGCGTAGTTCTCTACATCAATGCTTCGACAAGAAAAAGTGTCGTGATGAGCTTGTCCGATTTCGGTCGTCATTATCAGCATACGCGTGGCAAAGAGGCCGTGAAGGAATGCGCCGATGGAGGCAAAACCGACTGGCGGTTGCCGACAAACAGCGAGATGCTCTATCTCACCTCTGCCGTTGGAGGCGGACTTTATGCCTTTACACCATCTTTTTATCTCATTGACGAGTCCATGAAGGAGAATGGCGGCGAAGTGCTGCAGGGCAAACGATATTGGACGTCGAACACCGTCACGGAGAGCGGCAGCCCTGTGGCCTATTGTTTCCATGCCACGAATGCGCAATCGGTGCGTCTGAGTATCTATGCCTACCAGCGCATCCGTCCTGTACGAAGCGCTACGCTTTCGGCCACCGAAGGCATTGGCGGCGGCGTCTATCTGTCGGCAGGCAGCATGCTGAGCGGTTGCCTTGTAAGCGACAATTCTGCAGCCGATGACGAAGACATCCATGCGGAAGGCGAAGTCCTCATCCAAGATACAGACGACGGAACTCGGGCACATTACTATGCCCAGACAGTTACCTCAGCTCTCACATATTAGCATTCACTTTCCCCACATCATGCCAGTGCGTAAGATTCTCCTTCTGCTTTCATTACTCAGTCTGCACATTTCTGCATTCGCTGCTCAGAGCATCATTACGTCCGACGGAGAGGCGTGGACCCTCGAAAACGATGCCTTGCGCATGAAGCTCACGTTCCAGACGGCAGAAGGTATCTCCCTGACAGAACTCTACAATAAAGCTGCTGACTGCACACTCGCGCGTACCGGCAGTCTGCTTTTCACGTATACAGGTCGTTTGCTGGCCCGTTCGCAGGAATACCCGACGTCGACGTTCACCTTCCGCGCCAGCGATGCCGATTGGAAGCTGGCAGGGAGCGAGGTGACAGATATTGTCCTCTCCGAGGCAATCGACAGCGTACACCTTGGGAAACAGCTTGATGTCGTGCTTCAGCGCGAGGAGATGCAGGTCAGACTGTGCTTCCGTATCTTCGACGGCACCTCCGGCTTGTACTATCAGACTTTCCTGAAGAACCTGACATCGACGCACGACATTGTCATCGAGAACAGTGAAGTCATACGTCTTGATTTCCCCAATCAGGCTCACCACCTTCACTACTTCGAGGAGGGTGCATGGAAGAGCACACGGGGAAGCATAGAAGAGCCGGCCACAGGAAATCGCGGTAAGGGCGTTGCCCGCTGCTTCATCTGCCTGTACGACCAAGGCTATGGATGGTATCTGGCTCTCGAGACAAACTGGAAGACACAGTATGGACCGGAGGTTCGTGGCAGTCGCGAATCGCCATCCTACGAATATATGCTGCGGCCAGTTGCGGTGCAGACGGCCTGGAACACGTCGAATCGTCGCTATGTCACGGTGAAGACCTGTCCCGAATCGTTGCAGCTCATGCTGCGTCCGGGGGAAGAATTCGCATATATCGGCGTGAACCTAACCACCTTCAGCGGCGACATCGTGGACGGGAAGATGGCCGTCGAGGAGCATCTGCGTCGACGTTTCCGCTACCATCACACGACAACATCGTTCATGATAAACGACTGGGACTGGTTCACCAGCGGCAATCGCACGACAAGCTACTTCACACGTACCGTTTTCCCGTTGGCAAAGCAGGCAGGCTACGATATGCTTCTCATCGACGACGGCTGGAACAACAGCACCTCCGACGGCAAGGGACTGAACAACGACGGCCTCTCGCGCGACCCCATCACCTCCAATACCCCAGGCATACCCAACATGCAGACTTTTGCCCGACAGGTGAAGAATGCAGGGCTGCGGCTTGGTCTGTGGTATAGCAACAGCGGAGGCAACCATAATGCAGGCAACGACCTGGCCGACCCAGCCGTGCTTGAAGCGAAGCGACAGAAGATAGAAACCATGATAAGTCTGTACGAGTTGAGCCATCAGGCAGTGGATTTGACACAGTACTGGCAGAACCTCGACGAGACAGACTACAGCATGCCCAGCGACAATGTCTATCGGAAGCTCGTCCGCAGCCGCGACATGATGAACGGCATCGTCAGCCGTCACCCTGAATACGAAGTGAAAGTGACCAGTGAGGTCGACATCTATCCCACGCAAGGCGACCGCAACACCGAGCTGCTGCACCTTGTCGACAACGGTTGGCTCACCATCACCGGTCTGGACAAGAGTATCGATGCTTTGGGCATCCACTTCGGACATCTTCCCCTTTCGGCTGTCTATGTCGGCGGAGAGCCCACCACACGGACAGACCTCCTCTATGCCCTCCTGAGTGCCCGCAACATCAAGTCGAAGACTTTTCCGACGAATTGGGACCGCGACGGCGTGCAACGTATGGGGCAGCTCAACGCCTGGCGTCGCAGTCCGCGCATCCGTCAGCTGACCGACGGCATGGTGCGTCCCGTCTGGTGGGGAGAAGGCTTCAATGCGGCCGACGCTTCGCAATGGAAGCCCGACAGGGGAGCCTACGTTTGGATGTACACATCGGAGACAAAGGACAGGGCGCTTGTCTATGCCACCTTGGGCGGACGGAACCTCCTCGACGGCGAGACACACAGCTATCCCTTGCGCTGGCTCGACGATGCCAAACGCTATGCTGTTGAGGACGTTACACTCGACGATACCGGCATCTTTACCTATGCCTTCGTAGGCTCCTTCACCGGCGAAGAACTCAATCGGCAGGGATTGCCCGTCAACCTGGCACAGAACTCATCGCCAGCCAAAGCCTTTTGGATTCAGGAATGCAGTCAGGCTCCCCTGCAAGTCCTTTTTGCCGACCAAGCCATCAGCACATATACCCAGACACTGCTTCCCGACGGCACTCTGCACATCGAAGGTGTCGGCACGCCTGGCCAGCAGACGAATATCATCGTCTATGATGTTCAGGCAGATGATGCCATGCGACTCTCAGCCGATGTGGATGCCGCCGGCAGGCTCAGCATCGATGTGAGCGAGGTCCGGAACAACGACGTGCCTTATCCCGGAGCCAACATCGCATCGCTGCGCTTCGAGCCCGAAGACTATCAAGAGACAGCCGAGAAGTCCAACAGTCAGATAGCAATCAGCTCCTTCTTCAACGGCAATCCCGACAGCGAAGGCGGCTACAGTAGCGTAGCCACCATGAAGTCCGTGGGCGACTATGTCACCTATTCCTTCCCGATTCCCATTGGTGGTACGTACCATTTCAAGCTCAATTATAAGCTGTCCAAGTCGAGTCGAGGCACAGCCCGCTTCAGCATCGTACGTTCCGACGGAACAGAGGAAGTGCTCGGCTCCGACATCGACGAATCGACCACAGGCACCGAGAAGATGCAGACAGCAGACCTCGGTGTCCACACCATCGAGTCAGGTCTTCTGCGCCTCCGCATGCGTCTTGTCGGCGGCGGCACTTCCGGCACAGGTCGCCTCATCGGGTTCAACTATCTTCTGCTCACACGTGACTGACGCAACGGCTTTGCCGTAGAA
>CADCCR010000138.1 GCA_902799985.1 uncultured Bacteroidales bacterium | reverse complement strand
TCTTCCTGCCTTTCCGCCCAGCTTTCACCTTCGACCCCCTGTTGCATGCCGGCGCATACTATGTGCAGGAGGCCGCATCGATGTACATCGCCCAAGTAATAGCGAAGAGTGAAGAGCTAAGAGTGAAGAATAAAAGTAACAATCCAGCGGACAAAAGTAACTCTGATTCTTCTTCGCAAAGCTCAGGCGCAGGCGGAACACTCTTCACTCTTCACTCTTCACTCTTCACTCTTAACTCTTCACTTGTTGCCCTCGACCTCTGTGCTGCGCCTGGCGGAAAGAGCACCCTTGTGCAGAGTCTTCTGCCCGAGGGCTCACTTCTCATCAGCAACGAGCCGGTGCCCAAGCGTGCGCAAGTGCTGAGGGAGAACATGCAGAAATGGATGATGGGCCAGCCGCAGGAGGCTCCGCGATGCATCGTGACGCAGAAGTATCCCCATGAGTTCGGGTTGCTGAGTGGTTGTGTCGACCTCCTGCTGACGGACGTGCCCTGCTCCGGCGAAGGCATGTTCCGCAAGGACGACGTTGCCCGGCAGGAATGGAGCCTGGAGAATGTGGCGAAGTGTCAGCAGCGGCAACGGAACATTCTCTCGGACATCTGGCATGTGCTCAAGCCCGGTGGCCTGCTCATCTACAGCACTTGCACCTTCAATCGCTACGAGGACGAGGATAATGTCCGCTGGATTTGTCAGGAGTTTGGCGGCGAGCTGCTCATGGAGCGTCACTTCCTTCCCGGTCGCGACCGCGGCGAAGGCTTCTATGTGGCGGCAATAAAAGCGCCTGGCAGGAATGAGGGGCAAGGGGCGAGGAACGAGGAGCAAGGGGCAAGGAGCATGGAGCAAGGGGCAAGGAACGAGGAGCAAGGGGCAAGGAGCAAGGGGCGGGGAGCAGGGGGCAAGAGGTCCGTGGATTATCTTCTCAAATCTCTTGCCCCTTGCCCCTTGCTCCTTGCCCCTCTCCCGCCAGCCGAAGAGGCGCCTCGCATCGAGCTGTCCTACGACGAGGCTTTGCAGTACCTGCGTCGCGAAGCACTCCGAGTGGAAGCGCCCCGCGGTCCGGTCACGCTTTGCTACCGCGGTCTTGTGCTCGGACCGGGCAAGGGCGTTGGCAACCGCATCAATAATCTCTATCCCGAAGCCTGGCGCATCCGCACCACTTATACGACGCCTTTCTCTCTGCTCGGCACGGACTGAGAAACATCGCGGCAGGGAGATGCCCGTTTTATCACACGTGATGAATTGTTTTTTCACGTGTGATGAAGTGTTTTTTCACGTGTGACAAATTAGTTTTTCACGTGTGATAAAATAGGAGATGACGTTGAGGCGCCGGCAACACTTTGTGTCGGGCAAGTCGCTTCTTCAGCCTGCACGAACCCTTTCTGCCAGGGGCAAAGCCTCGTTTCTCTCCCGATAAGCAGATTTTTCCCACGCATTCTTTGTTCAATCGCCAAGAAAGCACTATCTTTGCCAATCAAACTTACTATCGCAATGAAAGAGCATAATCATCTGGTGATAATGGCAGGCGGCGTAGGTAGCCGTTTCTGGCCGATGAGCACTCCGCAGAGACCGAAGCAGTTTGTCGATGTCTTGGGCTGTGGTCGCACCCTCATACAACTGACATTCGACAGGTTCAGGAAGATAATTCCCGCCCAGAACACATGGGTCGTCACCTCGGCATCGTACGTCGACATAGTCCGTCAGCAGTTGCCCGAAGTGCCCTGGAACCACGTCTTGCTGGAGCCTTGCCGCCGCAATACAGCCCCCTGCATTGCCTATGCCAGCTGGCGCATCAAGTCGGAAGACCCCAAGGCCAACATCGTTGTTACCCCGAGCGATGCCCTCGTCCTTGATACCGTCGAGTATCAGCGCGTCATCAGCTCCAGCCTGAAGTTCGTGTCCGAGTCGGATGCAATGGTCACCCTTGGCATGAAGCCTACCCGCCCCGAGACGGGCTACGGCTACATCCAGGCCGATCTCTCCTTCTCTACGGCCCGCAACACGGAGATATTCCGTGTGGACTCTTTCCGCGAGAAGCCCGACATCGACACAGCCAAGCGCTACATCAGGAAGAACAACTTCTTCTGGAACGCAGGCATCTTCATCTGGAACGTCGGCACCATTGCCAATGCCCTGCGCGTCTACCAGCCAACCCTTTCGAAGACTTTCGAGGACTTGCTCCCTGTCTATGGCACAGCCCGCGAGCAGGAAGCCATCAACGAAGTGTTCCCCACCTGCGAGAACATCTCCATCGACTATGCCGTCATGGAGAAAGCCGAGGAGATATACGTCTTCCCTGCCAGCTTCGGCTGGAGCGATCTGGGCACATGGGGCTCGCTGCACGAGAACTCCGAACGCGACATCTACGGCAACGCCCTCATCGGGGAGAACGTCAAGGTCTACGAAACGACAAACTGCATCATACATGCCAGCCAGGAGAAGCGTGTCGTCGTTCAGGGCCTGGACGGCTATATCGTGGCAGAATGCGACGACACTTTGCTCATCTGCCGCCTCGCCGACGAACAGCGCATCAAGCAGTTCAGCGAAGAAAACTAAACAAATGTCGTCATAACGAAATGTCGTTATAACGCAATAACCTCTGAAAGATGAAAAATATAGCACTTATCACGGGAGTGACAGGCCAGGACGGTTCGTACCTGAGCGAGTTCCTCCTCGCGAAAGGTTACGAGGTGCACGGCATCATTCGCCGCAGCTCTGTGGACTACCGCGAACGCATCGCACACCTGGAGGGCAAGCCTCACTTCCATCTGCACTATGCCGACATGGGCGACTCGATGTCGCTCGTCAAGCTGGTCGGCCTGGTTCAACCCACCGAAATCTACAATCTGGCAGCACAAAGCCACGTCCAAGTCAGCTTCGACGCCCCGGAGTTCACGGCCGACGTGGATGCCGTAGGCGTGCTCCGCATACTTGAAGCCGTGCGAACCAATCATTTGGAGAAGACATGCCGCATCTATCAAGCATCCACATCCGAGCTTTACGGCAAGGTGGAGGAAGTGCCGCAGAACGAGAACACGCCTTTCCATCCCTACAGTCCCTATGCCGTCGCCAAGCTCTACGGCTTCTGGATCGTGAAGGAATACCGCGAGGCATACGGCATGTTCTGCTGTTCCGGCATCCTCTTCAACCACGAGAGCGAGCGCCGAGGCGAGACGTTTGTCACCCGAAAGATTACCCTCGCCGCAGCACGCATCGCGCAGGGCAAACAGGAGAAGTTCTATCTGGGCAACCTCGACTCGTTGCGCGACTGGGGCTACGCCAAGGACTATGTGGAATGCATGTGGCTCATCCTCCAGCACGAGACACCCGAGGACTTCGTCATCGCCACAGGTGTTCAGCACTCCGTCCGTGAGTTCACCGACCTCGCCTTCCGCCACGTCGGCATCGAGCTCAAGTTCGAAGGAGAAGGAATCAACGAGAAAGGCATCTGCGTCAGCGGCCCCGAACACCTCGTCGGCAAGACGCTGGTCGAAGTAAGCGCAGACTTCTACCGTCCCACCGACGTGGTCAATCTCTGGGGCGACCCGACGAAAGCCAAGGCCAAGCTCGGCTGGAACCCCGGCAAGACCAGCTTCGAACAACTCGTCAAACTCATGGTGGACCACGACATGGGCAAGGTAGCAGCCGAAGGCGCCGCAGAAAAAGTCCGCACCAACCTCGCAGAATACCTCGAGAAAGGCATCGTGAAGTAATTCTGAGAGTTGAAAGTTGAGTGTTGAGAGTTGAGAGACAGTTTTTAAGTTTAAGGTTGAGAAAGTATGGAGGTCTTTGGCTATCGCAAGTTAATAGCGTATCAAAAGGCAAAGGAAGTTGTTAATAGGACATATAAACTATTGAAGAAGTTCCCTTCGGAAGAGCGTTATGCGATGTGTGACCAACTCCGCCGTGCTTCTATTTCAATATCATCGAACATTGCAGAAGGTGTCAACCGTTATTCTGTCAAAGATAAAGCTCATTTCATTGAAATGGCTTATGGTTCTTTGATGGAGGTTTCCTCTCAGTTTGAGATAGCCGAAGGGCTTGGATACATTACTTCAGATGACAGGCTCAGCATGGATCATTTGGTAGAAGAAGTCGCTCGATTATTATCTGGACTGCAGAAAACTTATAAACAATCAGCAGATTCATCTGACTCTAAGCTCTAAACACTAAACTCTCAACCCTAAACTCTAAACTGTTTCAACTGCCTCTAAACTTTAAACTCTAAACTCTCAACTCTCAACTCTAAACTATTTCAACTGACTCTAAACTCTAAACTCTCAACTCTAAACTATAATTAAAATGTTTAATTTTAATTCCAAAATATACGTTGCAGGCCATCGGGGGATGGTCGGCTCTGCGATAGTGAGGGAACTGCAACGGCAGGGATACACCAACATCATCACAAGAACACATAAGGAACTTGACCTGACCAGGCAGGAAGCTGTGGAGAAGTTCTTCGCCGAAGAGAAGCCCGAATACGTCTTCCTCGCGGCAGCGAAGGTGGGAGGCATCGTGGCAAACCAGTCCGCTCTGGCAGACTTCATGTACGACAACATGGTGCTCGAGATGAACGTCATCCATGCAGCATGGAAGAACGGCTGCAAGAAGCTCGAGTTCCTCGGCAGCTCCTGCATCTATCCCCGCATGGCGCCGCAGCCGATGCCCGAGAGCTGTCTGCTGACAGGCGAGCTGGAAAAGACCAACGAGGCTTATGCCCTGGCCAAGATAAGCGGCTTGAAGTACTGCGAGTTCCTGAACCGTCAGTACGGAACGGACTATATCTCGGTGATGCCGACGAACCTCTACGGACACAACGACAACTATCATCCCGAGCACAGCCACGTGCTGCCGGCGCTGATACGGCGTTTCCACGAGGCCAAGGAAGCAGGCCTCGAGAGCGTGACCTGCTGGGGCGACGGCTCGCCTCTTCGTGAGTTCCTCTACGTCGACGACCTGGCCAACCTCTGTGTCTTCCTCATGAAGAACTACAGCGGCAACGAAACGGTCAATGCCGGCACGGGGAAAGAGCTGACCATCAAGGCGCTGACGGAGCTGGTGGCTAAGGTTGTGGGCTACAAAGGCAGGATTGAGTGGGACACCACACGGCCCAACGGAACGCCCCGCAAGCTCCTCGATGTCTCGAAGGCTGCGGCTTTGGGCTGGACATACAAGACCGAGCTGGAGGACGGCATCAGGCTGAGCTACCAGGACTTCCTCAACAATCCGATGAGAGCGGAAAGATAAAAAAGTAGTAACGCTTAATACATAGTGTTCAATGGTTAATGGTCAATGGTCAATGATGCTGCGTCCCCTGAAGGTAGCAGCGGGGACTCTCCTCCTTTTATGCTTTGCCCTGCAAACATCGGCACAAGGTCTTAAAGACGTCTTCGCAAGGGACTTCCTGATGGGCGTCTCGCTGAGCGGCCGCAATGTGCGCATCGATGCCGAGCAGGACCTCATCCGCAGGCACTTCAACAGCGTGACGTGCGAGAACGCCATGAAGCCCGCCTCGCTCCATCCGGCACCCGACGTTTGGCGATGGGACGAGGCCGACCGCATCGCAAACTTCTGTCGAGAGAACGGCATCAAGATGCGCGGACATTGCCTCGTCTGGCACAATCAGTTCTCGGACTGGATGTACTACGACGACAAGGGCAACTTCGTGGACAAGGAGACCTTTTATGCCCGCCTCAAGGACCACATCCTGACGGTCGTGAACCGCTACAAGGACGTCGTCTATGCCTGGGACGTGGTGAACGAAGCCATGTCCGACGGCGGCGAGAATCCCTATCGTCAGTCCAAGCTCTACCAGCTCTGCGGCGACGAGTTCATCGAAAAGGCTTTCCTGTTTGCTCGCGAAGCCGACCCGAAGGCCATACTCTTCTACAACGACTACAACGAGACGAACCCCCGCAAGAGCCGCAACATCTACGAGATGGTGCTGCGTATGCGAAGCGAAGGCGTGCCCATCGATGGTATCGGCATGCAGGGACACTACAACATCTTCGGGCCGAGCGTCAAGGAACTCGAGGACGCGCTCAGCCTCTACGCACCGCTCGTGGAGCACATCCACGTGACGGAACTCGACGTGCGGGCCAGCGAAGAGATGGGCGGACAGCTGAATTTCAGCAAGGAAGGCATCAGCATGACCGACACCATCCAAGCTCTTCACGCGCAGCAATATGAGCGTCTGTTCCAAACCTTCCGCAAGTTTCGCGACAAGATAGACTGCGTCACCTTCTGGAACCTGCATGACGGTTGCTCTTGGCTCGGCGAGAAGAACCATCCCCTCCTCTTCGACAAAGCCCTTCAGCCCAAGCCGGCCTACTACCGCATCACGGCAGAGAAGTAGTTTCTCCCTCGTTATGTTTTCCCTTCCCTCGGCAAGACAAATTTCTCCGCCGCAGGGAACAAAACAATTTCCAAGCCTTGGAAATTTATTTCAAAGGCTTGGAAATATATTTTAGTGCTTTGGAAATATATTTCAAAGCCACTGAAAAAGTTTTGTTCCCTGCGGCGCAGGATTTGGTATTATGCCCTAAGGGATTTTGTGCTGAGCCTTAAAGGATTTGGTATTATGCCCTAAGGGATTTGGTATTGTGCCCTAAAGGATTATATAGTGTGTCCTATGGAATTCTGTACTGTGCTTTAGGGGATTATGATTTGTGCCCTAAGGGATTGTGACTTGTGCCTTGCGGAAGATTCAGCCCTTCGGCAGGACTATTCGTTCCAAAAGCGCCAGCTGGCCATGGCCTGCAGGTGGAGCATCTCAAGGCCGTTCTTTACTGTCGCGCCCTGCGCCCTGCCTTTCTGCAGGAAGAGCGTGTCCTCGGGATTGTAGACGCAGTCGAAGAGGAGATGCTTCGGGGTGAGGAATTCGTAGGGGATGGCCGGGGCGGCATCCACCTTGGGGAACATGCCGACCGGTGTGCAGTTGACGATGACGGTGTACTCCTGCAACGTTTCTGCCGTGAGGTCGGAGTAATTCAAGGGGGCAAGGGGCAAGGGACAAGGGGCAAGAGGATTGTTGGGGCATGAAGTATTCTCTTGCTCCTTGCTCCTTGCTCCTTGCCCCCCGTTTCGGCTCACATATCTCCACTCGATGCCCAGGCGCTTCAGCCCGACGCAAATGGCTTTGCTCGCGCCGCCGGTGCCGAGGACGAGGGCTTTCTTGTGCCAGGGCTGCAGGAGCGGCTTGATGCTCTCCATGAAGCCGATGATGTCGCTGTTGAAGCCCTTAAGAGACCCTCCCCAGCCCTCCCTTAAAGGGAGGGAGCGATGCCCAGCCACGTCGCCTTTCTCCCTCCCTTTAAGGGAGGGCTGGGGTGGGTCTATCTTGATGACATTGACCGCCCCAATCTCTCGTGCCTCGTCGCTCAGCTCGTCGAGCAGCGGAATGACAGCCTGTTTGTAGGGCAGCGTAACGTTCAGGCCACGGAGTTCCGGGTTGTCGCGAATCACGTCGAGGAGCATCGTCGCATCGGGTATCTCGAAGTTGAGGTACTGTGCGTCAATGCCTTCACGGGCGAACTTTTCCGTGAAGAAGCCTCTGCTGAAACTGTGTCCCAAAGGGTAACCTATGAGGCCGAAAAGCCTCCTCCCTGCTCCCCCTTTGAGGGAGTGCTTTTCTTCGCCGGAGGCTTGTCCTTTTGGGGAATGCTTTTGTTCGCTATAGTTATTCATATTCTTCTATTCATGAATGTTCTCGCTGGAGTTTTCGTGCGTTGGGGCACTCCCCCAAAGGGGGAGCGGGGAGGGGGCTTTTCGCCAAATACATCGTGCTGATGCCGAAGGTGAAGCGTTTCCACAGCACCTCCTCGAAGCCGGCACGCTTCAGGATGCCTTCCATCTCTTCTGCCTGCGGGAAGGCTTCCATCGAGGCAGGCAGGTAAGTATAGGCGCTGTCGTCGTGGCTGATGATGCGTCCGAGCAGGGGCATCACGACGTGAGCGTAGAGCCAGAACAGTTGCTTCATGGGGAAGCGGGGTGGGGGCGTGAGTTCCACGATGAGCAGATGTCCGCCGGGGCGAAGGATGCGTAGCATCTCGCGCAGTCCCTTGTCGAGGTCCAGGAAGTTGCGCACACCATAGGCCGACGTGACGGCATCGAACGTTCCATCGGGGAAGGTGAGCTTCATGCAGTCCTCTTTCTGGAAGGATATCGTGTCCTGCAGACCTGCTTCCTTCACCTTCTCGCGCCCAACGGCCATCATGCCTTCGCTGATGTCAGCCCCTGTGATGTGCAAGACCCCCTGACCCCCTTTAGGGGGAAGTTGTCGGGCCATGAGCAAAGCGAAGTCGCCCGTGCCTGTTGCGATGTCGAGGATTTGCTGCGGCTTGTGTTTGCCGAGAGCATCCACGGCTGTGCGTCGCCAACGACGGTCGATGCCGAGCGACATCAAGTGGTTCAGCTTGTCGTAGGTCGGCGCGATGCGGTCGAACATCTGCCGAACACCCTGCTTGTTTAATTCATAATTCATAATTGGTGGTAAGTGGTAAGAGGTTAGGGGTTAGAGGATTGTTTTTGGATGCTGTTTAGGGGCCAAAGGTGTTCTCTAACCTCTAACCCCTAACCTCTAACCTCTAATTATGAATTATGAATTAAGAAGTTCTTGACGTTCCTTTCGATGCGGCGGGCAAGGTCGCCTTCGCTGTCGGCCGGCACGAACTTCTGGCCCACGATGTGTTCGTAAAGCTCGATGTAGCGGTCGGCCACGCTCTGAGCGTACTCGTCGGTAATCTCCGGCATAGTCTGTCCGGGCTGATTCATAAAGTTGTGCTCGATGAGCCACTGGCGCACGAACTCCTTCGAAAGCTGTCGTTGCGGTTCGCCCTTCGCGAACTTCTCCTCGTAGCCGTCGGCATAGAAGTAACGGCTGCTGTCGGGCGTGTGTATTTCATCAATGAGGATGACCTTGCCGTCGCGCTTGCCGAACTCATACTTCGTATCGACGAGGATGAGACCCTTAGCGGCAGCAATCTCCGTACCACGCTGGAAGAGAGCACGCGTGTAGCGAACCATCGTCTCCCAGTCTTCCTTGCTGACAAGTCCCTGCCGGATGATTTCCTCGGCCGAAATGTTCTCGTCGTGTCCTTCCTCAGCCTTTGTGGTCGGCGTAATGATGGGTTCGGGGAACTTCTGGTTCTCCTTCATGCCTTCCGGAAGCTTCACTCCGCAGAGTTCGCGGCAGCCGGCTTTGTACTCGCGCCAAGCGGAGCCGGTCAGGTAGCCGCGGATAATCATCTCCACGCGGAAGCCTTCTGCCTTGAGGCCTACCGTCACCATCGGGTCGGGCGTAGCGAGTTTCCAGTTGGGCACGATGTCGGCTGTGGCGTCGAGGAACGAAGCGGCGATCTGGTTGAGCACCTGTCCCTTGAAAGGAATGCCTTTGGGCAGGATGACGTCGAAGGCCGAGATGCGGTCCGTGGCGACCATAACCATGAGATTGTCGTTGATGTTATAGACGTCGCGCACTTTGCCGTGATACACACTCACCTGTCCGGGCAGGTGGAAGTCAGTTCTGGTAAGGGACCCTCCCCCTTTCCCCTCCCTTGCAGGGCGGGGAGTAGTTACTTGTGAAGATGGATTGCTCATTATATATAAGGTAAAAAGTTTAGTGTATTATCTTGTTCTGTACTTAATATTCAAAAGGTACTTACTCCCCGCCCTGCAAGGGAGGGG
>CADCCR010000137.1 GCA_902799985.1 uncultured Bacteroidales bacterium | reverse complement strand
CGAAGCGACCTGTGCTTATTCCTGAAGCGCAAATAACTCGTCACTCATCATATATGCTTGTAATAGTCAGTAAATCAGATAATAAGCCCCTGACGAGTGCCTGACAACCTCGTCAGACACTCGTCAGGGTATAAATTATTGACATTCATTGCATTCAACCCCAAACATGACGAGTGACGAGTGGTTTGCGTTTCCCCCAAAAGCGCATGGTGTTTCTTGTTAAGTTCCGAATGCAAATGACATTCAAGGAAGGCATTTTTGTGCTTGCATCCCAAATAATTTTCTATTTTCTTTGTCCATATCAAAGAAATCGCTAACTTTGCAGAGCAGACTACCACATCTATAATTATCTTTACTAAAACATTTGTGGAAATGAAAAAGGAAGAAAAGACAATTATTGGTCATATAGGAGTAATTGGCCAAAGAAGAATTACAAGTCGCAAGAGGCGGCATGTATTGAATAACGAAGAAAAAGAAAAGCTAGTTGCACAAGCTAAGTCTGCTTATGAAATACGTATCAATTCCACTAAAGGAGTATCTTATTGAGCCGTCTTTCAGCATGTGTACAGATTGTGTCCTTTTCTCCGAGGACTACCTCAATTTGTATGCTGCTGATGCTGCCCTAATTGATACTGGAGCCACACGCACGTCTGTGAGTATGGACATCATAGATCAGCTTGGCGTTTCTCCTAATCGTCAGGAACTGATTGAGATTGGCAACAAACTGCACGACGTAAATGTTTATACCATAAAGATAATGCTTTCACCAGAATTGATATTCGACCTGGGTGTTTATGGATTGCCAGGAGAAGGAAGAGGTGCGGTAATTATAGGAATGGACATTATTGGAATTGGAAAACTGACAATTGAACAATCTACAGGTAAACGTCATAAAGGAGAGCTCTTATTTCCAACTCCATAAAGATTATACATTATTAGTTTTGTAAAGTTCTTCTAATTTAATGAGAGTTCGATGAAAACCAAGGTTCAACCTGCACCTACGTCAACTGCTTGACATAAAAACTATCAACTGATTCAACTGACTCTACACACTACACACTAAACTCTAAACTCTAAACTCTAAACTGTTTCCGCTTTTCTGTGTGACTTTTATTCTTCACTCTTCTTGGATGCTTTAGCACCAAGGCGCGCTTTTAATGCGCGGAACACTTTTCACTTTTCACTTTGCCGCAGGCAACATTTTGTGTCGCTTCAGCGGGGGATAATCAGCGGAGCACTTTCTTGTTGCCGAGGATGTAGATGCCTTTGGGATGATTGCCGCTCTGCCAGGTGGCGCTGGAGATGCGCTGACCGGACAGGTTGACGAGGGTGGGGCCTTGCTCGTAAAGAGCTCCCTCGCCTTCGGGGAGGGCTGGGGTGAGGCTGTTGATGCCTGTTGCCGCGTCGTCGCAGTTGATGTAGTAGACGCTTTGCGTGGCCTGGCGGTCGCTCAGGTCGAGGTAGGCGCTGCCTTTTGTCAGGGTGGTGCCTTCATCGTGGGCGTAGAATGCGGTCTTGCCGTCCTGCAGGGCGATGCTGTAGATGGTGCCCCGGCGGGTGATGCTGAGCTCGTCGCCTGCAACAAGGAGCATGTTACCGTCGAGCTGTGCTGTGGCGCTTGTGACGGGTATGTTGTAGGTGCCGGCTCCCTTGTCGCTGCGAACAATGACGGCTTCGCCTGCGGGCACGATGCTCACGGAATCGGCTTTGGCATAGGAGACGGGGCCGTCCACGACATCCACTATCTTATAGGCTTTGACATCGGTGGTGCTGAAGTCCACATTGTGCCCGGGGGCAACGAAGCTGTGCCAGCCGTCGGATGTGAGCTTCAAGGGGGCTTTCGTTCCCTCGATGCGGAGCACGCCGCAGTCGAAGTAGGCACCGCCCCAATTCTGCTGCACCTGTATGGCGAGCACGTTGCGCCCCACCTTCAGCCGGCTGGCGCTGATGTTCACCACGCGGTAGTTGTTGAAGCTGGTGGTGTAGCCGTCCTGCGAGTCGAGCTGCATGCCGTTGAGGTAGACCTTGTAGTCGTCGTCGTGATAGACGTAGAAGCGGTGGCTGTCGATGGTGGGGTCGTGGTCGACGATGAACTCGCGCCGGATGAAGAGGACGTTGTAGGTGCCGTCCCACCGCGAGTAGTAGGGTGCGTCGGTGCCGTCGGAGGCTGTGGGGAAGAGCATTGTTTCCCAGCCGGAGTCGTCGAAGTCGACCCTGTTCCAGCCTGTAGGGCCTCGGACACCATCGAGCTTCGTGGCAGCATTGCTGTCTTCGCCGCTGGGCTGGACGGGCCCTTCCTTGCGCAGATACTTGGCCTGCCACATCATGTCGCGTCCGCGGGGTGCGATGTAGAGGTTGCCCGACTGGAGGATGTTGTCGCCCTGGCGGGACATGGTGTAGCGGAAGTTATGGTTGATGAGGGTCTTGGTGAGGCTCAGTCCGTAGTAGCCGGTGTTGTCGCCATCGGCGGCATAGTCCATGAAGACGAGTCCGGCGGGGCCGTTGTACTGGCCGGAGGTGAGCAGCTCCTGCATGTATTTGTTGCTCGACTTGGCGTTGTTCTGGTAGGCTGAGGCGGAGGCTGTGGAGCCTTTGTAGCCGGATGTCTGGTTCACGACCCAGGTGTAGGTGTATCCTCCGGCGAGTGTGATGCTGCGGGAGAGCATGTCGCGGATGGCCTGTTGCTTGCCGGCATCGTCGCTGAACTCGTAGTAGTCCTGCATCCACCAGGGGCAGCGGTTGGAGGATGGTCCGTAGCAGCGTGCGCCCAGCATCTCGTTGATGTTGGAGCGGTTGTCGCGTATGTCGATGATGCGTCCGCCGTAGATGGGTGCGTCGTAGGCGTCGCGACTGAGGAAGAGTATCTTGCCGCGAGCCTCGCCGACGGTGAGGTTAGGCCGGAAGTCGATGAGGTGGTCCTTGATTTGCGCGAGGCTTGTCTGGAGCATGCTGCCGAAGCTGGCGTTGTTGCTGTCGCCCTCCGATTCATGTCGGATGACCACGATGCAGAACTCCGAGGGGTGTGCGTCGACATAGGCACAGAGCTGTGCCATGACGGGGTCGAAGTCGAAGCTTGTAGAGGCGATGCCATGGTTGATGTGCAGCTTGTTGCCGCTCACGCAGGGGCGCAGGTCGAAGAGCCTGATGCCCAGCGGCAGCATCTCCTCCACGCTCTTGCTCTGTGTCTGTGCCGCTGCCTTGTAGATGGCGGCGAGCCAGCCCGAGAAGGAGCTGGAGCAGGCATCGTGGGCGCCGGGGATGGAGAGCTGGCAGATGAAGGCGTTGTCGTCAAGACGCGACATCCATGAGGTGTAGTCGCTGACCTGTGCCTGGGCGGTGAGGTTGGCGAGGAGAATCATGAGGAGGATGGCAAACTTTTTCATGGGTTGGAGGGGTGTGAATGGTTGGTCTGTGTGTGGGAAGACAGGGTAGAACCCCTGCCTCTTGGTGCAAAAGTAATAAAAAGATTAGAGATTAAGGATGAGAGATTAAAAGATATTTCGTTAATATGATAATTTTTCACTTTTCACTTTTTACTTTTCACTTTTTGTTGTACCTTTGCACGCGAAAAAAACATTTGAAAAAGAAAAGGATACAATGAAACAGTCTGTACTTATCTTTATTGTGGTGTTTGTCCTGTCGCATGTCCCGATGTTTGCACAGCTGCCGGCTGTCACGCTGAAGACGATGGACGGCACCGAGGTTCGCACCGACACCCTTGCCAACGATGGCAAACCGTTCATCATCGACTTCTTTGCCACCTGGTGCAAGCCTTGCAACCGCGAGTTGGATGCCATCAGCGAGGTCTACGAGGAATGGCAGGAGGAGACGGGTGTGAAAATCATTGCCGTCAGCATCGACCAGGCGCAGAACATCAATAAGGTGAAGCCTCTGGTGAGCAACCATGGCTGGGAGTATGAGGTGCTGCTCGACCCGAACGGCGACTTCAAGCGCGCCTTGGGCTGCCAGATGATTCCCTACACCATCATTGTGGATGGCAAGGGTGACATCGTCTACAAGCACAATGGCTATACCGACGGGGCTGAGACGGAACTGATAGAGAAAGTTCGTGAGCTGCAGAAGAAATGAGGCGGCTACTGACATATCTGGCTGCCTGGTGCTGCATCCTCAGCGCCGGTGCCTGGAACTGGAAGGACAAGGGTGTCAGCCTCTCCGGCAGCATCCAGAGCGAGATGCTTGTGCCCCGATGGGACGAGGCGACGGGGGCTGAGAAGACGGGCGACTTCCTGACCAACACCTATGCCGACCTGCTGCTGCAAAGCAAGTATGTGGATGCTGGGGCGCGTCTGGAGTTCCTGCAATACCCGTTGCCCGGCTTCGAGAATGACTTTAAGGGCTGGGGCGTGCCACACTTCTGGGTGAAAGGCAGAGTGGGGAAGGTGGAGCTGACGGGCGGCACGTTCTACGAGCAGTTCGGTTCGGGCTTCATCCTCCGCACCTACGAGGAGCGTTCGCTGGGCATCGACAACTCGCTGCTGGGAGGCCGTGTGGTGGTGAAGCCTGTCAAGGGCGTAAGGGTGAAAGTCCTGTCGGGTGTGCAGCGTTGCTACTGGAGCTGGAACAGCTCGCTGGTGAGCGGTGCCGATGCCGAACTGCAAGTCGACGAATGGTTCCCTGCGATGCAGCAGAAGGACGTCAGACTCATGACGGGCTTCTCGTGGGTGAACAAGTACGAGAAGAAGGAGGAGATATATGCCGACCCGACCCACCGATACAACCTGCCGCGCTTCGTGAACGCCTGGGACTACCGCATCGGCCTCGACAAGGGCCCGTGGAACCTTCTGGTGGAGTATGCCGAGAAGACGCAGGACCCGTCCTTCGACAACGGTTATTCCTACGACAAGGGCTATGCCTCGATGATCTCCGGCTCGTATTCCGAGAAGGGCCTGAGCCTGCTGCTGCAGGTGAAGCGGAGCGAGAATATGTCGTTCCGCAGCAAGCGCTCGCAGCTCGGCACATCGTCGTTCATCAACCATCTGCCGGCCTTCACGCAAGACCAGACATATGCCCTGGCGGCACTCTATCCTTATGCCACACAGCTGGCCGACGGCGAACTGGCATGGCAGGCTGAAGCGGGCTACAACTTCAAGCGGAAGACGGCCTTGGGCGGCAAGTATGGCATGAATGTGAAGGTGAACTTCTCGCATGTCAGGTGGCAGGGCGAGGTGAACTATCAGGACATCGATGTGCAGGTGTCCCGAAAGCTCAGCAAGAACTTCAAGCTCAACCTGATGTATCTGAACCAACGCTACAACCAAACGGTTGTGGAGGGGCATGGAGGCATGGTGAATTCCAACATCTTCGTGGTGGACGGCAAGTACCAGTTCTCGCCCAAGACCACCCTCCGCGGAGAGCTGCAGTACCTGACCACAAAGGGCGACAAGGGCGACTGGGCCTATGGGCTGCTGGAGCTGTCCGTCGTGCCGCACTGGATGCTGACCGTCAGCGATATGTGGAACTGCGGCGAGACCGGTCTGCACTACTATCAGGGGCTGGTCACCTACAACATTGGGCAGCACCGCATACAGGGAGGCTACGGGCGAACCCGAGCCGGATACAACTGCGCGGGAGGCGTCTGCCGCTATGTGCCTGCTTCCACGGGCTTCACGCTTTCGTATAACTATAACTTCTAAGCAGAGAGAGATGCTCCACCGATATATATATATAATAATGTGTCTTGCCGCTGTCGGCATGATGCTGACAGGCTGCGACCATATTGCAGAGGAGGACCGCCTGATATATGTTAAGCCCGAACCAGCCAAGCGCATAGTGCTGCTGGAGGACTTCACGGGACAGAGGTGCCCGAACTGCCCGTTGGCAACCGACCTCATCGAGCAGCTGCAGGAGACCTATGGCGATGCGCTTGTGGCAGTAGGCATCCACGGCGGCCCCCTGGGCTTTGCCGGAACAGCCAAGGTGGTGGGACTTGCCACTCCGACGGGCGACGAGTACTACAACCATTGGCAACTGGAATATCAGCCTGTGGGAGTGATAAACAGACAGAAGACGCCGCTCAAGTATTCCGACTGGGCTGCCGCAGTGAAAGAGGAGCTGCAGAAGCCGGCTCCCTTGTGGCTCGACGGGAACGCTGTTGTCGTGGATGGTGACATCCAGGTGACGATAGAGGCCCAGGGCACCGACGGCATCGTAACAGGCAAGCTGCAGGTGTGGCTCCTGGAGGACAGCATCACGGCGCTACAGATTATGCCGGACGGAAAAGCCAATCAGCAGTATTTGCACAACCATGTGTTCCGCTTGGCTGTCAACGGCACTTGGGGCGAAGACTTCAGCATCGAGGAAGGAAAGATAGGGACGCGAACGATGACGCTCCCCTTGCAGCCCCTGTGGAAGCCGGAGAATCTGAGCATCGTAGCCTTCGTCTACAACGACAGCGGGGTGCAGCAAGCCGTCAAAGTGGAGGTGATTAAGGATTAAAGATTAAGGATTAAAGATTAAGGATTAAAGATTAAGGCTGATACTGATTGAAGATTAGGGATTAAGGATTAAAGATTAAGGCTGATACTGATT
>CADCCR010000136.1 GCA_902799985.1 uncultured Bacteroidales bacterium | reverse complement strand
CATTTCTGCATGTTCTCCCTCAGCACTTGCGCACGCTTGGGCACCGGCTCGTTGCTGATGAGAAGCGAGCCCTCGGGCCGAAGACCCTGCACAAGGGTGCTCTTTCCGCCAGGCGCAGCACAGAGGTCGAGGGCGACGAGCGAAGAGTTAAGAGTGAAGAGTGAAGAGTTAAGAGTGGAGAGTGTACCGCCTGCGCCTGAGCTTTGCGAAGAAGAATCAGACTTACTTTTGTCCTCTGGATTGTTACTTTTATTCTTCACTCTTCGCTCTTCACTCTTCGCTATTACTTGGGCGATGTACATTGATGCGGCCTCCTGCACATAGTATGCGCCGGCATGCAACAGGGGGTCGAAGGTGAAAGCTGGGCGGAAAGGCAGGAAGAAAGCACCGGGACACCAGGGAACAGGCTCCAGGTCCGGTCGGCAGGCCAGCACTTCCTCGGCTGAGAGCTTGCGTGGATTGAGACGGATGGAGACGTCCGGCTCCGTCGCATCCAGCGCACGACAGAGTGCATCGGCCGTCGCCTCGTCATAATGTTCGTGCATGAGTCGCACGAAGTCTTGCGGTAGTTCTGTCTGCATAGCCTTCACATGTTAGCTGAACTATCAATAGGACAACAGATTGTTGTCGCGGTCCTCGCACCCTATGGCATGAAGCTTAGCCGTTGGGCTGACGTGGATGGGCGAATCGGCCTTGTAGCCTTGCATCCTGCAACCGGTCAGGGTGACGGAGGCTTCACCGTTGACTGTGATGTAGTCCCACGAGGCACCGAGGTTGGTTAGGGCCGGATTGTCGCCGGAGAAGCACTCCACGTTGGCGAGCGAGGTGTGGCCCTTGCCTTCTATGAGGATGGGATGCACGTCCTCCAAGCGTTCGCCCACGTTGGCTATGATGCTTCCCTGCGCTATCTGCCAGTTGCGGTTCTTCCACTGGCTGCCTGTCTTGTAAATGCCCACGCCCACACAATCGAAGTTGAAGTTAGTGAGCTGTCCGTATGTCTCGTTGCCCAGATAGATGCCGCCATAGTTCCCGAAAGTGAAGAGGTCCATGAGCTGGGCATTGTCCGTGTGGTCTATCCAGTAGGTAAAGGTCTTCCGATGCACCACAGCATCAATGACCGGGCGCGTGAAGGTACGCTTGAACTCCCGCATGTTGGCAGGGTTGACGTGGCAATGCAGGATGCGAGGCACGTCGTAGCAGCGGTCGATGGCAATGAACTGTCCGCTCAGAGGGTAGCCATAGCAATGCTCGAAGAGTATCTGTTCGCAGATATGGGGAGCCACAGCCCTGAAGTCCATAGCGAAATACTCGCCGTAGAAGGTGAGGCAACTGAGCGTGACGCCTTGCACATTCTGCTCTGTAGCGAGCTGTATGGTAGGCGGATAGGCAATGATGCGGTCGGCATCGTTCCATGTCTGCTCGGAATAGTAGAACTGTATGCCACGCACTTGCGAGGCGGACTCCACGGTGAGAAAGGGATGCTCGCGGTCGGTGATAACGAAAAGCGAGCCCGTCGGACCGGACCGGTCAGGCAGGGCTGTGCCGCGTCCTGTAGGTCCGTGGGCTCCCAGCAGCGTCACATTGCGCCGCAGCACAAGGCCGCCCTGCATGGGATAGCCGCCTTCGACGGGTTCCACATAGAGCACACCGCCAAGCGGACTCATGCGGTCGATGGCTGCCTGGAGGTTGTCGCGGTTCGTCTGAGGCGTGTTGCCGGGCAAGACACCTACGGCCTGCACCGAGAGGTAGCCCTGAGCATAGACTTCGGAGGCTGTGAAAAGGCACACGAGCAAAAGCGTGAAGAGAAAAGTCGAGCATTTTGTTTTCATAGCATCATAATCTTGCATTCTGTCGTTCGGAATGTTGCTTTCTGCCACAAAGGTACGAAGAAAAATAGAACTTTTAAGTAAGTTTCATGCATAAAGTTTTGTCGTATCGGGAAAAAGAGCTAACTTTGGAGCGAAAAAGTATTCAGATAAACACTTTTTACCATGAAACTAAACAGACGTTCCTTTATTACGAAGGGTGCAGCAGGAGCTGCTCTCTTCAGCATCATGCCCCGTGAGGTGCTGGGCAAAATGGGAGGCAACAACAACTACATCGCTCCCAGCGACCAGCTTACACGCGGACTGATTGGCGTGGGCGGCATCGGACGCTCAGGCTCACACTTTATCAGCGACCAGAACTGCCGCCTTGTGGCTCTCTGCGACGTGGACCAGAAACACCTCGATTCTGCTGTGGCTGCTGCCAAGAAGAACTGGGGAGAGGACCTGAAAGCCTATCACGACTTCCGCGACCTCATCCACGATCCCAACGTCGACATCGTTCACATCGCCACCCCACCCCATTGGCACGGCATCATGTCCGTCGAAGCCGCCAACGCCGGCAAGGACATCTTCTGCGAGAAGCCAATGACGCGCACCATCGGCGAAGGCAAACGTGTGAAAGAAGCCGTGAAGCGCAACGGCCGCGTATTCCGTCTGAACACCTGGTTCCGCTTCAAAGACACATTCTACGGCCTCGGCACAGAAGTCAAGCCCCTCAAGAAGCTTGTTGACAGCGGTCTGCTCGGATGGCCGCTCAAAGTGCGCATCTCCGGCGCAACAGGTTTCACCTGGAAGTTCTTCTGGGTGGGCAAGGAGAACCTCGAGGTACAGCCTGTGCCCAAAGAACTCGACTACGACCTCTGGCTCGGCCCGGCTCCATATAAGCCCTACAACATTCATCGCACGCACCAGACCTTCCGCGGCTACTTCGACTACGACGGCGGCGGACTGGCCGACATGGGTCAGCACTACATCGACCCCGTGCAGTACATCCTCGGCAAGGACGACGAGTTCCCCGTCAAAGTGGAGATTGATGCTCCGCAGCAGCATCCCGATGCAGTAGGCATCTGGCGCAACATCACTTATACCTACGCCGACGGCTGCCAGATTATCCTGGAAGGCGAGGGATTCGAGAGCAAAGGCAAGGTGCCTTACATCGAGGGTCCGAAGGGCAAGGTGTACAAGGGCTTCGAATGCACCATACCGAACGTGCAGCAGATCATCAACGAACTGCCCGACCCCGAGGAGCGCAACACCGACTTCCTGGAGTGCGTACGCACACGCCGACAGTTCGCCCTCAACGAGACCAACGGCTACCACAGCGCCACTATCGTCAACATGGGTGTCTGCGCCCTGCGCCTCAACCGCACCCTCAACTTCGACCCGAAGACACAGCTCTTCATCAACGACGATGCTGCCAACCGTCTTGTCGAACAGCCCATGCGCGGCGAATGGGGGAAGCTGATATAACAACCCCTCTCCTAACCTCCCCCAAAGGGGAGAAATTAATGGTAAATGGAACTCCGCGCATTAAAAGCGCGCCTTGTTTCTAAAGAATACAAGAAATAATTAAATGGTAAATAACATGATGAAACGCACATTATATATTAGTATAGCAGCGCGACTGCTCAGCCTGTCATCCTTTGCACAGGACGCACGTCAGCGCTCCACCGAGACCATCGTACAGGATGTGCTTGCCCTGGTGCCCATCCAGCAACAGGCCGACTTCAACAACGAGCTTAAGCCCCTCGTAGAGGCTGCGCCTAAGTCCATCACCATGCTCGCCGCCATGCTCAAGCCGGCAGCACAGCGCGTCAATGCCAAGGTAGAGTACACCATCCACGGTGCTGTCTGTCTGGCAGGAACCAACGAGGCTTGGGCAGCTAAGGTCCGCGAAGGCTTGAAGCAAGCCATTGCCGCTCAGAGCGACAAGGATGCCAAGCAGTTCCTGGAGAACGAGCTTCGCCTGCTCTCGAAGGAGAACGATGTCACCTACACCAAGCAGCAGGGAGCCAATCCCTATGCAAAGGCCTACGACAAGCTTGTCGGCCTGGGCGACAAAGCCGATGCCGAGATTGTAAAGGCTGTGAAGAGCAAGGACCATGCTCTGCGCATGCAGGCCTTGAAGTTTGCCACCGAGCGCGGACTCGTCACGGACGAGCTGGCTGCTGCCGCCACGAAGAAGTACAAGTCGCTCAGCGAGGAGGCCCAGTGCGACATCCTCTATTGGCTCGGCGACAACAAGAAGGCCAGCCAGAAGGCTCTGCTCGCCAAGGCTGTCGTGCAGGGCGGCAAGCCGGCAAAGGCTGCCATCGAAGCCCTGGGCAAGATAGGCGGCAAGGATGCCGAACAGACACTCATCGACCAGCTGGGCGGCGAGAACAATGCAGAGGCTTTCCGTGCGCTCTGCTCCTTCCCCGAAAAGCTGAGCCTGAAGGAGCCCCTGAAAGTTGCCGAGGGCAGCAAGAAGCTCTCTCTGCTGAAGCTTGCCTCTGCACGCCGCCAGACGGACGTGGCCGAGGACATCATGAAGCTCACCTCCGACAAGACCTACGGCGAGGCTGCACTCAGCGCTCTGCCTGGCGTGGTGACTCCCGAACAGATAAATGCCATCATCGGCTCGCTGACCGTGCTCGACAAGAACTCAAAGAACATTCCTGCCTGGCAGAAGGCTTGCACCGCTGCCCTGCAGACATTGCCCGCCGACGAGCAGTACAAGAGGATTTCCCTCTTCGCAAACCAGCCGAACATGCCTAACAGAGAGCGCCTCTATCCCTTGCTCGCTGCAACAGGCACCGATGCTTCCGTGGCCGACCTGGAGAAGATTGGTGATGCCGCTGCCATGACAGCACTGGGCACATCGACCAACTACAAGGCTGCCAAGCCCTTGCTGGCAGCTGCCAAGAAAGGCAACGAGGAGGCTCTGATGAGCTACGTCCGCCTGGTAAGCGGCAACGAGAAGAGCCTCGACAACCGCTCTGCCAAGCTGAGCGAAGCCTTCTCCCTGGCTAAGTCCACCGACAACAAGAAGGCTATCCTCTCCAAGCTCTCGAGCACACCCACCCGCAACGCCTTCCTGCTTGCCACGGGACAGCTCGATGACAAGGCTCTGGCTTACGATGCTGCCGTTGCCGCCAAGGAAATCATCACGAAGACAACTGAAGATATCGAATACGACGTTGCAAAGAACAGCCTCGAGAAGTGCATCAACATCTTCAAGGCAACAGGCGATGCCGACGACGGCTATGCCGTGGATGCCCTCCGCCAGAAGCTCTCGGAGATGAAGCCTGTAGAGCCTTACGTCCTCTCCGACGAGGAGAAGAAGCAGGGCTTCGAGCTCCTCTTCGACGGCACGAACCTCGACAACTTCGTGGGCAACAAGGTGGGCTACGTGCCCATCAACGGTTGCATCAACGTCACAGCCAACTATGGCAACGAGAGCAACCTCTACACCAAGAAGGAGTATCGCGACTTCGTCTTCCGCTTCGAGTTCTGCTTCCTGCGTCCTGGCGTGAACAATGGCGTGGGTGTCCGCACCCCGATGGGCGTGGATGCTGCCTACGACGGCATGTGCGAGGTACAGATCCTCGACCACGACGACCCCATCTATGCCGGTCTGCGCGAGTATCAGGTGCACGGCTCCGTCTATGGCGTCATTCCTGCCAAGCGCATCAAGCACAAGCCTTTGGGCGAGTGGAGCGAAGAGGAAATCCGCGTACAGGGCAACCACATCACCGTTACCGTGAATGGCGAAGTCATCGTGGACGGCGATATCAAGGAAGCCTGCAAGGGACATAACGTTGCTCCCGACGGCAGCGACACGAACCCCTACACCGTGGACCACAAGAATCATCCCGGCATGTTCAACAAGACGGGTCACATCGGCTTCCTCGGTCATGGCGCAGGCTTGAAGTTCCGCGCCGTACGCGTACTCGACCTCAGCAAGAAGAAGTAACCACGGCACGCGCTTCTCCCGGAAGCGCCCCGCGCTTATTTCGGAAGCGCCTCGTGCTTATTTCGGAAGCGCCCCGTGCTTATTGCAGAAGCGCCTCGTGCTTATTCAGGAAGCACGAGGCGCTTATTTTATCGTCGCGCGGAGTGGCAAAGGTTTCTCCACGGACAGATGATTGTCATGGCACGCTTCGTCGTTACGCTGTGCCAAGGGATGCTATGATTTCGTCGATGTAGTCGAGCAATTCCTCGCGGCCCTGTTTGGTCTCGCTGCTGGTAAGGAAGTGCGGCGGCAGCTCTTCCCATTGCTTCGACAGCTCGTCGAGGTACTTCCTGACGTTTGCCGAGGCCTTTCCCTTCGACAGTTTGTCGGCCTTGGTGAACACGATGCTGAAGGGGATGCCGTTCTCGCCAAGCCATTCGATGAAGTCCAGGTCGATGCGCTGCGGCTCGTGGCGCACGTCGATGAGCAGGAAAAGGTTCATCATCTGTTCGCGCCTCAGGATGTAGCCCGAAATCATGCGCTGCAGCTCGTCGCGCTGCTTCATGCCACGCTTGGCATAGCCGTAGCCGGGCAGGTCAACGAGGTACCAGGCAGCCTCACCCCCAGCCCCTCTCCGAGGAGAGGGGGGAACCGCCGCGAAACTCCCCTCTCCTCGGAGAGGGGCTGGGGGTGAGGCTTTTACCAAGAAGTGATTTATCAGGACGGTCTTGCCAGGGGTGGCAGACGTCTTGGCAAGTCCTGCCCTGCCCGTAAGCATATTGATGAGGCTGCTCTTGCC
>CADCCR010000135.1 GCA_902799985.1 uncultured Bacteroidales bacterium | reverse complement strand
TGCAAGGAGGGTGGATAAAGTCTGTTCCTATGCTTGCAGCGGCAACTAGTGAGGAATGGAGGAAGGAGGAGAACAAAAAAAGTCGGGGTGACCCGACTCGAACGGGCGACCACCTGGTCCCAAACCAGGTGCGCTACCAACTGCGCTACACCCCGAACTTTATCGCTATGTCGTGCGAAAAGCGGTGCAAAGGTACAACATTTAATTCAAAATTCAAAATTCAAAATTCAAAATTATTCGTTTTTCCTCTGTTTTTTGATTAATTCTTCATTCTTCACTCATCACTCATAATTTATTTGTATCTTTGTGCACGCAATTAAAGAAAAAGAAACCAAATAATCTAAAGACAATGAAGAAGTACAATTTCAATGCCGGTCCTTCTATCCTTCCCAAGGAAGTGATGGAGGCAACTGCTGCTGCTTGCCTCGAGTTCGAGGGCAGCGGTCTCTCTCTGATGGAGACAAGTCATCGTGCCAAGAACTTCCAGCCCGTCGTTGACGAGGCAGTAGCTCTGTTCAAGGAACTACTCAACATCCCCGAAGGCTATGCAGTCATCTTCCTCGGTGGCGGTGCAAGCCTCGAGTTCTGCATGGTGCCCTACAACTTCCTCGAGAAGAAAGCTGCTTATCTCAACACCGGCGTCTGGGCAACCAAGGCCGAGAAGGAGGCAAAGCTCTTCGGCGAAGTGGTCGAGGTCGCTTCCAGCAAGGACAAGAACTTCACCTACATCCCCAAGAACTTCACCATTCCGACGGATGCCGACTACTTCCATATCACCACGAACAACACTATCTATGGCACCGAGATCCTGAAGGACTATGACAGTCCCGTGCCCATGATTGCCGACATGAGCTCCGACATCTTCTCCCGTCCCATCGACGTGAGCAAGTACGGCATGATTTATGGCGGCGCTCAGAAGAACCTTTCAATGGCTGGCGTGACGTTCTGCATCATCAAGGAAGACCTGCTGGGCAAGGTGAGCCGTCCTATCCCAACAATGCTCGACTACCGCACACACGTCAACAAGGGCTCGATGTTCAACACACCTCCCACAGTGCCCATCTACTGCGCCCTGCAGAACCTGAAGTGGATCAAGAAACAGGGCGGTGTAGAGGCAATGGAGAAGCTGGCCATCAAGCGCGCCGAAATCGTCTATGGCGAAATTGACCGCAACAAACTCTTCGTCGGCACAGCCGAGGAGGACAGCCGCTCACGCATGAACATCACCTTCGTTCTCAAGCCCGAGTATCAGGAGCTGCAGGACGAGTTCATGGCCTTCGCCACAAGCAAGGGCATGGTCGGCGTCAAGGGACATCGCGACGTCGGCGGCTTCCGCGCAAGCTGCTACAACGCTATGACCATCGAAGGCTGCGAGGCTCTCGTGGCTTGCATGAAGGAGTTTGAGAAGAATCATTGACCATTGACCATTGAGCATTGACCATTAATCCCAAGACGCCAGCCATGCGGACCGACAATCAGATACTCTCTGACAGTAAAGCCTTTGCTCTTCGGACTATAAGGTTATATAAATACCTTAAAGAAGAGAAGCAGGTGTATGTCTTGTCAAAGCAGTTACTGAGAAGCGGTACAAGCATAGGAGCTAATGTTCGTGAAAGTGTCAATGCTCAAAGTCGAATGGATTTTATAAACAAATTAAACATTGCTCTAAAGGAAGCAAACGAAACTGAATATTGGTGGAGCTGCTTCACGAATCAGATTATTTGAATGACCAACAGTTTGAGTCCATATATAATGATTGTGGAAAGATAGCGGCTACGTTGACCAAAATCATAAAGACAACCAAAACGGCTGCGAATGAATAATGGTCAATGGTCAATGTTCAATGTTCAATGGACAAAATGAAAGTTTTAGTTGCAACAGAGAAGCCATTCAGCAAGGTTGCTGTAGATGGCATTAAAGAAGTTTTTGGCGCAGCAGGCTACGAGGTAGTCATGCTCGAGAAATACACAGAGAAGAGCCAGTTGCTCGATGCTGTGAAGGATGTTGATGCCATGATTATCCGCTCGGACAAGGTGGATGCCGAGGTGCTCGACGCTGCCAAGCAGCTGAAGATTGTGGTGCGTGCCGGTGCTGGTTACGACAACATCGACCTTGCAGCAGCTACGGCGCACAACGTGGTCGCTATGAACACACCAGGCCAGAACGCCAACAGCGTGGCAGAGCTTGTCTTCGGTCTGCTCGTCTTTGGCGTCCGCAACTTCTTCAACGGCACCAGCGGCACAGAGCTGAAGGGCAAGAAGCTTGGCATCCTCGCCTTCGGTAACGTGGGCCGCAACGTGGCTCGAGTGGCAAAGGGCTTCGACATGGAAGTCGCCGCTTACGACGCTTACTGCCCCGCAGAAGCCATTGAGGCTGCTGGCGTGAAGGCTGCAAAGAGTCAGGAAGAACTCTTCGAGACGTGCGACATCGTGTCGCTCCACATTCCCGCTACGCCCGAGACGAAGCAAAGCATCAACTACGACCTCGTAGGCAAGATGAAGAAAGGCGGCATCCTCGTGAACACAGCCCGCAAGGAAGTCATCGACGAAGCTGGTCTCATCAAGCTCATGGAAGAGCGCACCGACCTGAAGTACCTGACGGACATCAAGCCCGATGCAGATGCTGAGTTCGCCAAGTTTGAAGGCCGCTACTTCGCTACACCTAAGAAGATGGGTGCACAGACAGCAGAAGCCAACGTCAACGCTGGCATCGCTGCCGCCAATCAGATTGTCGGCTTCCTCCGCGACGGAATAACTAAGTTCCAAGTTAACAAGTAAACAAGTTGACAAGTAAACAAGTAGCAAGTTATGGCTGTTGTTAAACCATTTAAAGGAATCAGGCCTCCTCGTGACCTCGTTGAGCAGGTAGAGAGCCGTCCTTACGACGTCCTTGACTCTGAGGAGGCTCGTGCTGAGGCTGGCGACAATGAGAAGTCGCTCTATCACATCATCAAGCCCGAGATTGACTTCCCCGTCGGCACAAGCGAGTACGACCCTCGCGTCTATGAGAAGGCTGCCGAGAACTTCCAGAAGTTCCAGGACAAGGGCTGGCTCAGGCAGGACAGCGAGGAGATGTACTACATCTATGCGCAGACGATGAACAATAAGACGCAATATGGTCTTGTTGTGGCTGCGGCTGTTGAGGACTACATGAACGGCGTCATCAAGAAGCACGAGTTGACGCGTCGCGACAAGGAAGAGGACCGCATGAAGCACGTCCGTGTCAACAACGCGAACCTCGAGCCTGTCTTCTTCGCTTATCCCGACAATGCCGTGCTCGATGCACTCGTGAGCCGCATCGCAGCAACAACGCCCGAGTACGACTTCATCGCTCCCATTGACGGCTTCCGCCATCAGCTTTGGCTGGTCAAAGACGCTGAAGACATCCGCACCATCACCGAGGCCTTCGCTGCTATACCTTATTTATATATAGCAGACGGACACCATCGTAGTGCTGCGGCTGCGCTCGTGGGTGCAGAGAAGGCAAAGCAGAACCCGAATCATCGTGGCGACGAGGAGTACAACTACTTCATGGCTGTCTGCTTCCCTGCAAGTCAGCTCACTATCCTCGACTACAATCGTGTCGTCAAGGACCTCAACGGCATGAGCGACGAGCAGTTCCTTTCCGCATTGGCTAAGAATTTCGTCGTTACAGCCAAAGGTGCTGAGCCTTATCGTCCTGGACAGTTGCACGAGTTCAGTCTCTATCTGGGTGGCGTTTGGTACAGCCTCAAGCTCAAGGATGGTCTTTGCGACGAGAGCGACCCCATCGGCAGCCTCGACGTCAGCATCAGCAGCAACCTCATCTTGGACGAGCTGCTTGGCATCAAGGACTTGCGCAGCGACAAGCGCATCGACTTCGTTGGCGGCTTGCGTGGCTTGGGCGAACTGAAGCGTCGCGTCGATAGCGGTGAGATGAAGATGGCTTTGGCCCTCTATCCCGTCAGCATGAAGCAAATCATGAACATCGCCGACAGCGGCAACATCATGCCGCCCAAGGCAACATGGTTCGAGCCAAAACTGAGGTCAGGGCTGGTGATTCATAAATTGAGTTAAGAATGAAGAGTTAAGAGTTAAGAAAAATACTTGAAGTGAAGCCTCTGCTTCCCAAACAATCTTTCTTAACTCTTAATTCTTAACTCTTAACAAATCTTCAATGACAGACCTTTACAAAACCATAGCAGCCAAAAGCGAGGGCACTTACACTGAACTCAGGAGTAAGTTCCTCGCTTTTGCGCATCCTGTAAGCACGGTGGAGGAGGCGATGACACTCGTGGAGCAGTATCAGAAGAAGTACTACGACGCCCGTCACGTCTGTTGGGCATACATGATTGGGGCAGACAGGGAGACGTTCCGCTCCAACGACAACGGCGAGCCGAGCGGCACGGCAGGCAAGCCCATCCTCGGACAAATCAACTCCAACGAACTGACCAACATCATCATCCTTGTAGTGCGTTACTTTGGCGGTGTGAAACTCGGCACAAGCGGACTCATCGTGGCCTATCGCACGGCAGCCGCTGAAGCCATCGCCAACGCTACCATCGAGGAGCGGCAAGTTGAGGCGGAGTATGATTTCAGCTTCGAATACCCTTTGATGAATGCCGTAATGAAAGTTGTCCGCGACATGGAAGCCCGCGTCCTCTCGCAGAGCTACGACATGGATGTGCAGATGCGCGTCAGCATCCGCCAAGGCCGCCTCGAAGAACTCATGACGCGCCTTAAGAAAGCCATCGAGCCTTACTGATTGTTATATGACACCATAATCGCGCAGAAATAATTTTAATGTAATAATATAACGAATATGGAAACAATCTATGATTTCAAAGCCCTGACGAGCAGGGGCAAGGAGGTGGACTTCGCGCAGTTCCAGGGAAAGGTGCTGCTCATCGTCAACACGGCCAGCAAGTGCGGCTTCACGCCTCAGTTCGCCGGATTGGAGGAACTCAATCAGAAGTACAGGGACAAGGGGCTGGTCGTCATCGGCTTCCCCTGCAACCAGTTCAAGGAGCAAGACCCAGAGGGCGATGCCAAGATAGAGGAGTTCTGTCAGTTAAACTACGGCGTGACGTTCCAAATAATGAAGAAGGGCGACGTGAACGGCCCCGATGCCGAGCCTATCTTCGAGTACCTGAAGGCACAGGCACCCACAGAGGACTACAACGGCTTGAAAGCAAAGGCGGCCAAGACGCTCTTCAAAGCCATCAGCAAGAGCGTGGAGAAGGACAGCGACATCAAGTGGAACTTCACCAAGTTCCTCATCTCGAAGGACGGTAAGACCGTGAAGCGCTTTGCTCCCACCACCGAGCCGAAGGACTTCGCGAAGGACGTGGAAGCCATGCTGGAACAATAAAGACCCTCTAAATCTCCCTAAAAGGGAGACTTCTTCCGACAGAAAGTTCTCCGTAAATAATAGATATTATGACAATCAAAGCTATCCGAATGTTCGACGGCGGGTTCATGAACCAACCCTTTGCCTTTGGCGGTGAGGAGGGTAAGGATGCCTTCGACGAACAAATCATCTATCGCAGTTCGCTGCAGAACTTCCTCATCGACACGGGGAAGGAAGTCATCCTCGTTGACACGGGCTTCAAGCCGGAGTTCCCCGTTCCAGCCAAGAAGATCGGGGCGCCGCTCTATATGGGCGAGAAGGTGGCCGACTACATGGAAGCCTTCGCTCAGACAGGCTACAAGCCCGAGCAGGTGACGAAGATTCTCATCACCCACAAGCACCCCGACCACACCGATTGCATCGGCAACTTCCCTAACGCCAAGATTTACATCGCGTCCGAAGATGCTGATGCCATGAAGCTGGAGGGCGAGAACATCGTCCGCGCTCAGTACGGCGAGGCCTACAAGAACTTCTCAAACGCCCAGCAAGTGGCAGAAGGCATCTGGTTCATCGAGGCCAAGGGTCACACTAAGGGCAACAGCATCGTCATTGCCGAGGACGACGGCCTCTTCTACATGTTCCACGGCGACGTGACCTATTGCGACGCAGCCCTCAAAGCCAACAAGCTGAGCATCGTCTTCGAGGACAAGGAGGCCGCCCGCCAGACGCTCGACCGCGTCCGCGAGTTCATCCAGCAGAATCCCACCGTCTATCTCTCCACCCATTGCCCCGAAGGCTACGAGAACCTCGAACTGAAACGGGTGATGAAGTTGTAAATGGTAATTGCAAGATGAAAGTTTTACTGATAAACGGTAGTGCCCACAAGGAGGGCAATACCTTCACGGCACTTTCTGAGATAGCCCGCCAGCTGGAGAAGCAAGGCGTGGAGGCAGAGATAGTGCAACTTGGCAACAAGCCCGTGCGCGGTTGCATCGCTTGTGGACAATGCAGGACAAAGGCTTTGGGTCGCTGCACGTTTGATGATGATGTCTGCAACCGCATCGTGGAGAAGCTCGATGGAGCCGATGCACTCATTGTTGGAACGCCTGTCTATTACGGGCAACCCAACGGCGCGGTGCTGGCCGTGATGCAGCGCGTCTTCTTCTCTGCTTCGAGCAAGGTGGAGAACAAGCCCGCGGCAAGCGTGTCGCAGAGGCGGTGCAACGGCTGCCTTCCAGACCGTGAACATGATGTTCGAGATGATGAACATGCCGCTCGTCACCTCGCAGTACTGGAACATTGCTTACGGTCGCGAACCAGGTCAGGCAGCTCTGGATACAGAGGGAATGCAGACCATGCGTACCCTGGCCGACAACATGGCTTGGCTCCTGAAAAAAATCCATGCCGACGGCGACCCTGCCTATCCCGAGCGCGAGCCTTGGCAACCGATGCACTTCATCAGGTAGAGTGTGTTGGACTTTACTGAATAAAATGCTGAATCAACGGATGTCTTAGTCTATGCCGAAGGATGTAGCACTCGTACTGTCGAGCGGTGGAGCAAGGGGACTTGCCCACATCGGTGCCATACAGGAACTTGAGGCACAAGGCTATCGCATCACGTCGATAGCAGGATGCTCCATGGGTGCCCTGATAGCTGGCGTGTATGCCACGGGGAAGCTGGATACTTTCCGCGAGTGGATGAAGACTGTGAACAAGAAGAAGATGCTGGAACTGACAGACTTCTCGCTCAGCATCAATCATCTGGTAAAGGGCAACCGCATCATCGAGGCCATCATGGAGTTTGTTCCCGACGTCCCGATAGAGGAACTGCCCATTCCCTATTGTGCCGTAGCGACTGACTGGAACACGGGGCGCGAGGTGGTCTTTCGTAAGGGCAGCCTTTTCGGAGCCATACGAGCCTCCATCTCCCTGCCTTCCTTCTTCGAGCCTGTCCGACGCGACGGCATGATTCTCATCGACGGCGGTGTGACAAACCCCATCCCCATGAACCGTGTTGTGCGGCATGCAGGCGACATTTTGGTGTGCATCGACGTGAGTGGACGCGACTATGAGACACAGGCAGACATTCAGGACGAGTTAGCCGAGAAGCGCAAGCAAAGCAGATCGCTGTCGCGACAGATAATAAACAAACTGATTCCCGACAATCTCGACTTCAACTACTATACCGTGCTCTCGCGTGTCAGCACGATGATGATTCGCCAGAACTCCCTCCTCATGGCAAAGCTCGTAAAGCCCGATGTGCTTGTCGATATTCAGATAAGCCGCTACGGAGGGTTCGACTACGACAAGTCGGAGAAGTTGATAAACATCGGACGTCAGAAGACTAAACATGTCCTAAACAAATACCATAACTAACAAACGAATACCATTATGAACATTCTGATTTTACAAGCCTCGCCTCGTGCGAACGGCAACACCGCTTGGATGGCGGAAGAGTATAAGAACGCAGCTGAGGCTGCCGGTCATAAAGTGACGCTGGTCAACGTCTCGAAGAAGAAGATTGCAGGCTGTCTGGCTTGCGAGTATTGTCATGGCAAGGGCAATGGCGCTTGCATTCAGAAGGACGACATGCAGGAACTCTATCCCCTGATGGCAGAGGCCGAGGTGCTCGTGCTGGCTGCTCCCATCTATTACTTCACGCTCAACGCCCAGATTCAGGCACCCATCCAGCGCATGTACTGCGTGAACAAACCCGGCGAGTACAACGACATCTGTGGCTATTGGGGCGTGGAAAGCACCGGCATCGTCACGGCTAAGGTTGACGAGCAGAAGACCGAAGCCACCAAACAAAAGGTGCAGGAGTTGGTGAAGAACCTGTAAACTAAGAGAAAAGAAAGATGAAACGACCAATAGTCCTCCCCTTTGGGGGAGTTAGAGGTGGGCGATTTCTTGTTCTTGTTGCCTGCCTGCTCTGTGTAGGTCTTGTCAGTGCTCGCACAGAGCGTTTAACTATTCAAGGCGACCACGGCAAACTGGTGGCCGACTTGCAGATGCCCGATGCGATGCCTCAGAAGTGCCCCATCGTCATCCTTTGCCACGGCTTCACGGGCAACCGAAACGGTGGCTTGGAAGTCGGCATCGCCCGTGAACTCGAGACGCTGGGCATTGCCAGCATCCGCTTCGACTTCAACGGTCATGGCGAGAGCGAAGGCGACTTCCAGCAGATGACCGTTCCCAACGAGATAGAGGATGCTCGCCATGTCTATGAATGGGTGAAGGCCGACGGACGCTTCGGCAAAGTCGGCATTGCCGGTCATTCGCAGGGCGGTGTCGTGACAGCCATGCTGGCAGGCCTGTTGGGGAAGAAAGCCTTGCAGGGAGGGGTAGTGCTGTTAGCCCCGGCAGGCGTGATTCGCGACGATGCCATCCGTGGTCAGACAGGAGGGCAGCAAGGCAGTCTCGACGACCCGCAAAACCCGCCCGAATACGTTGAAGTGTGGGGCCACCGCCTTGGCCGCGATTACATCACGACGGCTTTCTGGCTCCCCATCTACGAGACTGCAGCCGGCTACAAAGGCCCTGCCTGCATCGTTCACGGCACATCCGACCGCACCGTGCCCTACACCTACGGCCTCCGCTTCCACCAACTTTGGAAGAAGAGCGAGTGGCACCTGCTCGACCACTACGACCACGGCTTTGGTCCGCATCCCGAAGAGGCTGTGAAGCTGGCCGTCGCATTCTTCGTAAATCAATTGAAACGTTAGACTTGGCTCCAGGATTCCCTCCCACTTTTGCCCTCCGTCGGGCAGAGCCCTCTCCAATTGCACCGCTACCAGCAGGCCATTCCCTCTATGGTGAGAACAAATGATAAAAGGTAAAAGCTTAATTGTTTAAATGGAAAATGTGTAAATGTCTGACGATGAAACCGTCATTTCCAATCCTGCTCTGTCTGGCAATGATAATCCCCCAGACCTTCCGAGCACAAAGCACAGAGAAGAAGATTGTGGCCTACGTGACTTCGTGGTCGTCGGTGACGCCGGACCCCTTCGTGATGACGCACATCAACTACGCTTTCGGCGGTGTAGGCGGTGACGGTA
>CADCCR010000134.1 GCA_902799985.1 uncultured Bacteroidales bacterium | reverse complement strand
CAGAATTTAAAGCAAAAGCGAGAAAGCGAGAACCTTACAGAGCTGCAACCATCCAAGAACATGCAGAGAGCCATTGAGCAGGTGACAGGGCGCAAATATCGTGAGCTTGTCAGCGAGGCAAACAGGGCTATCATGGGAACTTCCTATGACAGCGAACAGCAGAACATTCTCAAGACATTGGACCGCATCGGTCGTGAGCTGGAGAAGCTGAAGCGTCACTTCCCGCTCATCCGTCTCCTTTGCTTCCGCATGAAGCCCAAGTATTATCCCGCAGCCTTCTTCGTAGGCGGAGCCTTTGCCATGACACTCATGACAAGGTGTTCGTACCGCTTCTGGCCGAAGCCAGGAGAGAAGTGCCGCATGAACAGCCTGCTCATGCTCATAGGACGCATGGGAGGCATGAAGTCGATAGCAGTCACTCTCTATCGCATCATGATGGAACCTGTCAGGAAGGCCGATGCAGCACAGATATCAGCTCTCAACAATTTCAACACCGAGCGTGAGCAGAACAACCAAGGCAAGGCAAACAAGTCGCCCAGACCCAAAGGCATCTACCGCGCCTTGCCTTCGGAAACCTCCACGGCAGCTCTGCGTGAAGCGGAAGCCAACGCTCATGAGCATATTGATGGCGAAGACAATTACCCGCTGCATGTCAGCATCTTCGACAGTGAATTGCAGAACACCCTCTCACAACTGAAACGTGGCTATATGGAAGCCTTGCAAACCTACTGGTTGAAGTCCTTCCACAACGAGCCTCATGGCGCATACCTGAAAACCGCGAGCGCACCCATCGGCGAGACGCCCATCCACTTCAACGGGGTATATACTGGCACGGCAGACGCTCTCAGTAAAATCAACATCGAGAGCAACATCGTGAACGGCCTGATGTCGCGCTTCACCATTGTGCCAAACGCCGACTCCAACTTCGAGATGCTCGAAGTGCATGAGTACGACGAAGAAGCAAAACGTCGCGACGAAGAGCTCAAGGATTGGGCTTACAAGTTGGACAGGTGCATGGGCGAGATTCCCTGCAAAAGCATCAGCGAAGCCCTGAAGCAATGGACTAAACGTCGCATGGCTGATGCTGGAGAAGACAACGATATGGCCGAGGAGGACTTGATAAAGCGCCCCTGCTGGCACGCCATCAACTATGCTCTGCCTTTCATTGTAAGCAGGCATTGGGAACAGATGGTGGACGATAACGGTCACTGGAAATGTGGTGCGGACTTCAAGCCAGACAAGACCGACATACAGCTGGCTATCCTTATCGCCAACGCCCAGCTCGCCTTCCAGCGGTATTTTTGCAAGCATACGCTCGAAAAGTACTATGAGAATCTGGCACAGGCTGCAATCACGAAAACTCCCCGCAGAAAGAAGACTCAGGTGTCGTTCAGCAAACTGCCTGACATCTTTTCAAGCGAAGACGTGATGAATGCCTACGGCTACGACAGTAAGGGCAGCGTATGCAGCCGCCTGAAACGCCTGCAGGACGATGGCTTGGTGCAGCGTATTACCAAAGGCGAGAACAAAGGAAAGTACCGCAAACTGACGTAATATTGCAATATTGCAATATTGCATATTGCATTAAGTTTTTAAACAAACTCCCCGTTGCAGTTTATTACTGCGGCGGGGATTTGCTGGTTATGGAATAAAGGTCTTCGGCCGATGGGGGCTTGGCGTCTGCTACAGAAGTCCTGCCTCGAGGAACATCTGCTTGTAGTAGAGAACCTTCTTGTCGAATGAGAGGGGATAGGCACGCGACGAGGAGGGAAGACGATGGAGACGGACTTGATGGCCGTCGGTGCCCATGGCATTGGGAATGAGGACATCGCTGCCAATGCCGTTGGTGTCCATGACGTTGGGAATGATGCCGTCGCTGCCAATGACGTTGGTGTCCATGACGTTGGGAATGTGGACGTCGGTGCCAATGACGTTGGGAATGAGGACCGAGGCGCCGACCTTGGGGACTTGGGCAATGGCGAAGTACTGACAAAGGACTTCGGTGGCCTTCTGACCCGTGGTGACGATGACTTCGAGGCTGGGGAGCTGACGCAGAAGGGCATGAAGGTCGGTGGGCTCCACCACTTCGAGGTACTGGTCGGCTGCATTGTCCTTGAGCCGACGCACGGCTGTGGCGGTGTCGAAGAAGGCGATGCCGCGCTCCTGACAGAAAGTGACGATGGCTTCGAGATTGAAGCGCTTGGCATCGGGCAGGACGAAGTGATTGCGGTCGGCGAAGAAGACTGCGCCCTCGATGCGCCAATGGTCGTTGATGAAGTTGGGATAGTAGAAGTCGATGCACCAGCGTTTGCGCTGGGGCGGGAAGCTGCCCAGGAAGAGCACCTTGGCATTGACGGGCAGAAACGGAATGAGGGGATGATACTCTATCCCCTCACCGTCCCTGCGGATGTTGTCGGTGTTCAGCCAGCTGCGCATAGCCTTTCAGCCCGTGGCATCAATGCATACGGGTGCCAGTGCGAGCCTCTACGACGTTGACCACGTAGTCGCCCAGCTTCTCGCAAGCGTTGACGAGGTCCATGTAAATGGTGCCGACGGCATAGGTGTATGCGTGGTTGTTGATGTTCACGATGTTCTGCGACTTGAGCTGGTCGCGGTAGTTGTTTATCTCCGTCTCGGTGTTGTAGCAACGATAGACGTCGAAGTACTCCTTGCGCCCGCTGAGCAGCTGGTTCATCTGCGTGAGTGCCTGGTCGGTGAGGCTCATCATCTGGTGCAGATGGTTGTACTGGTCGTCGTTGAAGTGGTCTTCCTTGCCCTGATACTTGCGGCTGATGGTGCGTGCCATGTTGTAGCAGCTGTCGCCGATACTCTCCAGCTCGGATATCTCGCGAAGCATGCCGCGAATCTTCGCCTTGGTGTCGTCGGAGAGATGGGCATCGCTCACCTGGTCGAGGTAGTTGGCTATCTCCAGCTCCAGATTGTCGGAGATGTTCTCGTACTTCTCGATGCGCGAGAACAAGGTGTTGAACTCGGTCTCCTGATTGCTCTTCTTCTTGCCGGAAGATGTGGAGGAGAGCTCCAGCAAATCCTGCACCATGCCGAACATGCGTTGCATGCGAACGGCAAAGGCCTGTATCTCCTTCTGTGCCTCGAGCACTGAGAGCTCGGGCGTCTTCATGATGCCGGAGGAGATGAAGTGCAGACGGAAGTCTTCCTCTTCGTCCACCTTCTTGGGCTTGATTATCCAGCAGACAAGGCGTTCGATGAAGGGGATGAACCAGATGAGGATGAACGTGTTGACGACATTGAAGCAGGTATGGAAGGCCGCAAGCACGAAGTTCAGCTTGCCTGCATTCTCCATGAAGGCTGCTACGCCTGCCGTCTCCTTCGTCATGTCCACGTCGTAGCCTACGAAGCCGCACACTGCATCGACGAATGCACGGAAGACGAAGAGTATCCAGAAGACGCCGAAGAAGTTGAAGAACATGTGTGAAAGGGCTGCACGGCGTGCCTGCGTGTTGGCAGAAAGGGCTGCCAGGTTCGACGTGATGGTGGTGCCGATGTTCTCGCCCATGACGAGTGCAATACCTTGATAGATAGGCATTGCGCCCGTGGAGCACAGCAACATGGTGAGGGCCATGACGGCTGCCGAGGACTGGACGCAGAAGGTGAGCACGCCACCCAGGAGCAGGAAGATGATGGTGGTGGAGAAGGCATTGGGGTCGAACGACATGAAGAAGTCTGTCACAGCCGGATTGTTGCCCATATCCATCGATGTGCCTGTTGCCTTCAACGTGGTCAGACCCAGCAACAAGAGGCCGAGGCCGAAGAGGAAGTCGCCGATGTAGCGATGCTTCTTCATGTATATCAGTATGATGCCGACGAAGAAGCCGATGTAGGACACGAAGCTGATGTCGAACGTCGTAGCTTCGCCGCCTCCTGCTGTACCGATGGCCATAATCCATGCCGTGAGCGTCGTACCGATGTTGGCACCCATGATGACGGATATGGCCTGAGCCAACGTCAGCAAGCCTGCATTGACAAACGACACGGTCATGACCGTGGTGGCGGTGGAGGACTGTACGGAGACTGTGACCAGCATGCCGGTGAGCACTCCGGTGAAGCGGTTTGTCGTCATGGCACCAAGTACATGACGCAACTGCGGACCAGCCATTTTCTGTAGGGCTTCGCTCATGGACTTCATACCGAACATGAGCAGTGCTAACGAGCCCAATAACTTAAAGACAATCAGTAAAGACATAAGTATAAATTAATAATGTGTTGATTCATGCGTTTCTCAGTTGCATCATGTGTACGGCCACGAGGGCTGCCGTCTCCGTCCGCAAGCGACTGCGGCCAAGACTGACGCTGCGATAGCCGTTCTGCTCGGCGAGTCGGACTTCATCGATGCTGAAGTCTCCTTCCGGTCCGACGAGCACCGTGGTGGGCACTCCAGGGCGAAGGACATCGAAGAGGAGCGGCTTGTCCCACCGGACACTGCCTTCCGCCCTCAGCTCTTCGTTGTAACAGTGGCAGATGAACTTGTCGCCATCGCGCTCAGAGGTGATGAAGTCGCGGAAGCGTTGCATGCCATTCAGCTCGGGTTTCCACGCCTTGTGGCTCTGCTTCATTGCCGATACGAGTATCTTGTCGATGCGCTCTTCCTTCACTACACGCCGCTCGCTGAACTGGCAGTCGAGGAACGTCAGCTCGTCGAAGCCTATCTCTGTGGCTTTCTCGGCAAACCATTCCACGCGGTCCATCAGCTTTGTCGGTGCCATAGCCAGATGCAGATGTCCCTGCCAGGCTGGTTGCTGCGGCATTGTCTCTTCGATGCGGTAGGCACAGCGATGCCCCGTGGCAGCTGTTATCGTGGCACGATAGAAGCACCCTTTGCCGTCGGCAAGCAGGAGTTCGTCGCCCACCCCCATACGGAGCACACGCAGCACATGTCCGGCCTCATCGCCAGGCAGTTCCGTCGCACTCGCCGCATCGGGAGCATAGAAGTAGCGCGTCTCTTTCATCTTAATGTGGTTTCAAGCAATCTTCAATCATTAATCCTTAATCTTCAATCACTATCAGCCTTAATCCTTAATCATTAATCCCTAATCATCAATCACCATCAGCCTTAATCTTTAATCTTTAATCCTTAATCTTCAATCACTATCAGCCTTAATCTTTAATCCTTAATCTTTAATCTTTTTATCCTTAAACAGCAGGGCGAACAGCACCGCCACCACCAATGTATAGGCAGCGAAGATGAACCAGCTTGTCTGCCATCCTGCCACGACTTCGGCTCCTGTGGCACCGGCTGCCTGGGGCGTGAAGACATAGTGATTGATGACTGCCTGCGCCACCAATGTCCCGATGAAAGCGCCAAGGCCGTTCGTCATCATCATGAACAGTCCCTGTGCGCTGCTGCGGATGCTGTCGTCGGTCTCCTGATTGATGAAGAGCGAGCCGGAGATATTGAAGAAGTCGAAGGCCACGCCGTACACAATCATGGAGAGGAGGAAGAGCCAGACGCCACTACCCGGATTGCCCAGACCGAAGAAGCCAAAGCGGAACACCCAGCCAAGCAGGGCAATGAGCACCACCTTCTTGATGCCGAAGCGCGAGAGGAAGAAGGGAATGAGCAGGATGCAGAGCGTCTCACTGATTTGGCTCAGGGAGATGAGGATGTTGGCATGCTGTACGCCGAACGTCGACTGGTACTCCTCGATGCCTCCGAAGCTGGTGATGAAGGGGTTGGCATAGCCGTTGGAGATTTGCAGACAGAAGCCCAAGAGCATGGCAAAGACGAGGAACATGGCCATGCGAGGATTCAGGAACAGACGGAAGGCATTCAGTCCGAGCGCCTCGAAAAGTGTCTTCTGCTGACTGCTGTCCTTCTCTATCCTCATGCGAGGCATCGTCAGGGAATAAGCTGCCATGACGAGACTCAGACAGCCGCTCACCATCCACTGGCCTGGTGTTGACTGCAGGCCGCAAAGGTCCACTATCCACATCGTCATGATGAAGCCTACAGTACCCCACACACGAATGGGCGGGAAGGCTTTCACCGTGTCAAGTCCTGCTTTCTCCAATGCGGAGTAAGCCACTGAATAACTGAGTGCTATGGTTGGCATAAAGAAAGCCACGGAAAGTGTGTAGAGCGAGAAGAGTGTGCCGAACTGCACCGCATCGCCGGCCTCATAGGCATACATCGAAGCACCAATCATGAAGATGCCCGCCAAGGCATGACACAAGCTCAGCACACGCTGACCTTCCATCCAGCGGTCGGCCAATATGCCCATCAGAGCAGGCATGAAGATGCTGACTATGCCTTGCACGGAATAGAACCAGCCTATGTGGGAACCAAGACCTACACCTGCAAGATAGGTACCCATCGAGGTCAGATAGGCACCCCATACGGCAAACTCAAGGAAGTTGAGAAGTGTTAGACGAAATTTAAGGTTAAACATGTTTATCTATTATTTGACGTGTTATGATTGACAACTAAGCGTGTGATGTTTCGCAACTAAGCGTGTGATGTTTCGCAACTAAGCGTGTGATGTTTCGCAACTAAGCGTGTGATGTTTGACTGTTAGTTCATGATTATCATAGGCTGCAGCCGATTCTTCCGAGTCTTCATCTACTCTACATAAAGGACG
>CADCCR010000133.1 GCA_902799985.1 uncultured Bacteroidales bacterium | reverse complement strand
ATGTAGGACTATCAGTAATGCAATGCTGGCTGCGATAAGGCCCCAGACTCCTCTGGACCTCCAAGACCCTCCCCAGCCCTCCCTAGGGAGGGAGTTGGCTTTCCCTTTTTCGGCTGTTGCCTCAGGCGCAGGCGGAACGGTCGCCAACCTTTGGTTCTCCCCCTTTATGGGGGAGTTAGAGAGGGTCTGTAGGCTTCCCATCACCCTTTGCTCCATGTCGTCGGGCATTTTGAAGCCTGCTGCGCGGTCGTTCTGCCGCTGCAGGGCTTGGCGAAAAAGTTTGTCGTCGTTCATGGTTTCATGTGTGTTAAAATGATTCTGAGTCTTTGGCGTATGCGGTGAAGCTGGCTGCTGAGGCGCGACACCTCGCGGGCTGTGACTTCGCCCGCTTGGTTGGTGATGTAGGCAATCTCTTTAAGCGAGCGTCCGTCGAAGTAGAAGAGTTGCAGGAGCATCTGGTCTTCGGGTGAGAGCTGCTGTATGGCTTCGTCCAGTTGCTGTGCTGTCGTGTCTTCAGGCAACTCGTCGGGAACGTCATCCCTTATGTCAAGCGGCAGCATGACTTGCCGTTTTCGTTTCCGCAGATGGTAGAGCGCTTCGTGATAGGCAATGCGTTGAAGCCAGGTCGGCAGCGATGCCTTCTGCGGGTCATAGTCGTTTATGTGCTGATAGGCAGCGACGAAAGTGTTCTGCACCACGTCCTCCGTGTCCTCCTGCACCCCCACGATGCGTCCGACGAACACCATGAGCGATGGGCCGTAACGCTTCACGAGCTGGCTGAACTCACTTGTCTCGCCGCTTCGTATGCGCTCTATGATGATGTTGTCGCTGTTTGTCATTCTTCGTTTGCCGACCTTCGTTTCTACCTTATATAGACGCAAAAGGGCGAAATGTCACGCCGGACATCGTTTTTTTCTGTTTTCATTTGAAAAAGACGGAGCGCCGTGTCGCACGGCGTTGCCTCCGCAAAGGTACGAAATTCCGTGCGAAGAACCCCTCCTCGCGCGCGATTATTATATATATGTACGCGCGAACAACTCCCTCGGCCCGCGTCCCCAACTTCCTCGGCCCGCGTCCCCAACTTCCGTGCTTTGCGTCCACAACTTCCGTGCTTCGCGTCCACAACTTCCGTGCTTCGCGTTCACAACTTCTTCGCGGCTCGGATAAAAACTATTTCCAAGCCTTGGAAATAAATTTCAAAAGCTTGGAAATATATTTCAGAGGCTTGGAAATATATTTCCGTGCCTCTGAAAAAGTTTTGTTCCCTGCGGCGAAGGATTTTACACCCTGTCGAGGGGATTTTTATATGGCGGGGGACATGATTTGTAGCTGTGGCTTTGGCCCGCCGGATGCCATGCAGATGCCTGTCGGTCAGCCTTTTGCGGCGATGCGTTCCAAGGTCTGATAGACTTGCATCAGGCCGCGAGGCACATGGAAGCAGCCTTTCCACTTGCCGCCCTTCAGGGTGAGCAGCACCTCGCCGCGACGGTTCAGGTAGCCGAACCACTCGGGATATTCGGGGTCCATGAAGTGGCTCCACACGTACTCGTGGACTTTCATGAACCAATCCAAGCATTCCTGCTTGCCCGTCAGCTCGTAGCCCTTTATCATCGTGATGAGCGTCTCGATGTGAACCCACCAGAGTTTCTGGTCCCACTCGAGCTGCTGAAGCGGGCGGCCCAGGCGGTCCATGAAGTAGAAGATGCCGCCGTACTGCTTGTCCCAACCATATTCAGCCTCGCGAAGGGCGATGTGAACGGCCTTGTCGATGAGGTCCTGACGACCCAGACGCTTGCCGAGGTCCATGATGAACCACATGGCTTCGATGGCATGACCGGGGTTCAAGAGGCGACCTTCGTGGCAATCAACCAGCTTGCCGTCCTTGCTGACATGCTCCACGACGAGGTCGAGTTCGGGACGATAGAACACGTCGAGTACTTCGTGCAGACAGATGTCGATGGTCTCCTGCAGGAACTTAGGCTCCAGCAAGTCCTCAATCTCGAGAGCGACATTACAGAGTATCATGGGCAGGGCAAAGTCCTTGAGAGCACGAGCGCCCTGTGCTGCCTTGCTCCACTTGCCTTTGGGATTGTTCCGCTTCGCAAGCACGATGTCGAAGGTCTTCTTGGCGATGTCGGCATACTCCTGATTGCCAGTCGCCTTGTAGAGTTGGCCGAAAGCTATCACGGCAAAGGTGTAGGAGAAGATGTTGTAGGGCTCCACAAGCGGACGACCCTCACGGTCGAGCGAGAAGTACCAGTTCAGCTGGCCGTCGTGGCCGTACTTCTTGAGGAACTCGGCGCCCTGAATAGCAGCATCGAGCCATTCCTGCCGCGCCTCTACCTTATTATATAATGTAGCAAGCATCCACACTTCTCGGCCTTGCAGCCAGATGAACTTGTCGGTGTCATAGACCTCGCCGTTGCGCTCGATGCAGGTGAAGTACCCACCGAACTCTTTGTCAATACTGTTCTCCATCCAGAAGGGCATCACCCTGTCCAGCAACTCGCTCTTGTACTGAGCGGCCAAAGAAGTAAAGCTGGCCCCCTCCCCGCTCCCCCTTTGGGGGAGTGCCTCAAAGCCGCTGCCTTGCTGATTGTTGATTTGTGGATTTGTTTCTTTCATAAGATATTGTTTTTAATGGTTTCTAATACATTATCTAATTTAGTGAATATGTCTTCGTTTGTAAATCGGATTACGCGAAAGCCTAACTTCTCTATCTCGTCTGTTCGCAATTGGTCATGATATTGCTGTCGTATGTCGTCGTGATATTCTCCGTCAACTTCAACAACCAATCGCGCTGGCAGGCAAACGAAGTCTGCTATGTTGCTGGCAATAATGTGTTGTCTTCTGAAAGGTTTGCCGAGCTTGCTTTGTTGCAGGAACATCCATAGAGTGCGTTCCGCATCAGTTGGCAGATTTCTCATCCTCTTCGCATGTTCCTTTAGGATAGGATAAAGGACAGGGTCAGAGGAGCAGTAGTTCGCTTTATGTCTGTCAAACTTTGTCATAATCATTATGTTTCAGCCCCCTCCCCGCTCCCCCTTTGGGGGAGTGCCTCATTGTCGCAGCCCCTTCGCTGAATGTTCATTTCTTTAATGGACAAGTTTCAGCGGCTTTGGAGCACTCCCCCAAAGGGGGAGCGGGGAGGGGGCTGGCCAGGCTCAGCATGAGTGCTGTGATAACGCTCACCACAATCCCTGTTGCTCCGAAGAGGAAGAAGTTGACGTCCGTGTAGAGGTACATGAGGAAGACGACCAGTTCGCCTGCGATGAAGCCTGTCAGGGCGGCTCGTCCTTTGATGCGCGGGAAGAAGACGGCCATCACGAAGAGGCCTCCGAGGCCGCTCGTCAGCAGTCCGAGGATGGTGTTGAAGTAGTCGAGTAGCGAGGCGATGTCCCATGTAGCCATCAGCAAAGCGATTCCGAGGCCCATCAGTCCGCTGACGATACACGTCCAACGGGCTACACGAAGAAGCGTCGCGTCCTTGATTGAGGGACGGAACCGCTGGATGAAGTCCACGCTGAAGGCCGTCGAGACGGAGTTGATGTTGCTCGATATCGTGCTCATCGTGGCGGCAAAGATGGCGGCAATCAGCAGTCCGGCTATGCCTGCGGGCATCTGGCTCATCATGAAGTACGGGAAGATGGCATCACCCTGTTGCATCGTGATGTCGAGGCTCTGGGGGTGCGTCTTGTAGAACGTGTAGAGACCTGTGCCGATGAAGTAGAAGGCGACGGAGATGAAGACGCTCATGAAGCCGTTCACCAGGATGCTGCGGCCTGCGCTCTTCTCGTCCTTCGTGGTCATGTATCGCTGGATGACCGTCTGGTCCGAAGTGTAAGAGATGAGGTTGTTGGCTATGCCGCCGCCGATGATGGCTACCCAGAAGGTAACGCGGCGGTAGTCGAGGCTCCAGATGAAGAGTCGCATCTTGTCGTTATCGACTGCCAGTTGCCAAGCCCCCGAGAAGCCGCCTTCGGTGTTGCCCCACAGATAAAGAGCCGCAAAGATGGCGCCACCCACAAGGATGCAGCCTTGCACGACGTCGCCCCAGATAACCGCTTCCACGCCGCCCATCGTGCAATAGACGATGGTGACGAGTCCCATCAGGATGATGCAAAGGTAGATGTCGATGCCCGTTACTGCGGTCAGAGCCAACGAAGGCAGGTACATTACGAGTGCCATGCGCGCCACCATGAAGATGCAGAACAGCGTGGAAGCCATCATGCGAGTGGCGAGGTTGAAGCGCTCTTCGAGTATCGCGTAGGCAGATGCCGCTTTGAGTCGGCGGAAGTAGGGTAGGTAGTACCATATCACGGGGAAGCCCACGACGGGAATCATCCAGAGCATCGGGTAGTAGGTCCAGTCCGTGGCGTAGGCTTTGGCAGGAATGGCCATGTAGGTAATGGCAGAGAGCATGGTGGCGTAGATGCTGATGCCTGCTGCCCACCATGGGATGCGGCCGCCGCCCTTGAAGAAGTCCTCGGCGCCGTTCTCGCGTCGCATGAAGTAAATGCCCATGCCGAGCATGGCTACAAGGTAGAGGATAAGTACCGTCCAGTTGAGCCAGCCGAAGTGCGTCTCGTGCTTCGTCTCGATACACGAAATCTTGTCCGACCTGATGCCGGGCATCGTCTCGCCTCCGCTATAGTACCATCCTCCGTCGAAAGGCGTGAGGGCTGCTCCAGCGCGAGCCAGAGCCGTGTCGCCAGGGATGGTCATCCACGAGTCGGTTATCGTGTGGTAGGCCAGCACGTCAGAGCGGAACTTGTACCACGACGGCTCGTGCCTGAGGTAGAGACTGTCCTGCTTGCCTTGAATGGCAGAGAGGAAGATGTCGTAGTTCACGCCTCCGAAGAAGAGGATGTGGCTGTAGCCGCAAGGAGTGCAGCAGGAGCCGACGAGAGCCACAGACCCAGACCCTCTCCCGACCTCTCCCTTGTAGGGAGAGGCGTTTATAGTAGAGGAGGCTATCTCTTGCCACTCGAGGGTTTTTAGGTTGAGCTTGAGACCGTTCAAACAGACAAGAGCATCCTTTTTCTCCCCCTGCAAGGGGGAGTTAGAGGGGGTCCACCCTCCAAAGATATACAGCGCCTTCCCTTCGGGTGCATTCTGCACGGCCATGCAAGGTTGCAAGCGGCCGTTGAAGTCCCCCTCCCTCTCGGGGGAGGGGTTAGGGGAGAGGCTTGGAAGGGTTGCAATCTTCACCCATTCCTTTCCGTCGGGCCAATCGAGGGCATAGACGTCCCTGTTGAGCACGCCATCCGTCTGACCGCCTGCCACGAAGATTCTGTCCACGCCATAACAGGCGGCAAAGTTGTCGAGGCCTTTTGGGAGAGAAGGTAAAGCCCCCAGACCCCCTCTAACCCCTCCTCTAGTGGGAGAACTCAAAGGGATAAAGGAAACTTCAGCGAGACTGGTTGTGCTCCCCATAGAGGGGGAGTCAGAGGGGGTCTGTCCCCCAATATACACCGTCCCTTCCGGCACAGCCACGCTTGCGCCATAGGCCTTCGGGTAGAAAACCTTCTGTCCGCCGTCGGCACAAGGCACGTCGGGGAAGTTGCAGCCGCCCCATGTCGTGAGCTGGCCATCAACGATGCCTGCGAAGTGTCCCGAGACAGCACGCTCCATCTTGCCTGTAGGTGTGACGATGATGTTGTTCTGTGCCCATGAATGTCCCAAGGAGAGAAATATAAACAGGTATAGAAAGATGTGCTTTTTCATTCGATTTGTAAGGTTTTGTTTTGCGAGTACAAAGATAGTGAATTATCGGCAAATAGCAAATACTTGGCACGAAAGAAAGTAAAAAAATGCTCCAACGCACGAAACGATGGAGCATTCTTGTTAAAGTCTGAAGAATCTTTTAGTTTCCCTTAGGCTTGGCTTCGTAGTTAATCTTCAGCAAATTGTTTTTGCGTGAAGCTTCCCTGACAACGTGTTCCATCTGGTCGAACTCCTTCTCCGAAGTGATGTTGATGAAGGTCGGTTCTTCTCTGTGCTTAGCGAGCAACTTCATCAGATCCTTGGGCGAGATGGGTTCCGGCTTGGCATGATTGATGCCGCAGGAGAGCTTGTCATCGCTGTCGATGTGGATGTCGATGACGGTCTGCTTGTTGGATTCGCTTTCAGGTGGAACAACCTTGGAGTTGACATTCTGGTTCGTGGGCTGGTTCTTAATCTCCTTTGGCACGACTTCTTCAATTACTTCTGTTGCCGTTTGGAACTCTGGTGTGGCAAAGGCACTCAGCGCCAATGCAATCATGGGGAGGAAGTACAGCACCCAACTGCGCTTGCTCCGCTTTGGTTTTGTCTTTAGCATCATACTGATTCGCTTTTTAGTTAAACTGTGATTGAAATTATTAGCAAAGGTGTAGCTGTTGGCGCCTACAGCTTTCCTTATGACTAATTCGGAATAGGAATGGCAGGAGATGCCATGACGGAGGACGTAGTCGTCGGCTTCGTACTCGTGCACGTCGCGAAGGTACAGCCCCAACAGATAGACGAAGGGATTCCACCACTGGATGGTTTCTACAAGGGTCAAGAGGATGATGTCCAGGGAGTGACGGCAGAGGATGTGAGCCTTCTCGTGCAGGATAATCTCTCGTCCGTTTTCGGTATAGTCCTGCTCGCTGATGACAATGCTTCGCAGCCAG
>CADCCR010000132.1 GCA_902799985.1 uncultured Bacteroidales bacterium | reverse complement strand
GCTCCGCTCTGCAAGTTCCGGTACCAACGAATGGAGATGGCAGGTAGGGCGTCTCGTCCTGCCGAAGTCCTGCTCCGGCCTCGATGTTTGCTATCCAGCCGACCATGTATTCACGCTTCAGACGCACGTCGATGACGTGGTGCTGACTGCTCTCGTCGGTCCGCCCAAGCCATTCATTCTCCTCGGTCTGCTTGTCATAGACGGCCACATCCTTCACCGTGTAGGCCGGCAGATTCTCGAGCATGAGCTTCCGATTGCCTTGGAAGAGGTCCTTGCCGTTCAGGAGGGGGTCGTCCACGAACTTGCCATTGTGGTAGATTCGCCCGTCGCTCTTGAGTTCGACGCCCGGCAACTGCTTCAACAAGGCGTCGAGCATCGAGCCTTCCGCCAGTTGGAACTGGCTGGCATCGTACACGACGGTGTCGCCCCTGAAGTAGAATCGGACGCGCGATGCCTTGACGGTCACCTCCTGGAGGGTCATCGAAACCTTGTGCAGATAGAAGGGCGAGACGTTGCGCCACGTTTCCCGTCGGCCCACACGGTCCACCTCATAGCTAAAGCAGGTAGTCCGATAGTCGTCCATCGAAATGCGGAAGATGTAGTGGCGGGGCAGAGCGGGCACCTCTATGTTGTAGCGCGGTATGTCGTAGTCCACTTGCCGGCCGCTATCGTCGTAGTAGAAGGCGGATTGTCGGGCACGCACCGAGTCGATGAGCGTGCTGTCCTCGGCCAGGAGTTCCACTTTCGCGTCCATCAGATACTGGCGCGTCCGGGCATCGCAGACCGTGCCGGAGAGCCGGATGGTGCGTGGCTTGTAGCTGCGGTCGTACTGGATGAAGATCTGTTTGTCCCTTATCTTAGCCTTTACGGGGAGTCCCTTGCAGAGGCGCTTCACGGCCTCCGTCATGGAGAGACCCGTGAGGTCGGCATGGACAGGAAACTGGTCGAGGTCGTTGGCGATGAAGTTGATGGTGTAGTCCGACTTGACATCGCGGAGGGCGGCAAGTGCCGTGGCGAGCGATTCGCCGCGGAAGTGGAGGTCGCGGGCCACAGCGATGAGGCCGAAGCCTATATATATAATAATGTATAGAACGAGCCGTTTCATCTGCCGTCCTCCTTCCTTTCGTACGATTCGACGTGCAGGGTGTCGAAGTATTGAATGAGTCGGAAGCCGTCGAACATGTTCAGCGTCTCCACGAACTCTTCGAGCGTCTGCGTGGTGTGGCAGGTGATGTAGAGGCGGAGCTGCTGCGGCTGCTTGCTGTGGAAGACGACCTGTCGGTTGTAGTGCCTGCCGACGACGGCGAGGATGCTGTCCAGGCGGATGTTCTCGAAGCGGAAGATGGTGTCGCCATCCATTACATCATAGTAGAAACGCTGCTTCACGACCGTCGTCGTGTCGGCCTGCACAGGAGCCTGCGGCGCTTTGTTCCAGTCGGAGAAGACGCGGTAGCCGGCCAACGACATGAGGCCGAGGAAGGCGGCAGCAACAAAGATTGCGGCAATCCGGACCCTCTCCCGACCTCTCCCTTGTAGGGAGAGGAGTAGTTTGTGCTGCCATTTGTATTCACTCCTCTCCCTACAAGGGAGAGGTCGGGAGAGGGTCTTTTCCCACGCCGCTTCTGCATCCGGCTCCTTGTCGAGTTCAGCCATCACCTGCTCCAACTGCTCGTCGGAGTAACGCTCCGGGTGCTCCTGCATGTCGAGCAACGTCTGTTTGTCGTCTAAGGCGTTCATAGGTCTTTCGGGTTAAATCGTTTCTTGATGGACGTGATGATGTGCGACAGATGTTTCCACACGGCAACCTTGCTGATGTCCTCCTTCGCGGCTATCTCCTCGTAGCTGTAACCTTCGTTGAAGCGCAGGCGGAAGATGCGCTGGTCCTGTTCCGAAAGATGGCTGACGACGTCCTCCACGATGTCCGATATCCTGTCATCTTCCTCAGAAGCACTCCCCCAAAGGGGGAGCGGGGAGGGGGCTTTTCTCAGGTTCTCATGCCGAAGCCGCTTCAGGCAACGGTTGCGGACGCTCGTCATCAAGTAGCGTTCCTCCATCCCTGGCACGAGAATCGTCTCGCCACGAAGCAGGCTCTCGAAGATGTCGCTACAGACATCCTCGCTCTCCTGCCCGTCCAGGAGCAGCGTCCGCGCCACTCTGTACATCCGGGCATAGTGCTGCATGAACAGCCTTTTTACCGTCTCGTGTTCCATCACGTCTTTACTTATAATACCCCTCAAAGGCCGAAAAAACTAACCCCGAAAGCAAAAATTCGTACAAAGATACGTTTTTTTTGGCAATTCGACGGGTTTCCCTACTCTATTTCTGCTGGTTGGTAACGAATATTAACAACGGAAGTTGCCCAATTGGGGCTGATTAAAAACCCAACACAGCGAGCCATATTGTTTGCACGTACATGTATGTGCAATTGAATTTACATGTATGTGCAATTGAATTTACATGTACGTGCAATTGAATTTACATGTACGTGCAATGAACTCGACTTGTCAAGCCGGACAACCAGACGACATAAAAAGAGCGGCACAACGCTTCGAACGAAGTGCCGCTACCTGTACTGTTATATTGCTTTCCGGGGAGAAATGCTCTCCCTGTTCGGTCGGATTTGCAATCCGACCGCAAGGAGTATCGGGATTTGCAATCCAGATACAAAGGAATGTCGGCATTACAAATGCCTATATTTGCAACTGGCGGATTACAAATCCGCCAGAACCGGAGGCGGCACACCGCTCTGAACGATGTGCCACTATGCTTCTATCGATGTGCCGCTCCGTGTCTCGCCGGTCGTTTTCTCTGGGCAAAACTATGGTTCCAACGCTTTGTCAATCTGTTTCCTGATGTCCTCGAGGACTGCGTCGCCGAAGCCACTCTGCTCCCAGACCTTGCGACCCTGGCGGTCGAAGAGGTAGTATTGTGGTATCCCGCTTAGTTCCGGAATCTCTCTCCACTGGCTGCTCGGCATGCGATAATGCAGGCCGGGAATCCTGATGACGTTTTCTCTCCACTCGGTCATGTTGCTGCTCTCGTCGGTGAGATACACAAAGATGACGTCCTTGTCCTTCAGCTCCTCCTTGAGCGGCTCCATTGCCTCGATGCCTTGCCTGCATGGGCCGCACCACGTGGCCCAGAGGTCGAAGAAGACCACCTTGCCGGGATGCTCCGCGACAATAGTTTCGAGGAGCTTCGAGCCAGGTACTTCGGGCGTCTGCTTTATGCGGTCTTTTGCCTCCAGACGCATGCGCTCGAGCTGCACACGGTTGCTGTCGATGAACTCCTGCAGGATGCGCTGGAAGTAGGGATGCACCATCCGTATCGAGTCCTCGGGCATCACCTTGCCTTCACTTATGGCATCGCACATCCTGCGTGCTTCCGCCAGAGCCTTCGTCATCTTGTACGGCTCCGTTTCCGTCATGCCGTTTGTCTCGAGATAAGGCAGGAAATCGGGCGAGAGAGGGAACCAGAAGCTGCGTCCGTCGCGAAGGAATTGGAGGTTGCGGGCGTGAGGATCGACAAGCGTGTAAGTGCTCTTCAGGTGCCGGAGCGTGCTGTCGGGGTTCTGAACACGTTTCTGAAAGGCAATCATATCGACGCCTCCTACACAAGCACGCACATAGCTTCGTTCAACGAAAAGCGTCAGGAAGTCCCTCTGCCTGCGGGTATAGTTCCTGCGCTTCAGCACGCCTTGCTTCAAGGTGTCAAGGTTCTGCCACAACTTGTCGCGCCACTCGGGAAAGTCCTTCACGCCTTCGTGGTTCGGCAACGGCAGCATGCCGAGATAGTAAATGTTCAGGTTTTCCAGCAGCACCTCGTTGAGGTCGGCAGCGGAACCGCCCAAGCGATAGCCTTTATGCTTTGGCTTGCCCGCCGCAAAGTCGTGAAGCCAGGCTTCGCAGGCGTCGGGGTCGGCGTCCATGGTCAGCGTCTCGCCCGGAATCAAAAGCAGGGGAAACTGCCTGTTGGGCGTATTCTTCTCTATCTTGTAAAAGGTAAAGATGGGCAGGGTTGCTGTGTAGGCGGGATTGGAAAAGTGTTTCGACGTTCCCTCAGAGTGTGAATCGGCGCGATAGTTGCTGGTGATGGGGTCGCGGCAAGGTTCATCAAACCACCCCAGCTGGCAGATGCTGTCGCCAAAAGCTGTGGCTATGAAGGTCGCATCGCCGTATGTCAAGGTCAACGGCTCCAGCGGCTTGCCGTCGTCTTCACGTGGTTTCGGAGCAGGAAGGAGCTCAGGATAGAGCTTGCCATCCAGCCTGATGCCGTAGATTGTCCATGAGTTCGGGTCGTCGCCCTCAATGTAGTCGAACGTCTTTGTACCTTTCGGAAGCGGGTCGAAATAGAGGATAAGGGAGTCGCGCTGCGCGTTCCTGTCATAAGCTTTGCCCAGCTCAAGGGCATCATCTGCAAGGACTTGGGCACCATCATGCGTCAGGATGCGTCCCTTCTGATAGGCAAACTGCTGCCCATCCACTTCAAGGCGGCCCCCATCCGTGCTCCAACCGCCCCGAGAGGCACAGGCCACATGGAAATGCACGACTGTTGCCTGCTTCGTCAGCTCCACCTTGACGGGCCAGATGTTGGCATTGTAAAAGGAATTCTTCATTAGTGAACGGAACGCAGGACGCTCGATGACGACGTCCTTAGCCTGCCCTGCCATCGCAACAAGAGCAAGCAGAAAGAGGATGATTCGTTTCATGCTTTTGTCTGTTTAATGTGTGTCTTCTGCTTATAATACCCCTCAATGGCGGGAAAAGCTAACCCCAAAGGTGAGAAATCGCACAAAGATAAACAATTTTAACACGTGAAGTCGGCTGAGTTTACACGTGAAGTTGGCTGAGTTTACATGTGAAGTCGGCTGAGTTTGCACGTGAAGAAGAAAAAGAGGGCACGCTCCTTGCTTTGGAAACGTGCCCTCTGCGGGTATTGATGCCACTTGATTGGAGGCGCTTCTACTCTTTCTGATCCTTCTTCTCCTTGCCGGATTTGAAGACTGCTCCGCTCTTCATGGCATCGTATATCTTGCCGATGATTTCCTCGCTAAGTTCAGGATTGTCTCGCAGGACAGCCTTCGTGGCCTCCTTGCCCTGGCCGAGCTTGCTGCCGCCATAGCTGAACCACGAGCCACTCTTCTGTATGATGTCGAAGCCGACGCCCAGGTCGACTATCTCTCCCTCGCGGCAAATGCCCTCGCCATACATGATTTCGAACTCGGCACGACGGAATGGAGGCGCCACTTTGTTCTTCACTACCTTGACCTTCACATCGTTGCCAATGACGTTCTCGCCGTCCTTGATGGGCGACGACTTGCGTATGTCGAGGCGAACCGAAGCGTAGAACTTCAAGGCGTTGCCGCCCGTGGTGGTCTCAGGACTGCCGAACATGACGCCTATCTTCTCGCGCAACTGGTTGATGAAGATGCAGGTGGTGTTCGTCTTGCTGATGGTGGAGGTGAGCTTACGCAAGGCCTGACTCATCAGACGGGCTTGCAGGCCGACCTTGTTGTCGCCCATGTCGCCCTCCAACTCTGCTTTGGGCGTCAGGGCAGCCACCGAGTCGATGACGATGATGTCGACGGCCGCACTACGAATCAGCTGGTCGGCTATGTCGAGAGCCTGCTCTCCGTTATCGGGCTGAGAGATAAGAAGCTCATCGACGTTCACGCCAAGATTGGCAGCATAGAAGCGGTCGAAGGCATGCTCGGCATCGATGAAGGCCGCGATGCCGCCTTGCTTTTGGGCCTCGGCAATGGCATGAATGGCCAGCGTCGTCTTGCCGGACGACTCGGGACCGTATATCTCGACGATGCGTCCCCTTGGGTAACCGCCCACGCCAAGCGCGTAGTCCAGCCCAACGGAACCTGTCGGAATGACCTGGATATTATCGATTTTCTCTTCGCCAAGCTTCATGATGGAGCCCTTGCCGAAGTCCTTCTCTATCTTCGCCATAGCAGCCTGCAACGCCTTCAGCTTCTCGCTCTGCTGTCCGGAGGCAGCCGTTTCGTCTAATTTCTTTGTCATTGTTGTGATTTTTTGGTGGTTAGGGGTTAGAGGTTAGGGGTTAGAGGATTGTCCCCGCGCCCAGAATCCCATGTCCGTAACCATATTATACATTTTTCTTTTCTTCTAAGTTGTTCCTTAAACCTATTATCATCTTTGCTATAGTAGCTATCCTCTTTTCCTGCGTCTCAATTTCGGTTGTCGTGATGTAGCCCAGCAGATGAGCAATCTCAAATTGGCACATCACCTCCATGAGCGAACCGTTGCTGACCTCGAGGAAGTGTATTCGTTCCTTTATCGAAAACCTGCCCATGCCTTCAGCAATGTTAGAAGGTATCGATACCGCAGCACGTTGAATTTGGTTAGTCAGGCCGTATGATTCCTGTGGCGGGAACTTCTTGGTAAGATTGTAGACGTCTGCTAACAGCAGCATAGACTGTTGATAGACCAAGAGCTTCCTATAATAAAAGTCTTGCATCGTATATTCCGCTTCCAAAAACTATTCTCTAACCACTAACCTCTAACCACTAACCACTTCAGAGTTCCAAGTCCCCATCGTGGATCTCCTCCCAGGGCAGTCCCTGCTTATTGAGCTGTTCCATGAAGGGGTCAGGGTCGAACTCTTCTACATTGTGGACGCCGGGCTTGTTCCAAAGGCCCTT
>CADCCR010000131.1 GCA_902799985.1 uncultured Bacteroidales bacterium | reverse complement strand
TTCACTTGCGAAGCACTCTTCACTCTTCACTTTGCCGCAGGCGACAAGAACCACAGATTAAGCAGATTGAACGGATTGATTTTTAACAACGAATTAAAACGAATTGAACGGATTGAGATTTCATATGAAATCTATTTTCTGTGATTTCATCTCTTCTGCGATTATTTATTTCTTTTTTCTTTTATTTCTGCGGGACTTTAAAAATAAATATTTCTGTGATTTCCGTGCTTTCTGTGTGACCTTGCTTCTTCGCTCAAAATGTAACTTTGATTCTTCACTCCCGCAACACCGCAACAAGCGCAACAAGCGCAACAAAAGGAAAAAAGAGAAAACTTCATCGCCCGTGCAAACTTCATCGCCCTTGCAAATGCAAAACGTCTTTTGCAAATCGGGGGATAATCCGATTTATTTGACGAACTTTTGCTTCTTTGTAAAAAATATTTCGTAACTTTGTGGGCAGGAAATCTTAAAACATCTGTATTATGAAACAAAACTACTTCTTAACTTCGATTTCAAGGGCAGCTGCGATGCTCTGCCTATCGCTCTGCTCTTTGGCGGCTTGGGCGCAGGACTTCACGCAAGATGGCGTGAAATACTACATCAACGAGGAGACGGCTTATGTCGGTACCAGCTCCGATGCAACGGGCGATCTTACTATCCTCGACGAGATTACGGTGGATGGCAAACAATATCCTGTGACAGAAATCAGAGATTACGCTTTCTCCAACACTTCGCTGACGTCCGTTGTTATCCCCAACAGTGTGTTGAGCATCGGGGGACATGCCTTCTCCGCATGCGAAAAACTGCTGACCGTTACCATCGGCAGCGGTGTGACCCTCATCGGCTATGATGCCTTCTACAATTCCATAAACGTGGAAGACGTCTATATGTATGCCGACCCCGAGGCGCTCGACTGGAGCGAAGAAGGTGGCTGCGACGACTTCAAGAACGGCAGCGGCTCCACTATCTGCCACGTCAGCAATGCGGCAGCTTGGATAGAGAAGTTCGCTGGCATCGTCAATCTCGTCTTCCGCGACGAGAACTCTGTTCCCATCAGCTTCAGCTACGACGAAGCCACTCAGACGCTCACCATCAGCGGTACAGAAAATATGCCGAAGTTCATCGATTCAAATTTTCGTCCGTGGCATGGCTGCTGGGATGAGGCAACGAAGCTGGTCATCGAGGAGGGCGTTCCCAACATCGGTCCGTATGCATTCCATGGCTTCTCCAGCCTCACGGACATCACCATCCCGTCTTCGGTGCGAGCAATAAACTATAATGCTTTTTCCGAATGCGGTAACCTCGTCAGCGTCAACATTCCTGCAACGGTATTGCAGATTGACAATGCCTCCTGCTTCCTCAACGACAGCAAATTGACGGCCATCAATGTGGCAAGCGATAACCCTGCCTACAAGAGCATCGACGGTGTTCTCTACACCAAGGACGGCACAGAGCTCGTCTGCTGTCCAACAGGCAAGGCATTGGTCAGCATCCCCAATGGCGTGCAAACTATTGGTTACGAGGCCTTCTACAATAACAAGAATCTGACTACGGTTGAGCTGCCTGCATCCGTGAAGAAGATAGATGATGTGGCTTTCGACAGTAGCAGTCTGACCAGCATCACTATTCCTGAGAATGTGGAGGAAATAGGGTACGGTTCTTTCAGATACTGCACCAACCTGACCTCCATCAATATTCCTGATGGCGTCGTGTACACGTCAACTGATGTCTTTGCTTACTGCACATCGCTGAAGACAGCATCTGTCGGCAACGGTTTGTCATTTATTTCCTATCGATTATTCGCAGGTTGTTCTTCTCTGACTTCAGTCAACTTGGGCAACCAAATATATACGATTGAAAATGATTCTTTCGAAGGCTGCAAGGCTCTGACAGCCTTCCATGTCAGCAAGGACAATCCCAACTGGATGACAACGGGTGACGGTTGCATCTACACCAAGGACGGCACAGAGCTCGTGAAGGTTCCTGCTGGCAAGGCAGACATCATCATCCCAGCCAGCGTGACGAGGATACGCGCGCATGCTGCATATGAGTGCGATAATCTGACCTCCGTCAATTTCCCCAATAATGTAACCTCTATAGGCTACAGTTCTTTCCGCCAATGCGCTAATCTGAAGACCGTCACCATCGGTAGCGGCGTGACGTCCATAGAAGCTGATGCATTCTATGCCAGTTGGCAGATTACAGATGTCTATTGCTACGCAAATCCCGATTCGCTGGAATGGATAGACGGAGGCTACGACGAGTTTGCGCATGAAAAAGCCACCATCTGCCATGTCTTCGATGCCGAGGCTTTCAAGGCGAAATGGGATAAGGGCGACACATCGACCGACTTGTACTGCATCTTCCAGGGCGACTTGCTGCCTCAGGTGGAAGCGGCTGAGCTGATGGGTTCGAACCTCACTACCTACTACAACGGCACAGAGAATGTGAAGGTGGATGCTGGAACGCAAGTGTTCAAGGTTGCCATGAACGGCACGCAACTCTCGGCCACCGAGGTGGGAGACCGCATCATCAAGGCTGGTGAAGGCGTCGTCCTGAAGTCGCAAACCGGCATCATCAGCATGGCTGCTACTACGGAGGAAAGCTCCGCCGACTACAGCGACAACATCCTGGAAGGCGTGGATGTGGACACCTCGAAACCTGTGGGCGACAAGTACTACTCGTTGGCTCAGCATCAAGGCGAACTTGCCTTCACGGAAATCCCCGGCAACCTCCTCTTGGCCCATAAAGCTTACTTGAAGAGCACTTCCGGTCCCATTGCCTATTACTTCGACGATGCAACAGGCGTGGAATCTCCCTTTGCAGAGAAGGAAGCGGGAGCTGCTGTCTACAACCTCGCCGGCCAACGCCTCAACAAGATGCAACGCGGCATCAACATTGTTGGCGGACGGAAGGTTCTGGTGAAATAAGATTAACACGATTCGGCAAGAGAGCTCGTCCGAGAAGGATGGGCTCTCTTGTTGTATGGAAAGTCGTTGGAAAATATATAATATGAGAAGCTTTTGTCGTTCATAAATTGCGTATTTTCGTTCAAAAGGTAAATCTTTCAACCCTAAACTTTCATCTTTCAACTTTTAGTTGTATCTTTGTCGCCCGAAACTAATCACGCAGGCACGTAAACATGAAGGTTGCAGTCGTAAAATACAATGCAGGTAACATCTTTTCCGTAGTCCATGCCTTGGAGCGCATGGGCGTTGAACCTATCCTGACAGATTCGGCCGAAGAGCTTCGCAGCGCCGACAAGGTGATTTTCCCCGGTCAAGGCGAAGCATCGAGCGCGATGCACTATCTGCGCGAACACGGACTGGACCGCATCATCCCCTCCCTCACACAACCCGTTCTGGGCATCTGCATCGGGCAGCAACTCATGTGCCGCCATTCCGAAGAGGGCGATGTGGATTGTCTGGGCATCTTCGATGTGGACGTCAAACGCTTCCAGCCACGCAGGCACGAGGACAAGATTCCGCATATGGGGTGGAACAGCTTGCAAGTGAAGAGTGAAGAGTTCACTCTTCGTTCTTCACTCCTGGAGGGGACTCCCTTCGTCTACTTCGTCCACAGCTACTATGTGCCAGTCTGCGAGTTCACCATAGCTGTCACCGAATACATTCACCCCTTCAGCGCCGCCATGCAGAAGGATAACTTCTATGCCACGCAGTTCCATCCCGAAAAGAGTGGGGCAGTGGGGCAGCAAATACTGAGGAACTTCCTGGAAATGAAAAGTGAATAATTTGCTACCGCGCTTAATGCTCAATGGTCAATGAAATAAATGGTAAATGCTCAATGAAATAAATGGTAAATGGTAAATGATTAAATGGTAAATGCGAGATGGAACTGATTCCTGCAATAGACATCATCGAAGGCAAGTGCGTGCGTCTGACCAAAGGCGACTACGACACGAAGAAGGTCTACGGCGACCCACTCGAAATGGCACAGCAATTCGAGGACTTGGGCATGCGCCGACTGCATGTCGTTGACTTGGACGGTGCCAAGAGCAAGCATGTGGTCAACATCGATGCCCTTCGCTCCATTACTTCGCATACCAGTCTTGTGGTCGACTTCGGCGGTGGTGTGAAGACCGATGAAGACTTGGAAAAGGCCTATGATGCTGGTGCATCGCTCGTCACAGCCGGCAGTATTGCCATCACCGACCCAGAGCGCTACCTCGGCTGGCTCGAGAAGTATGGTGCCGACCATCTCATCCTTGGGGCTGACGTCAGGAACGGCTGCGTCTCCATCAACGGATGGAAGGAGGACTCTGATGTGCGGCTCGAAGACTTCCTGCTGCGCTACATGAAGGCCGGCACTCGCAATGTGCTCTGCACGGAAATCAGTCGCGACGGCACACTCTCGGGACCTGCCATCGACCTCTACCGCAGCATCATGCAGCGCTATCCGGAGTGTCACCTCATAGCCAGCGGCGGCGTAGGAAGCATGGAGGACATTCTTGCCCTCGAGGCAGCTGGCATCCCTGCTGTCGTCTTCGGCAAAGCATTCTACGAGGGACGAATCGATGGGAAATGGCTAAAAGGTGAAAATGAAAAGGTGAAAAGGTGAAGAAGTTAAAAGGTGAAACATTAAAGTTGAGTATTTAAATTGTTAGCAAAGAGAATCATACCTTGCTTGGACGTTAAGGACGGGCAAACCGTGAAGGGTACCAACTTCCTGCAGCTTCGGCAGGCTGGTGACCCTGTGGAGCTTGGCAAACTCTATAGCTGCCAGGGTGCCGACGAGCTGGTCTTCCTCGACATCACAGCCAGCCATGAGGGGCGCAAGACCTTCGCAAACATGGTGCAGAAGGTGGCTGCCGAGATAGACATTCCCTTTACCGTAGGCGGCGGCATCAGCGAGCTGGCCGATGTGGACCGCATGCTCTCGGCCGGTGCCGACAAGATAAGCATCAACAGCGCCGCTCTGCGAAGACCACAACTCATCGATGAGATTGTCAGTCACTTCGGCAGTCAGGTCTGTGTGGTCGCCATCGATGCAAAGCAGGAACTTCCCGAAGAAGGTACCGGAGAAGGGACGTGGACCTGCTACCTCAATGGGGGTCGCATCCCGACGGAACGCAACCTCTTCGACTGGGCTCGGGAAGTGAACGATCGTGGAGCAGGCGAGATACTCTTCACCAGCATGAACCACGATGGTGTGAAAGAAGGTTTTGCCTGCGAAGCGCTTAGCAGGCTTGCATCGCTGCTCACAATACCCGTCATAGCCAGCGGCGGCGCAGGCAAGATGGAAGACTTCCGCGATGTCTTTACCCAAGGACATGCCGATGCCGCACTTGCCGCCAGCGTTTTCCACTTCGGACAAATCGGCATACCAGAACTCAAAGAATACCTGAGAAAAGAAGGAATAAATGTAAGACCTCCCGTCCGCCTATAGGGGGAGAATAATTATGAATTAAGCATTATGAATTGTGAATTAAACATCGACTTCAATAAGTGTGGCGGCTTGGTGCCAGCCATCATCCAGGATGCAAGGACGAAGACTGTGCTCATGCTCGGCTACATGAATGAAGAGGCGTTGAAGAAGACGCAAGAGACCGGACTCGTCACCTTCTACAGCCGTTCGCGCCAGTGCCTTTGGACGAAGGGCGAAACGAGTGGCAACTTCCTGCATCTGGTCGACATCAAGAGCGACTGCGACAATGACACGCTCCTTGTCCAAGCCATTCCCGATGGTCCCACCTGTCACAAGGGCACCGACACCTGTTGGGGCGAGGAAAACAAGCCTAACCCATTGCTCTTCCTCTCCGAACTCAGCGACTTCATCGAACAGCGTCACCGCGAAATGCCTGAAGGCAGCTACACCACTTCGCTCTTCCGCGACGGACTCAACCGCATGGCACAGAAGGTGGGCGAGGAAGCTCTGGAGCTGGTCATCGAAGCCACCAACGGCACCAACGACCGCCTCATCTACGAAGGTTCCGACATGCTCTACCACCTCATTGTCCTCCTGACAAGCAAAGGTCTCCGCATAGAAGATATGGCAGCCGAACTGATGGAACGTCACAATCCCGGTTGGAAGAAGCATTAAAAGAGCCTCCCCTATGCCTTCCGAGGTTGGGGCCTCTCCGAAGAGGAAGATTCAGTGGAGGCTGGTAAATGATAAAATAGTAAATCGTCAACAAAAGTAAATTACCTCGATGTTACTCAACTACAAAGACGTCGACCTCTATCAAGGCGAACATCTTGTGCTCCGAAAGGTGAACTTCTGTGTGGAGGAAGGCGAGATGGTCTACCTCACAGGGCCTGTGGGTAGCGGCAAATCGTCGCTCTTGAAGTCAATCTACGGCGAAGTGCCCATCGGTAGCGGCACAGCAGAAGTGCTCGGCTTCGACATGGGACGGCTCAAGACAAAGCATCAGCCCATGTTGCGGCGGCAGATGGGCATCGTCTTTCAGGACTTCCAGCTCATGCCCGACCGTACTGTCCGTCGCAATCTCGACTTCGTGCTGCGTTCCACCGAATGGAAGAAGAAAGCCGACCGCGAGAAGCGTATCGACGAGGTGCTTGCTCTGGTGAAGCTCTCCGACAAGAAGGAGAAGATGGTCTTCCAGCTTTCGGGTGGCGAGCAACAGCGCATCTGCATTGCCCGCGCCATCCTCAACACGCCGAAGGTCATCCTGGCCGACGAACCGACGGGCAACCTCGATGCCGAGCATCCTGGCGCTCCTCGATGAGATACGTCGCCAGCAGCATACAGCCGTCATCCTCAGCACACACAACATGCAATGGCCGGAATACTTCCCCGGCACCGTGTACTGCTGCGCCGATGGACAATTGAAGAAGAATCAGCAAATGGAAGAAAGCAAGGAACCAGCTTCCTCAGAGAATAAGGAATAAAAGAACACAAAGACTCCCTTCCCGTCGGACCGAATGGAAAGCGCGGAAGAACAAAACAGATAAAAACACATGAAAGTACTGAAGTTCGGTGGCACATCCGTTGGGTCACCACAGAGAATGCAGGATGTTGCACGTCTCATCACCAAGGACGGTGCCTCCAAGATTGTAGTCCTCTCCGCTATGTCGGGCACTACAAACACCCTTGTGGAAATCTCCGACTACCTCTACAAGAAGAACCCCGAGGGAGCTAACACCATCATCAACCAGTTGGAGCAGAAGTATGCCGACCATGTGGCAAAGCTCTATAGCACCGAAGAGGTCAAGCAATCGACCATGAACTTCGTGCACGAAGAGTTCGACTATCTGCGTTCCTTCACCAAGGTGCACTTCACTTCCTTCGAGGAAAAGGTCATTCTGGCACAAGGCGAGGTGATAAGCACCAACATGTTCACCAACTATCTGAAGGAATGTGGCATCAATGCCTTGCTCATCAGCGCTCTCGACTTCGTCCGCACCGACAAGAATGGTGAGCCCGACATGAACTACATCAAGGAGAAGCTCACGAAAATCCTCGACGAGAACCCTGGCTATCAGCTTTACATCACTCAGGGCTTCATCTGCCGCAATGCCTATGGCGAGACAGACAACCTGTTGCGTGGTGGCAGCGACTACACAGCCTGTCTTGTGGGAGCCGCTATTCAGGCCGAGGAGATTCAGATATGGACCGACATCGACGGCATGCACAACAACGACCCACGATTCGTGGAGCATACGGAACCTGTGCGTCAGCTCTACTTCGAGGAAGCTGCCGAGTTGGCTTACTTCGGTGCAAAGATACTGCACCCCACCTGCATCCAGCCCGCCAAGTTTGCCCGTGTGCCTGTCCGTCTGCTCAACACAATGGACCCCTCTGCTCCCGGTACCATCATCAACAACGAGTTCCAGCGCGGCACCATCAAGGCTGTTGCTGCTCGCGACGGCAACATCTGCATCCAAATCAACAGTAGCCGTATGCTCCTTGCCTATGGCTTCCTGCGCAAAGTGTTCGAGATATTCGAGACTTACAAGACCAGCATCGATATGGTTTGCACAAGCGAAGTAGGGGTCAGCGTCACTATCGACAACCGCAGCTACCTCTCCGACATTGTCAACGAGCTGAAGAAATATGGCACGGTCAGCGTGGAAGAGGACATGTGCATCATCTGTGTTGTGGGCGATTTGGACAGCAGCAACGTGGGCTTCGAAGCAAAGGCTTGCTTGGCACTCAAGGACATTCCCGTTCGCATGATTAGCTACGGCGGCTCGTCGCACAACATCTCCTTCGTCGTTAAGGCTGAGGACAAGAAACGCACCCTTCAGTCGCTCAGCGAAACATTGTTTTAGGATAGCAGGAAATCATTGGTAAAGATTGTTTTATGGAGAATATGATGAAGCAGTACATGAAGGAACGCTTCGAGCCATTGCGCACGCCCTTCTACTACTACGACACCCGACTTTTGGCCGACACACTTGCCGCCATCAAGCAGGAGACAAGCAAGCACGAAAGCTACCGGCTGCACTATGCCATCAAAGCCTGTGCCAACCCGAAGGTTCTGCGCCTGATTCAGCAGGCAGGCTTCGGTGCCGACTGCGTGAGCGGCGGTGAGATAAAGGCTTGTCTAGAATGCGGTTTCCCTGCCGGCGAGATTGTTTTTGCCGGAGTGGGCAAGGCTGATTGGGAGATAGAGCTTGCCCTGAATGCCGGCATCCAGTACTTCAACGTGGAGAGCATCCCGGAGCTGGAAGTCATAGCCGACATTGCTGCTCGCATGGGTAAAGTGGCCGACGTCAGCTTCCGCATCAATCCTGATGTGGGAGCTCACACGCATGCAAACATCACAACGGGCCTTGCCGAGAACAAGTTCGGCATCGCCATGGAGGATATGGAGCGTGTCATCCGTATTGCTCAGTCGCTCAGCAGTGTCCGCTTCGTTGGCCTTCACTTCCACATCGGCAGTCAGATACTGGAGATGGACGACTTCGAAGCCCTTTGCCACCGCATCAATGAGCTTCAGGACAGGCTCGAAGCCGAGGGCATCACAGAGGTGAAGAACATCAACGTGGGCGGTGGCTTGGGCATTGACTACGACAATCCCGATGCACATCCCATTCCCGACTTCCACGCTTACTTCGAGACTTATGCGCGACATCTGAAGCTTCGTTCCGGCCAGCACCTTCACTTCGAGCTTGGCAGAGCTGTGGTTGGCCAATGTGGCTCGCTCATCACCCGTTGTCTCTATGTCAAGCAGGCGAAGGCGAAGCAGTTCGTTATCGTCGATGCAGGCATGACCGACCTCATCCGACCTGCCCTCTACGGTGCCCATCACTGCATACAGAACCTGAGCAGCACGGCTCCCCTTGAGACGTACGACATCGTTGGCCCCATCTGCGAGAGCAGCGATATCTTTGCAACCGACTACACTTTGCCTTCTACCCGCCGCGGCGACCTCATTGCCATACGCTCTGCCGGTGCCTATGGCGAGATAATGGCAAGCCGATACAACTGCCGCGAGTTGCCCGAAGCCTACACGACAGAGGACTTAGAACCATAGATTGTGATACGTACATCAGCAAATTGTGCATTAATAATATGATTAACGTCAGCATCATCGTCACTTGCCAGGAGCAGCAGTCGCAGCTCAAGCGGCTCTTGCCTCAACTGTTGTCGATGCAATACGAAGGTGAGTTCGAAGTGACTGTTGTTGACAAGAAGCACGACAAGGACCTTGAGGAGTGGCTCGAGGAAATGGAGATGGACTACCCACATCTCAGCCACACCTTCTGTCCGACCTCGGTGCGAGGCATCGACATCAACAAACTTGCCCTTACTTTGGGAGCAAAAGCAGCCAACTACGAGTGGCTTGTCTGCCTGTCCGCAGGCGAAGGGTGGGGGAGCGATGACTGGCTCTCACGCCTCACAGCCTGTTGCGGTGATGGTGTTGATGTCGTGATAGGCAAGACGAGACGCAGGCGTCAATGGAAATGGCCTTCGTTCAACATCTTCCGTCGCTACATATCTATCTTCCGCCCCACATCTTCCATCATCCTCTGCCGACGCAGCACCTTGCTCAAAGGACAGAGCGTGAAATTGTCAAACTGCAAAATCATCAAACTATAAATGGAGTCTATACCGTTCATCGCTTGGTGCCTGGAGCACCTCAACTACTGGGTTATCACGTTGCTGATGGCCATCGAGAGCAGTTTCATTCCCTTTCCCAGCGAGGTTGTTGTGCCGCCGGCAGCTTATAAGGCAGCCACTACGGGCGAGCTCAATGTCTTCCTCGTGGTGATTTGTGCTTCGGTGGGAGCCTGCATCGGAGCCCTCGTCAACTACTTCCTGGCACGTTATCTGGGGCGTCCGCTCGTTTATCGCTTTGCCGAGAGCCGTTTCGGACACATGTGTCTCATAGACAGCGCCAAGGTGGAGCGCGCAGAACGTTACTTCGACGAGCACGGAGCCATCGGAACCTTCTTTGGCCGACTCGTGCCTGCTGTACGGCAGCTCATCAGCATCCCGGCCGGACTGGCGCGTATGGGACTGGGACGTTTCCTGCTCTATACAACGCTTGGTGCCAGTCTTTGGAACACCATTCTGGCAGCAATGGGCTGGTACATCGGCCATTACTACAGCGGTCAGCTGGAGGAGAAGGTGGCACAGTACAGCAACGAACTGAAGATTATCATGCTTGCCCTCGGCGTGGCTGTTGTGCTATACCTTATATATAAAGGAGCAAAGAAGAACTGAATTCCCCTACATGCCATAGGGTGAGTCACTTTCCGAAATAGCATGAATAGATACATCAGACAGATACTCCTCCTGCTCCTTCCTTTGTTGGCTTGTGCCAAGGCAAGTGCTCGGGATGTGCATCAGCAAAGAGAAGACGCAGGTTCTATGTGGCAGCAGCTTGCTACCTCGCCCTACCGACTGGACACGGCCGACCTGCGTGCCTTGCGCGTCGAGTTGGAGAGCATCAGTTTCTTCCGCAATAACGAGTTCCCGAGCCCCCTGGCGGAAGGATATTCCTTGCCGGGTCTGTGGGTTCAGCCCAAGCTAACGTACATGCCTTTGAGGCAAATCAAGGTGGAACTCGGTTTGCAGGCACTCATCTTCAATGGCGCCAACCGCTATCCGAACTATGTCTACCACGACATCCCCTTGTGGAAGGGCAATCAATACACCAAAGGAGCGCATCTGCTTCCCTGGTTCCGTGCGCAGGTCGATTTCCGTCGTCTCTCCATCGTGCTCGGCAATATCTACGGCGGACAGAATCATAGCATCATCGAGCCGCTGTTCAACCCGGAGACAAACCTCACGCAAGACCCCGAAATGGGCTTCCAACTTCTATGGGACCGCCCGCATCTGCATGCAGATATCTGGCTCAACTGGCAGAGCTACATCTTCCGCGAGGATACCCATCAAGAGGCCTTCACCGTTGGAACCACTTGGCGAATAGGTAGGAACGAAGCCAGCCAGACATCTCTGTCAGAGCCAGGCATCCGGCCATACCTTCCTGTTCAGCTTATCCTTCAGCATCGTGGAGGCGAACAGAACATTGAGAATCATAAGGTGCAGACCATCGCCAATGCCTCGGTGGGCGCTGGAATGCAATGGAATACCGGGAAGCGTGTCCTCCGTTCGCTAACAGCTGAGACGGAT
>CADCCR010000130.1 GCA_902799985.1 uncultured Bacteroidales bacterium | reverse complement strand
TGCACGTAGTAGTTGTAGTTGTTGGGGTAGGCGAAGAAGTCGTCCTGTGTGGCGAAGATGTAGGCTGTGCTGAGGTTGGGACTTGGCAGGCCGGCTCGGGTGGGACTCTTTATCTCGAAGACCTCCTTGGGGTTGTACGAGAGGTTCTTGCCAAGCTTGTAGCGCAGGTTGGTGTTCGTGTTGCGGTCGCCGATGACCTTGATGGGGTTGTAGCAGCGTATGCTGCCGTGGTCGGTGGTGAGCACCACGGTGCAGTCCTGTGCCGCGAGGCTGCGGAAGAGTCCGCTCACGGCGCTGTGCCTCAGCCAGCTTTGCGTGATGCTGCGGTAAGCGGCTTCGTTGCTGGCAAGCTCGCGCACCATGAGGCTCTCGGTGCGGGCGTGGCTGAGCATGTCGATGAAGTTGAGTACGACGACGTTCAGGTCGTTCTTCAGCAGGGCGGGTATCTGTGCGACGAACTTCTCGGCTGTGCCCGAGTGGTTTATCTTGTGGTACGAGAAGGAGTCGCGGCGTCGGTAGCGCTCGAGCTGTGTGCGGACGAGCGGTTCCTCGTTCAGGTTCTTGCCTTCCTCGCTGTCCTCGTCCACCCAGAGGTCGGGGAACATGCGTGCGATGTCGTTGGGCATCAGTCCGCTGAAGATGGCGTTGCGGGCGTATTGTGTTGCCGTGGGCAGGATGCTGCAGTAGAGGTTCTCGTCGACCGTAAAGCTGTCGGCTATCTCGCCCAGCAGCATGCGCCACTGGTCGTAGCGGAAGTTGTCGATGACGATGAGGAAGACTTTCTCTCCCTGGTCCAGCAGGGGGAAGATGGTTCGCTTGAAGATGTCGGGGCTCATCACGGGCCGTTCCTCGGGGTTCTCCATCCAGCGGATGTAGTTCTTGCGTATGAACTTGGCAAACTCGGTGTTGGCTTCGCGTCGCTGCATGCTGAGCATCTCCTGCATGCCGCTCTCCGTCTCGCTCAGTTGCAGCTCCCAATAGGTGAGTCGCTTGTAGACGTCTTTCCACTCGTCGATGCTCGATGCGTCGCTGATGAGCAGTCCCAGGCGCGAGAAGTCCTGCTGGTAGTTCGACTGGGTGTGCTCCGTGACGATTTCCTTCTGCTGGATGTTCTTCTTCAGGGTCAGCAGGATTTGTGTGGGATTGACGGGCTTGATGAGGTAGTCGGCAATCTTTGCGCCGATGGCCTGCTCCATGATGTGCTCCTCCTCGCTCTTCGTGACCATCACGACGGGCGTGGCCGGCAGCAGTTCCTTCACGCGGTTCAGCGTCTCGAGCCCGCTCAGGCCGGGCATGTTCTCGTCGAGCAGGATGAGGTCGAACGCTTCCTCACCGCAGCGGTCCAGGGCGTCGTAGCCGTTCGTCACGGTCTCCACCTGGTAACCCTTCTTTTCGAGGAACAGGATGTGGGCTTTCAGGAGTTCTATCTCGTCGTCTACCCAAAGCAGTTTGTACGTTGTCATGGCAGTAGTTGGAAAGTGGAAGGGTTGCCGATGCCCTTGTTGATGAATGATGAATTGCGAATGGTGAATTGTTCAGAACCCGAAGGGGAAGTCGTCGTTGCTTGTTCCGGTCTCCTCTTCTTCCTGCTTCTCGTCCTGCTGGCGCTCGTATTCTTCGTCGGGATCGAGTATCTCCACGTCGGTCGGTGTGTCGATGTGCAGGTCTTCCGGCACGTCGAGCGGTGCGAAGTGCTCGTCGTAGAACTCCTTATACTCGTCGAAGCTGAACTCCTTGCCCAGCATCTTCAGGTTGTCGTCGGAGATGAGCAGGGTGCGTATGCCTTCGAGGCGGGTGCGCATGTGCTCGTCGGCATGGAGCTTCTGTGCGTAGGCATGCACCTCGTCGAAAGCGAGGAATCCCTTCACAATCATGAGCGTGAGGTAGGGGTCGGCCTGTATCTCGATGTCGAAGTTGCGCACCATGTAGTTGGTGAAGTTGTAGCGTGCCATCTCGAAGACGAGGAGTTTCTCGTCGAGGCTGCCGGTGGGGTAGGCCAGGACGAAGTTGAAGTTCGTGTAGCGGTCGTCCTTCAGCTCCGGCACCTCTGTGCTGTCGCTTGCCTCGGAGCGTGTGCGTCGGCTCCAGATGCTGCTGGCATCGTAGCGGTCGTCCATGAGCGGACGTCCCTCGTCGAGTCCCTTCACGATGGCGCTGGCCAGTTCCGACACCTCTTCCTTCGGGAACTTCTGTACCACTTCGCGCAGCGTCACCATGAAGGTGTCACGCTCTCCGCCGTAGAGGGCACTCATGGCTCGGATGAACATCATGCGGGCGCGGTGCGTCCCCTCAGGGAAGTTGTCGGTGCTGAAGCGGTAGTCTTCTTCCACCCGATTGTAGTCTTCGGTCTGGTAGGCCGCGTAGGCATCGGTGTAGAGGCTGTCCTCCACGTGTTTGCCTTCGCGCGCAATCATCTCGTAGTTCGGGTTGCCGAGCAGGGCGGCAAGCTTGGCGTCGGGGTAGTCTTCGAGGAGATATCCGCGATACTCCTCGGCGCTCTCCTCGTCGCCCAGTCGTCCGTAGAGGAGGAAGAGGTGGTAGAAGATGTTGTCGATGCCTTCGTGTTCGGGGAAGTCGTTGAGGAGTCGCACCATGGTCCGCTCGGCCAGGGGGAAGTTCTCGAGCTTCTCCTGCTCCAGGATGCCGGCGTTGTAGACGGCATCGGCAAGGATTCGGTTCGACTCGGCCATCTGTTCCTCGGTGAAAGGTATCTGCCGCAGGTAGTATTCGCGCTCGTGCGGGTCGTTGGCCAGGGAGTCCTTCAGGGCCTGCTCGGCTGAGGCCAGGCTGTCGGCCCCTGCGTCGGCGATGCCTCCGAAGAGGCTGTCGGCTGCTGCCTCGTCGAGGTTTGCGACATCGCTGTCAGCGCCTCCCTCGTCCTTCATGAGCGAGCGTTTGTTGCTGATGCGCCAGAAGTCTTCGTTGCGACGCATGCCCCAGCGTTTCTGGAACTCCTGTATGCCCTTCTGCACGACGGTGGGGTTGTAGAAGTACCAGTCGCCTTGCTGCTGTGTGCCGAACGAGTTGAGGTCCTTGGCGATGGTGGGCTTGCCGGATTGGAGGGCGTTGTTGCCCATCGTGCCGCCTGCGGCGTTGGGGTTCAGCGTGCCGTTGGCGGCAGCGAGCTTGGCTTCTTCCTTCTCCTTCTTGCGCAGTTCGGCTATGACGCGGTCGATGGCTGCCAGGTACACCTCCTCGGGGCTTTGGGCAAGCACCTGCAGGCTGTCCTGCAGCTTGATGGCGCTCAGGTGCGGCTCCAGCTCGGTGAGTATCTTGCTGCGGCGGTCGCTTTCCTCGTATTCGTCGTGCTCCTTGTCGAGGGCGCCCATGCAGAGTTTGTACGTGCGGGCTGCGTCGATGTAGTTTTCCTGCTCCCAGTAGAGCTGACTCAGGTGGAGCAGCAGGGTGGCCTTGTCGGGGCCGTTCTTCTTGCTCTCCTTCACGCCTTTCTCCCAGGAGGAGATGCAATGCACGGTGTCCTCGTTGGCGAGGTAGATGTTGCCCATTGCGTAGTAGACCTTGTCGAGGTAGTCCTTGTTCTTGTCGCTGCGGGCCATGCGTTTGAGGCGTGTTATCATCTGTCGGAACTTGCCCTTGTGCATCACTTCGGTCTGCATGATGCGTGCGTTGAAGGCCACCTCGTAGGGCGGATTGGCACGGATGACGCGTGCGAGCGTCTTGTAGGCCATGGTGTCGCGGCCCGTCTCGTGGTAGAGCTGTGCCAGCAGGAAGTTGAGCCGGGCCTTGGGCAGTTTGCCGCGCGTGTTGTTGATGGTGGCCTGCAGGTGCGGGATGGCCTCCTGGTATTGCTTGGTCAGTACGTAGTATCCGGCCCGCGTGTTGTCGTATTCCTTCTGTCCGCGGCGGGTGATGCTGTCGCGCTTCATCTTGCCAAGCAGGTCTTCGGCATCGTAGGGCCAGTCCAGAGCTACGTAGCATCGGGCCAGCCGTGCGCGGGCAACGGACGTGATGTCGGGCTGTGTGCTGTAGAGGCGCAGGATGTAGTTGTAGGTGGATGCGGCCTCGAAGAACTCGCCTTTGCGGAACTGGGCGTCGGCCATCATGAGCCATGCGTGGTACATGTAGGGGTTGAACTCCTTGCGGGCCAGGAAGGCTTTCTCCTTCTCGGTGCGCCGATGGTTGCCCTTTATGATGGGACGCTTCTTGATGCTGTGCACCTTGATGGCTTTCTCGCACTTCGTGATGGCGGTCTCGAAGTTGCTCTTGCCCATGCCGGCTGTCGACTTGCTGGTGCAGATGTACATGGGCAGTATCTCGTTGAAGTTGTCCTTGTGCCCTTTGCTCTGTGCCTCTTCGCCTTCGCGGAAGGCCACCTGCCCGTTGTAGAGCGTGTTGTAGTGGGCGGTCAGGGCGTGATAGGTGCGCACGGCCGGCGTGTTCTTCTTCGTGGTGCAGGATGCGAGGAGCAACAGACAAACGAGCAGACAGGCGTGGCGCGTCAGGGAAGACGCCGTGCGCTTCCGGAATAAGCGCGAGGCGCTTCCGCGATAAGCACGGAGCGCTTCCGGAATAAGCGCGAGGCGCTTCCGCAATCTCTCCGTGCCGTGTCGGCTGGAAGCCTGTATGCTGTGTTCCTCTTCTCATGAGCCTTTTACATTATATATATAACGCACGCGCGGGGGAATTTATTGTGTTTCGTCCCCAACAATCAGCAAAACTTCGTCTTTTAGTTCGTCGGGGAGGTTCACTCGGCGCAGTTCGAGGCTCCGGAGCCAGCCCGCCACCTCGTCGGTGCGCATGGTGTAGAGCACTTCGCGGAACTCGTCCACCTCCTCGTCGCTGTAGGCTGTGCGGCCCCGGAAGCGGTCCAGCTCCTCGTCCTCGTAGTATTCGATGTCCTCCTCGAGAGCCCGCAGGCTTTCCTTCTCGCAGACCTCGTGCATTCCGCAGCACTGGCTATTCAGTTCATTGTTCATGGTTCGTTGTTCGTCATTCAGCGTATGTAGCTGCAGCTCACAGTTTGCAGTTGCTGTTCGCCGTTGTTTCTTTTCCTGTCATGGGGCGTAGCCTAACTCTCAACTACGCCGAACCCCACCTTCTTGAGGTCGTCCCAGAAGCCCGGGTACGACTTGCTTACCACCTGAGGGTTGTTGATCTTTATCTCCCCGCCGACGCGCAGGCAGACCGGAGCGAGCGACATGGCCATGCGATGGTCCTCGTAGGTGTCGAACTCGAGGGGCTCGCTGAGCAGTTCCTCCCAGTCGTCTATCTCGTAGAAGCCTTCCCAGAGCAGTTCGCCGTCCCTCTCCTCCATCCTGAACACCTTGCCCAGCTCCTCCATTAGCGCCGCGATGCGGTCGGTCTCCTTGATGCGGAGGCTGTGCAGACCGTAAAGGTGGAATGGCACGTCGAGCAGGGCACAGGTGACGGCCAGCGTCTGCGCCAGGTCGGGCTGGTGCGTGAAGTTGCAGGAGAAGTGGCAGGTCTGGCCGCCGCCCTTCCTCAGCCTCGTCACTTCCGTCCCGTCGGGCTCCACGAAGTACTGCGTGGTGACACCCAGCTCGCCGAACATCTGCCACACCTTGCTGTCGCCCTGGATGCTGTCGTGATGCAGGCCCACCAGGTCAATCTGGGCATCGGCATCGGGCGAGACGGCAACCATCTCGTACCAATAGCTGGCGGCGCTCCAGTCGCTCTCGATGTGGTAAGGGCGCTGCACGTAGCTTCCCGGCTGCACCTCGACGACGTCCTTGCCTTGCCATTCCGCCACCCCGCCGAAGTCGCGCATCATGCTCATCGTCATGTCCAGGTACGGACGGCTGGCAATCTCTCCCGTCAGCGTGAGGCGCAGGCCGCGTGTCAGCGTAGGCGCAATCATGAGCAGAGCGGAGATGTACTGCGAGCTGACGTTGCCCGCGACGGTCAGCGAACCGCCTTCCAGTCCGGCCTTTCCCACGATGCGGAGCGGCGGGAAACCTTCCTCGCCCAAGTATGTGATGTCGGCCCCAAGCTGTCGCAGGGCATCCACGAGAATGGAGATGGGGCGATGCCGCATGCGTTCGCTTCCCGTTATCACGTGCTCGCCCGGCGTCACGCTCAGGTAAGCTGTCAGGAAACGCATGGCTGTTCCGGCTGCACCGATGTCGATGACAGAGCCTTCCTCACTTGGTGGGACGGAGTCTTCGCCTGTTTTCTCCCCCTTTAAGGGGGAGTTAGAGAGGGTCTTCAGGGCTCGGAGCATCACCTCGGTGTCGTCGGAGTCGGACAGATTATCCGGCAGAAAGGCACTTCCGCTCAGGGCGTTGATGACGAGTGCGCGGTTGCTGATGCTCTTGCTCGCAGGCAGCACGATTCGCCCCCTCATGCGGCTCGTCGGATATAGTTTCAGGTTGTTCATAGATTCATTTTTCGCTTTTCAGCGAACAAAGTTACGAAAAAGTTTGGAAGTAACAAAAAAAAGTCATACCTTTGCACTCGCAAACATAAGGAACGGGATGTAGCGCAGTTGGTAGCGCACACGTCTGGGGGGCGCGAGGTCGCAAGTTCGAGTCTTGTCATCCCGACCTTTTGAGGGAGCGAAACGCTTGGAGACAGGTGATTCGCTCCTTCTCTTTTTGTATTCTCGCGTCCGGCATCTTGTTACGAGCTGTTTGGCATCTTGCTTCGAGGCGTCCGGCATCGTGTCATAAATCGATCGACATCTTGTTCCGAGCTGTTTGGCATCTTGTTCCGAGCTGTTTGGCATCTTGTTCCGAGGCGTTCGGC
>CADCCR010000129.1 GCA_902799985.1 uncultured Bacteroidales bacterium | reverse complement strand
TATCATTATCTTCATGAAGGACTGGTACTGCTGCGGGAACATCTTCTGCTGGAATCCCGTGAAGCCACAAGCGTACATCACGGGCTTCGAGTCGCGGTAGAACCTGCAACCTTCGCTCTTCGTGCACATGCTTGGGTTGATGAGATGCAGATACGTCTCGCTCTCTTGCAGAGCGGAAAAGGCAATGTGATGCAGACAGGTTGCTGCCATCGGGCAGTCTTCGTGCAGGCAGACGGTGTAGTCTGCAGGCAGGGTGGTATATGCTTTCCTTGGCATAGAGTATGTGTAATATGTGTTATTCACTTGTTTCCTCCGGCACCCATTCTTCGGCGGACTTGACTTGGCTCTTGTATTCGCCGTCGTGCAGGCTCTTCTTGGCGGGGGCCGGGGTGCTACCGCTCACGAAGGAACGGGCACTGCCGCGGTACTGTTGCCAGCGCTCCATGATGAGGCGGACGTAGGCTTCCGTCTCGCTGCCGCGCATGTAGCCGTGGCGGACGTCGGGGTCGCGGTAGTAACGGGGTTCGGCGAGGTGCAGGATGAAGGGAGCCACATCGTCCCAACGGTGAGGGTCACGGCCTGCCTTGCGTGCCAGCATTTGTGCGTCCTGCACATGGCCCACGCCGCCGTTGTATGCGGCCAAGGTGAAGCGGATGCGTTCCTGAGTATCGCGGATATTGGAGAAGCTTTGGCTGACGCGACGGATGTAACGTGCCGAAGCAGAGATGTTTTGCTCAGGGTCGAAGGTCTGTCCATCGGGTACTCCCATTGCTTCGGCTGTGGCTGGCATGAGTTGCATGAGGCCTTGTGCACCGACCGACGAGACGGCTTGCGGGTCGAACCCCGACTCCTGATAGCATTGGGCAGCGAGCAGTCGCCAGTCCCAGCCCGCTGCCGAGCTGTATCGGCGGAAGAGGTCGTCGTAGGCTGAGATGATGCCGTGCGCCGCATCCTGCATGACGGGACGCATGTGGCGGCGGACGGTAAATGTTGTGTTGCTGGCTGTGCTCTGGATTTGCTTGATGCGTTCGGGCTGCCACCACTCATCAATGGCTTCTCTGAGCAGCGATTCGTCCTTGCGCGTCTGCCATGTCGGCATCTCGAGGGCAATGAAGTCAATCTCGCCAGCTTCGAGTCTCTTCAACAATGTCGCGGTGTCTGGGGAGATTTCCATTTGCACGACGACTCCGATGCTCTGTGCAAAAGCCTCGGCAAGCATGAATTGCGGGCCCATTCCCTGGCCGTGGTACTCATAGTAGGTGTCCGGGCCACTCAGGGTTCCTGCAATAATCGTGCCGCTGGCCTGTATCTCGTGGAGGTCATAAGGCCCCTCTTCTGTCTCTCCCCAAAGGGAGGACTGGGCCGGAAGCTTCTCCTGCTTGCCCGTACAAGCGGCAAGAAGGAGGAGTAGAAAAAGAAAAAAGACCCCTCCTAACCTCCCCTTAAAGGGGAGGAACCTTAGCTTTGCGAACATCGGGACTGCTTTTCCCCCTCCCTTTAAGGGAGGGTCGGGGTGGGTCTTTATGGTTTAATCCTATGAATAATGTACGTGCGCATGATGTCGATGGCCTGCTGGTTGTTGCCGCCTTGCGGGATGATGAGGTCGGCATAGCGCTTGGTAGGCTCGATGAACTCTTCGTGCATCGGCTTGAGGACATCGAGGTAGCGGTCGAGCACCATTTGTGTAGTGCGACCACGCTCAACGGTGTCGCGTTGGATGACGCGGATGAGTCGTTCATCGGGGTCGGCATCGACGAATATCTTCAGGTCCATGAGGTCGCGCAGCTGCTTCTTCCACAGAGCCATGATGCCTTCGATGATGATGACCTCGCAGGGTTCCACATGCACCGTCTCAGGCAGGCGGTTGCTGATGAGGTAGCTGTAGGTGGGCTGCTCGATGCTCTTGCCCTGCCTCAGAGCCTGAATCTGCTGGGTGAGCAGCTTCCAGTCGAAGGCGTCGGGATGGTCGAAGTTGATGCGTTTGCGCTCCTCGGGGGTGAGGTGTGTCGTGTCGTTGTAGTAGGAGTCCTGCGGGATGAGAGCCACACGGTCTGTGGGTAGCGTCTCGAGAATCTTCTTCACGACTGTTGTCTTGCCGGAACCTGTACCGCCGGCGATGCCTATGATGTACATCTTTTGATTTACGATTTGACAATTTACGATTTACTATTTCTCTTGCCCCTTGCTCCTTGCTCCATGCTCCCTGCTCCTTGCCCCTTGCTCCCTGCTCCTTGCCCCTTTTATTGTAAGGTAGCAGTCAAGATGCAGTCCACGGTGTCGGGACGCTTGGGCAGGAAGATGCGGTAGGCGTTTCCTTCGCGCTGGAACTGTAGAGCAGATCCGTCGCTTCGCAAAGTGACCTTCGAGAGTGTGTGTCCGCTGAGGGGCAGGAGGAAGGAGAGCGGACCGCCGTTGATGCGTTCCAGTCCTTCGTTGATGACCTTTCCGTCCTTCTCCTTGTTGAGGATGTGGATGAAGAGCGTCTTGCCCTTCTGTGTCGTCACGCCCCAGTCCTGCGGAGGAACGCAGCCGCCACGTGTGTCGTAGATGGTCGAGCCGTTGGCTTCCATGAAGGTGCCGATGTGCTTCAGTCGCTCAATGGCCTCGTCGGGGAGCTGTCCGTCGGGGCGCGGACCGATGTTGAGCAGGAAGTTGGCATTCAAGCCAGCCGCTGTGACAAGCCGGCGGATGAGTTCGTCGCCGCTCTTATAGGCTTTGTCGGTGATGCTGTAGCCCCAGGTGTTGTTCATCGTCATGCACGTCTCCAACGGGAGTTGCGACACCTTCTGCTCGCCGGAGAAGCCTGCGTTGTTCTGTCCTGGCAAGTCTTGCTCGAAGAGCTGGAAGTCCTCGAGGCCGATGGGCGAGCCGTGATGGTTGTTGCCGATGAGACACTTCGGCTGCAGCTTCTTGATGAGGGCATACTGCTCCTCCAAGCGCCAATCGAACTCCTTCTCCTTGTGGTCCCACATGCCGTCGAACCAGATGGCGCCAATCGGACCGTAGTTCGTCAGCAACTCCGTGAGTTGCATGTTCATGAAAGCGTAGTAGCTGTCCCAGTTCGTAGTAGAAGGGTCGTGCGGACAATTCTGACAGGCACCTGTCGGATAGTCTGTCCTATGCCAGTCCATGTGGCTGTAGTAGAGGTGAAGCTTGAGTCCGTGCTCGCCGCAAGCATCGGCCAGCGACTTCAGCACATCGCGTCCGTAGGGCGTGGCTTCTACGATATTATAGGGGCTTGCTTTTGTCTCCCACATCGAGAATCCGTCGTGGTGGCGGCTGGTGAAGGTGACGTACTGGGCACCGGCTTCCTTGAAGAGTTGTACCCATTCGCGTGCGCTGAACCAGGCCGGACAGAAGCCGCCTGCAAGCTTGGCATACTCGTCGCGGTCGATGTGGCGGTTGTGCATCACCCATTCGCCGTCGGCCAGCATGGAATAGATGCCCCAATGGAGGAAGATGCCGAACTTGCGGTTCTGGAAGTCTTCGCGGATGCGACGTGTTTCGTCGCTGATGACAAGGCCTTGTGCAGCAACGGCAAGCGTCAGCAGAAAGGAAAGAAAGGTAAAAGCAAAGCGTCTCATGTGATGAAGGAATATAAAAGCCCCCTCTCCTCGGAGAGGGGGTTGGGGGTGAGGTTTTTAGAACATCTTGTCGGGGTACTGACCTGCCTTGTGGAGGGCAGCCAGCTTGGCAACTACCTCTGGACGGTCCTCGGGATAGGTGACGCCGAACCACTTGCTCGTTGTGTCGAGCACTTCGCATGTGGCCTTGCCTGTCTTGATAAGGTGGTCCACCATCAAGGGGATGAAGAACTCGCTCTTGAGGTTAGCCTGGTTCTTCGGGTCGGAGAGGAACGTCTTGAAGTAAGCTTCGCTGTACTCGAAGTAGTCGGGTGTGAAGCCCCAGAAGTTCATGCTGACGGGTGTGGTGTCCGGGATGCTGACCCACTTGTCATCTTCGTCGAGGTACTGCACGACGCCGTCGCGACGTTCAATCTTCGTGCGCTCTACGACGCCAGTGAGCAGATGTGTCTGCTCGTCGTTCTCGCAAATGCCGCGGCTCACGGTACCGCTCTCGCTCAGGGTGTTATCTACGCGGAAGCCCACCATGGCATACTTGCCGGTGCTGCCTTCGGGCAGTTCGCTCAGGAACTTAGCCATCACCTTGAAGGCGTCGCGGTCGTAGAAGTCATCGCAGTTGAGCACGGCAAACGGCTCCTTGATGACGTCCTTGCCCATGAGGACAGCGTGGTTCGTGCCCCAGGGCTTCTGACGGCCTTCGGGAACGGTGAAGCCTTCGGGCAGAGCGTCGAGGCTCTGGAAGCAGAGTTCGCAGGGAATGTGACCCTCGTACTTAGCGAGGATCTGTGTGCGGAACTGCTCTTCGAAGTCGTGGCGGATGACCCATACTACTTTGCCGAAGCCGGCCTGGATAGCGTCGTAGATGCTATAGTCCATGATGCTCTGACCCTGAGGGCCGAGTGTATCGAGCTGCTTGAGGCCACCGTAGCGGCTTCCCATACCTGCAGCAAGGAGGAATAATGTTGGTTTCATCTTACATTTACTATTTAATCATTTACCATTTACCATTTAATAGTTCTCCCCATAGAGGGGGAGTTAGAGGGGGTCTCCTATTTAATCATTTACCATTTTAACCTCTAACCTCTTTGAGCTTCTTACAGGGCGTTTGCTGTCAGGATGAGCACGAGGAGGCCGAGGATGGCGTAAAGTTCGGGGAACACAGCGAGCACCATAGTTGTACCGAAGGCGTTGTGACCTGCACCGATGGCGCTGATGCCGTTGGCACAAACCTTAGCCTGACGGATAGCGCTGAAGAGAGCCACGAGGCCGAGGGCAAGACCTACGCCGAAGATGGCACAGGCGGGACCCATCGTGATGTCGGCAGTCACTTTGTTGTTGAGCATGAAGAAGCCGACGAAGCCGTACAGACCCTGTGAAGAGGGGAGGGCAGACAGACCCATGTAGGAGCCGCTGGCTGTGGGGTTCTTCTTGAAGGCGCCGATGGCTGCGTTGCCGCAAATGGTTACGCCGTAGGCACTACCGATACCGGAGAGGGCTACACAAAGTGCTACACCCAGATAAGCTAATAAGATTTCCATAATGTGTTTTGTTTTGTTTTAATTCATAATTCATAATTCGTAATTCATAATTGAGCGATGCGACGTTGGGCTTTGCAACCTTATTATATATAAAATATGTAGCTTGCTATTTTAGACCTCGCTTGCTTTCGTCGTGAATGGAAGAACTATGCGTTATGAAGGATTAATAATTATTTTGGTTAAACTTCTTTTCAATTTTTAGAGGTTAGGGGTTTTATTGAGGTTAGTGGTTAGTGGTTAGAGGTAAGAGGATAGTTGGGGATGTTGAGGTGAGAATCCTAAGGTATCCTCTAACCTCTAACCTCTCTTTCACCCTTTTACCGTTCTGAATGGATTGTACTCTTTGCCGCCGCCGCTGAAGTCGGCGTTCTTGAAGAACTCGACGAAGGTGAGTCGCATGGGATGTACGAAGGCACTTATCATGCTCAGGGCGAAGGTGATGCCGTGACCTGCAAGCAGGATGAGCACCATCGGGAGCCAGCGGACGAACCAAGGCATGCTGCTGGTCAGGTCGAGGGCCAGCGAGTTGAACACGCCGCCAAGCACGCCGCCTGTCAAACCCAGTGCGAAGAGGCGGATATAGCTCAGCAGGTCGCCCAGCAAGCCGGTTGACATGCCGTAGGTTGCCCACACGCCGCCGCCGATGTTGAGCAGCGGACCGGTGATGGGGTTCTTGTAGGCCGACGGGTTGTTGTAGAGGAAGATGCCGACGACGCTCACGCCAATCAAGCCGTAGAGCACATAGATGAGTGCCTGAGGCAAAGCAACTCCGCAAGCGGGCAGACCGAAGAGTGCGATGGCTGAAAGCAGAGCTACCACCCACGAGAAGGTGCCGATGGAGTAGGCAAAGCCGTAGTTCTTCCAGGCCTTGCAAGCCTTGAGCACCATGCCCAGCAGGACCTGTATGAGGCCGATGATGACGGAGAAGACCATCATGGGCGAGTAGCCGAAGATGGGGCCTATGCCGTTGTCGTTGATGAAGTAGGGCTTGACGGGAGCCAGGAATGCCCAATCCTGTTTTGTCAGGTCGATGCCGAAGACGGTGCCCATGAGCAGACCGCAGACCATTGTGGCAAGTCCGAGCCAGATGCCGAGGCGTCCGTAGCTCTTGACATCGTCGCTTCCCTTCAAGGCCAGGTAGATGCCGCCGAGCAGGACAAGCAGGCCGTAGCCGCCGTCGCCGAGGCAGAGGCCGAAGAAGAGCATGAAGAAAGGAGCGAAGAAGACGCTCGGGTCGATGTCGTGATAGTTGGGAAGCGAGTACATGCGGAGGATAGGCTCGAAGAGGCTGGTGTAGCCGTCGTTGGTTATCTTCACGGGCACGTCATCCTCGTAGGCCGGGTCTTCCAGTTCATAGAAGACTTGCTTCTCGTCGAGCCACTTGCAGAGTTCGTCGGCCTTGTCAGCCAACGTCCAGCCTACCATGAGGCGGACTGCTCCGTCGGCGATGCTTTCGTCCGAGAGTTCAACTTGCTGGAGCTGCTCGTCGCGATAATTGCGAGCTATCCAGTAAATCGTGTCGTGGTTCTTGTGGAGGGCTTCCTTGGCATCGGCTGCTTCCTTGCGGTAAGCGTCGAGCGAACCTGTGGGCAACTCCAGACGCTCGGCCTTGATGTCAGGCTCTTCGTCGGAGAAGGCCAGGAAGTAGGTGCGCTTGCGGTACTCGTCGATGGGTGTGGCGAAGTACTTCTCCGCCCATTCCTGCTGGAAGGACTTGGCGTTGCAGGCATAGAAGAAGACCTGCATGCCCGTCTCCTCTTGGAGGCGTTGAATGCTCTGCCAGTCGAAGTTTCCCCATGGTTCCAGCTTCTCGGCGTTCTTCTCAGCCTCGTCTATCTCGTGGCGAATGCTGACTTCTTCAGCCTTGAGGCGTTCGACATACTCAAGAACAGCCTCCCCCGTCCCCTCCAAAGGAGGGGTGAACGGCAGTGGGGCCTCAGGGAAGTTCTCCCCTCTCCTCGGAGAGGGGTCGGGGGTGAGGCTGTCTTCCCACGCCTTGAGCGAAATGTCGAGATAGTCGATGGCCTGCTGATAGCGGAGCCTCAGG
>CADCCR010000128.1 GCA_902799985.1 uncultured Bacteroidales bacterium | reverse complement strand
GCGAAGTGGAGTACGCCTCGGAGTTCCGCTATCGCAATCCCGTAGTGACGAAGGACGATGTGGTGATTGCCATCTCGCAGAGCGGCGAGACAGCCGACACGCTGGCCGCCATCCAACTGGCTAAGGAGCAGGGCGCCTTCATCTTCGGCATCTGCAACGCCATCGGGTCAAGCATCCCAAGAGCCACTAACACAGGAACCTACATCCACGTTGGGCCGGAGCTTGGCGTCGCTTCCACAAAAGCCTTCACAGGGCAGGTGACGGTGCTCTCGATGCTGGCATTATGCCTGGCAGCCGAGCGGAAGACCATCTCCGAAGACTTGTATGAGCAGATGGTGAAGGAACTCACACAGATACCCGACAAGATGGAGCAAGCCCTCAAGACCAACGAACAGATAGAGCACCTTGCTCCCATCTTCACCTACGCCAAGAACTGCCTCTATCTGGGACGCGGATACAACTATCCCCTGGCCCTTGAAGGTGCCTTGAAGCTGAAAGAGATTTCCTACATTCATGCTGAAGGCTATCCTGCTGCGGAGATGAAGCATGGCCCCATCGCCCTCATCGATAGCGAGATGCCCGTCTTCGTCATCGCCACTCGCGACCGCCTCTATGAGAAAGTCATCTCGAACATACAGGAGGTGCGGGCGCGTGGTGGACGCGTCACGGCACTCGTCACCGAAGGCGACACACAGATTCAGAAGTTTGCCGACCACGTCATCACCCTGCCCGACACGCTCGAATGCTTCCAGCCCCTCATCGCCAGCATCCCCCTGCAACTGCTCGCCTACCACATTGCAGTATGTAAAGGCAAAGATGTTGACCGCCCAAGGAACCTCGCAAAAAGTGTAACGGTGGAGTAGTTCGAGTGGCATTGCATCGTTATCTGAACATATTGAAAGTCAAACGCTATGTGAGTTCGAAAAATGGCACACGTGCCTATGGCGATAAGAACACGTGCCTATGGCGATAAGCACACGTTCTTATGACGATAAGCACACGTTCTTATGACGATAAGCACACGTGGTATCTGGAAACTCCCTACAGAGTAAATTTATTAATCTTCAAAAAGTAAATATCGTTATGTGTGGAATAGTATCAATCTTCAATATTAAGCAGCAGACGCACGAACTGCGTGATAAGGCTTTGCGCATGAGTCAGAAGATTCGTCATCGCGGCCCGGACTGGAGTGGTATATATTGTGGCGGCTCGGCCATCCTTGCTCACGAACGTCTCTCCATCGTTGACCCTGAAAGCGGCGGACAGCCCTTGTTCTCGCCCGACAGGAAGCAAGTGTTGGCTGTCAATGGCGAGATTTACAATCATCAGGAGATTCGCCGCCGCTATGCTGGCCGTTATGAGTTCCAGACAGGCAGCGACTGCGAAGTCATCCTTGCGCTCTATCGCGACAAGGGCATCGACTTCCTGGAGGACATCAACGGCATCTTTGCCTTCGCCCTTTATGACGAAGAGAAGGACGCTTTCCTGATAGCTCGCGACCCCATCGGCGTGATACCTTTATATATAGGTTATGACAGCGACGGCACAATCTATGTGGCTTCCGAGCTGAAGGCACTCGAAGGTCAGTGCGAGCGATATGAGCCTTTCCTGCCAGGGCACTACCTTTGGAGTGAAGAATTAAGAATTAAGAATGAAGAATTTCCTACTGGACTGCCAATAGATTCGGATAAGGATGCGACGGCGGCAGCAAATTCTTCACTCTTCATTCTTCATTCTTCATTAAAGCGTTACTATCATCGTGACTGGTTTAAATATGAAGCGGTGAAGGACAACGAAGCAAGCGTCGATGCCATCCGCGATGCTTTGACTGCGGCTGTGAAGCGTCAGTTGATGTCCGACGTTCCCTACGGTGTGCTGCTCAGCGGTGGGCTTGACTCTTCTGTCATCTCTGCCATTGCAGAGAAGTTCAGCGAGCATCGCATAGAGGACAATTCGCAGACACGAGCCTATTGGCCTCGTCTGCATTCCTTCGCGGTAGGCTTGAAGGGTGCTCCCGACTTGGCAAAGGCGAAGTTGGTGGCTGACCATATCGGCACCGTGCATCACGAAATCAACTACACCATACAGGAAGGGCTTGATGCCATTCGCGATGTCATCTATTTCATCGAGACATACGACGTGACGACCGTCCGCGCGTCCACCCCAATGTATCTGCTTGCCCGCGTCATACGCAGCATGGGCATTAAGATGGTGCTCAGCGGTGAGGGCGCAGACGAGGTGTTCGGTGGCTACCTTTATTTCCACAAGGCACCCAACGCGAAAGCCTTCCATGAGGAGACAGTCCGCAAACTCAGCAAACTGCACTACTATGATTGCCTTCGTGCCAACAAAAGCCTCTCTGCATGGGGTGTAGAAGGACGTGTACCGTTCCTCGATAAAGAGTTTCTTGACGTGGCTATGCGTACCAATCCCGAAGCAAAGATGTGTCCAGGCTCAACCATTGAAAAGAAGATAGTCCGCGAGGCTTTTGCTGATATGTTACCCGAGGAGATTGCTTGGCGACAGAAGGAACAGTTCAGCGATGGCGTTGGCTATTCATGGATTGACACGTTGAAGAAGATTACCTCCGAAGCCGTGAGCGACGAACAGATGGCACATGCTGCAGAGCGTTTCCCCATCAATCCGCCGCTCAACAAAGAGGAGTATTACTATCGCAGCATCTTCGCCGAGCATTTCCCCAGCGAGTCTGCAGCCCGAAGCGTAAACCAGGAGGCAAGCGTGGCATGCTCCACAGCCATCGCTCTTGAATGGGATGCGGCATTCAAGAATATGAACGACCCCAGCGGAAGAGCCGTTAAAGGCGTACACAAGCAGGCCTATTGAAAAGGTGAAAAATATAAAAAGCAATGCGGCTGGTCATTTGGCTACGAGGCAAATGCCGTGGGCGAAGTGGTGTTCAATACGGCAATGACAGGCTACCCCGAGAGCCTGACCGACCCAAGCTATGCAGGTCAGATACTGGTGACGACTTATCCTTTGATAGGAAACTATGGTGTTCCAGAGACAGGAGGCGAACCTCTGCCAAAGTTCATGGAAAGCGAGAGGATTCACATCAAAGGCCTCGTCGTGGCAGATTACAGCGAGAAGTACAGCCATTGGAATGCCAAGGAGTCTCTCGCAGAATGGCTGAAGCGAGAGAAGATTCCTGCCATCACGGGGATCGACACGCGAAGGCTCACAAAGCGACTCAGAGAGTGTGGCGTAATGAGAGGGAGAATTGTTGTTTCGGTGGACTCTGAATATCTTGAAAACACAGATTACGGCAGCATCAATTGGGTGGAGAAGGTGAGCTGCAAGGAGGTCATTCGCTATAACGAGGGAGCAGGCAAACGTGTAGTACTTGTTGACTGCGGTGTCAAGGCTAACATCATTCGTTGCTTGATAAACAGAGGCGTTGAGGTTATCAGGGTTCCATGGGACTACGACTTCAATCAGCTTGACTTCGATGGCTTGTTCCTTGCGAATGGACCTGGCGATCCAGAGCAATGTAGCAAAACCGTAGAGCACATTCGAACATTCTTAAGTAATCCTAATGTTCGGCCCCTCATGGGCATCTGCCTTGGCAATCAACTCTTGGCAAGGGCTGCAGGTGCAAAGACGTACAAACTGAAGTATGGTCATCGCAGTCATAATCAGCCCGTGCAGCTCGTTGGTGGTTTGGGGGATTGGTCGTTTAGGCGTTTAGGCCAAGTTACCATCCTAGACGACCAAACAACTAAACAACCAAACGACCAGCATTGCTTTATTACGAGTCAAAATCATGGTTATGCCGTTGATGCCTCGACATTGCCTGCCGATTGGGAACCTCTGTTCGTGAACATGAACGACGGCTCCAACGAAGGCATCCGCCACAAGACAATGCCGTGGTTCTCTGCACAGTTCCATCCCGAAGCCTGCTCCGGACCAACAGATACGGAATGGATGTTTGATGAGTTTGTTGGTCGTTTAGGGGATTGGTCGTTTGGTCGTTTAGGAAAAGAAACAAACATCCCCAAGCAACCAACAAGCGACCAATCCCCCAAACGACTAAACGACCAATCTCCCAAACGACCAACAAAAGTCCTCCTTCTTGGCTCCGGCGCTCTCAAGATCGGACAGGCTGGAGAGTTTGACTACAGCGGTGCCCAGGCACTAAAGGCTTTGAAAGAAGAAGGCGTCAAGTCGGTGCTCATCAATCCCAATATCGCAACGGTTCAGACCTCAAAAGATGTTGCAGACACGGTCTATTTCCAGCCTGTTACACCTGAATTTGTTGAGCGTGTCATAGAAAAGGAGCGACCGGATGGCATCCTGTTGAGCTTCGGCGGACAGACGGCCTTGAACTGTGGCGTGGAGCTATATAAGAAAGGTGTCTTTGCCAAGTATGGCGTCAAAGTCCTTGGCACGCCTGTTCAGGCAATCATCGACACAGAAGACCGCGACCTCTTTGTCAAGCGACTCGACGAGATTGGCGTAAAGACCATCAAGAGCGAGGCTTGCAGCACCATAGAGGAAGTACAGAAGGCCGCTCACGAACTGGGTTTCCCCGTCATCCTTCGTGCCGCATACGCCCTCGGCGGCCTCGGTTCGGGCTTCTGCGACAACGACGAAGAACTGTTGGCACAAGCCGAGGAAGCCTTTGCCTTCTCGCCTCAGGTATTGGTCGAGAAGTCGTTGAAAGGATGGAAGGAGATTGAATACGAAGTGGTGCGCGACAGGTACGACAACTGCATCACGGTCTGCAACATGGAGAACTTCGACCCGCTCGGCATCCATACGGGCGAGAGCATCGTCGTTGCCCCATCGCAGACGCTCAGCAATAGCGAGTATCACAAGCTGCGTGCCCTTGCCATCAAGATCATACGCCACATCGGCATCGTTGGCGAATGCAATGTGCAGTACGCCCTCGACCCTGCTTCTGAGGACTATCGCGTCATCGAAGTCAACGCCCGCCTCAGCCGCTCATCTGCTCTGGCAAGCAAAGCCACAGGCTATCCCCTGGCCTTCGTCGCTGCCAAGCTCGGTCTCGGTTACGGACTCTTCGAGTTGAAGAACTCCGTCACGAAGACCACCAGCGCCTTCTTCGAACCTGCCCTCGACTACGTCGTCTGCAAGATTCCGCGCTGGGACCTCTCCAAGTTCCACGGCGTGAACCACGAATTAGGCTCCAGCATGAAGAGCGTAGGCGAGGTGATGGCCATCGGTCGTACCTTCGAGGAGGCCATACAGAAGGGCTTACGCATGATAGGGCAGGGTATGCATGGCTTTGTGGATAACCACGAGATTAAGATTCCGAACGTCCCCGAAGCTCTCCAACATGCTACAGATCTGCGTGTCTTCGCCGTTGCAAAGGCTATGAGGATGGGCTATTCTGTGGAGCAGATTCATCGCCTGACAAAGATTGACCGTTGGTTCCTCGATAAGCTCAAGCACATCGTGGCAATCAACGACAGGCTCAAAGAGTTCGCGTGGCTGTCAGAATATGCCGAGAACTCCGATTATTCCGAGTTCCTCGAAGCCCTCGAAGCCCCCGAGTTTTCCACGCTGTTGCTCGAAGCGAAGACGTACGGATTCTCTGATTTCCAGATTGCCCGTGCCTTTGGTCTCGAAGCAAAGATGAATATGGAACGAGCCGGACTGATGGTTCGCAAATGGCGTCAGGAATTAGGCATCATGCCTGTAGTCAATCAGATAGACACCCTTGCAGCCGAGTATCCTGCCCAAACGAACTATCTCTATTTGTCATATTTATAAAGATACAGTACATACAACAATATGAACCAAATATCTACCTCAGTTCGGGATAATTCATTTAGAAAAGCATGAGTTGTTTGGAGTTCTCAATGTAGTATCCAAAGCCTGTGGTTTATTGTCAAAGAAGCACAATATGCAGCCAATGTGGCGACCATGTTCATGATGAAGTTGTTGACAGACCTGTGTCGTGAGTGCACGAGCTGTGCCGTGTTCTTCGCTTCGCTCAAGCGGCAAAGCCGGAACGAATCCCCGGGGGAACATTGTCTGTTCCCTTCGGACAGGCTGCGAAACTGGATGCCATATCATTGTTTCACGGCATTGGGAGTCCAGTTCTTGAAGAAACGAAGGACTTTCTCCTGGTTGTAGCTTTGTCCTTCTTCCAGAAAACTCGAATCCTGAATGTGTATCACCTTGCCGTCTTCATCCAATACGACGAAGACAGGGAAGCCGAAACGGCCGCAGTTGTCGAGTCGCTTCATCAATGCTGCTGCCTGCCGGGCTTTGACTTCTCCCTCTGATTTGCGAGGATTGTAGTTTACATGAATGTACTCGAAGCTCTCGCTGATGACCTTGCTTATGGCGGTGTCGTTCGTTATGAAATCGGCAAATCGCAGGCACCAGGGGCACCAATTGCCGCCCACCTGGCAGACAACGAACTTCCCTTCCGACCGGGCTTTGAGCAATGCCTGGTCAATCTGCTCGAAGGGATTAAGCTCTTCGTCGTACACTTGTTTCAACGCTGTCTGCGCATTTGTCACCTGCGAAAAGAACACTATCGACAGGAGTATCGCTGTTATCTTTCTCATAACGCCCACGTATATTAATTATGTATGTGACTCTGTAACTATGTTTGCAGCCACAAAATTAAGAATTTTCGGTCAATTATCGCCAAACAGGAAGTGAATGTATGTCGTTTTAGCTGTTTTTTGATGGAAAATGACTAATTTTGTCCCCCGAAACGATGTGTCAGACTGATATGTGCGGACAACATTCTTGCTCCGACTGCTAAAAAACGTAGGACTGATGCATGCGTGTAAACAACGAAAAGACTATGGATTATTTACCGAAAGACCCTGCTATATTGGTTTCGAGCGTCAACATGCTTCTCAGAGACGAAGAGTTCGACAGCCTCGAATCGCTTTGCTATGCTTTCAACAGAGAGCCCAAGGAAATCAAAGACTATCTGCTGGAGAATGGCTTTGTCTGGAGTGAAGAACAGAAACAGTTCAGGCCGACGGGCTACGACGCATGATAACGAAGGACAGCATAGAGACCGCCTACAGCTTTCTGCATCAGAAGAGGAATGTCTATATCCATTCCTCTCTCGACTGGCAGAGGGATGACATCGAGTATGCCATTGCGTCGTATGCGGACGACATGAGCCCCGAACTCTATGATGCGTTATCCGGCGGCAGATGCGACTTCCTCAGAGACCATAAAAGGTTTCAGGAGGATATAACAAAAGCTGTGGAACAGTTGGAGGAGATGTTATAGGAACGTCTGACCGAATGCCCACCTATATTCAAACGAATGATGATGAAGATAATAGACGACAGCCTGCTTTCGCAGGTGGCAGCCGAGGCAAAAGCATCGCCAAGGCTGCGGAAGAACTACAACTTCCACCAAAGCCTTGACGACAAGTGCCACCGTTTCCTTAATGCCATGGAGCCCGGCACACAGATTCCCGTACACCACCATCCCACCAAGGACGAGACTGTTGTCCTGCTGAAGGGTAAGGTTCGGGTGACGACCTACAACGACGACGGTGAGGTCGTGGAGTCGTGCATCATCTGCAGGGAGAACGGTACCTACGGTGCAGACATCCCGAAGAACGTATGGCACGGCTTGGAATGTCTGGAGCCCAGCGTGCTCCTGGAGTGCAAGGAAGGTCCCTTCGTCGAGCACGAAGCAGACGGCATTCTGGAGATAAAGAATCCTACTTAGAACCTCCGCCCAGGGCGATGTAGATGGCAATCAGCGCCTGGGAGGCTGAATACATGTTCATAGCCTCGCTGAGCTGAGCACGGAGCAACGACTCCTGGGCTGTGAGCACTTCCAGATAGCTGGCCTTACCGTTGTCCATCAGCTCGTCGCAGTCGGCCATCGCCTCGTTTACCTGGTTGCCTGCGTCGATAACGGTCTGTACGTACTTCTTCTGGAGGTTCTCCTCAGTCAGCTGGTTAATCTTGTAGTTGGCCTTGATCTTGCCCTGCGCGAAGATAGGCTGTGTCAGCTGTCCCATGGCATTGAGCAAGAGACCTCCAGGATTGATGACAGCACCGCCGCCGTTGTTTGTCCAGCCGACCAATCCGGAGAGCGTGATGGTGGGGAAGAAGGCGGAACGGGCCACTTGTGTGTTGTAGAAGGCCTCTTCCATGGCGTAGTTTGCCATGCGGACGTCCGGGCGGTTCTCCAGCAGACTAGCCGATACTCCGTCGAGCATCTTTTGCGATAGTGTGTATTGCCCCCATTTGCTACGAGCTATGTGCTGAGGCGAAACGGCCAGCAGACGACAGATGGCGTTCTCCACGCTTTGGATATTTCGGCGTGTATCAACAATCTGTGTCTTGACGTCGAGCCACGATGCCTCAAGCTGGTTGACGGCGGTGGAGTAGGACTTGCCGTTCTCCCAAAGTGACTTTTGCGTATCGAGCGAGGCGCTCCATAACTTATCGGTCTGGGTGAGAATCTCCAGCTGACGGTCGAGCACTTGAAGCATGTTGTACTGCTGGGCAACGGTGCTGACTAGATTCGAGCGAACAGCATCCTCGTAGCATTGTGTCTGCAGGAGCACAGCCTTTGCTGCACGCTTTTTGTTGGTGATGGAGCCGAATGCCTCCACTTCCCAGTTCATTTGCAACGGCAGACTATAGGCTTTTGAGGCCTTGCTATGGTCGAAACTTGCGATGGTGCCTTGCGGTGCAATGCTGAACGAAGGCAGGTAGGCAAGCTTCGCAGCTTTCAGCGATGCCTCGCTTTGCTCCACTGTAATGCGGGCGGAACGCAAGTCGGTGTTGTTAGCCAGTACTTGCTCGATGAGCTGCTGCAGGAGCGGGTCGGTGAAGAACTCACGCCATGAGAGCGGTACCTGGGCAGAAGCTGCGCTGGGGACGCCTATGACGTCGGACGGGATTTCGCTCTTTTGTTCGTACTTCTTATATAAGCCGCAGCTCGTGAGCATCATGCTCACGGCTGCAACAATGATTATGTTCTTTTTCATCTTTTCTTTCGTTCTTTCGATATTACGACATTTCGATGTTACGTTTTTCCGTTGTAACGTCATTCCGATGTTACGTTATGACGTTATAACGAGTCATTACTCCTTACTTCCTTTCCCTGGAACCTTTCGTGCAGGCCTTGGAACACGATGAAGAAGGCAGGCACGACGAAGAGCAGTGCAATGGTGCCGATGCTCATGCCGCCGATGACGCCAAGTGCAAGTGCGCGGTTGCCGTTAGCGCCTGCACCGCCTTCGATGACGAGAGGAATCATGCCGATAATCATCGTGAGCACTGTCATCAGAATGGGACGCAGACGCTCTTGGCAGGCAGCGAAGGCAGCGTCCTTGATGCTCATGCCTTGGGCGCGGCGCTCGCTGGCAAACTCTGTAATCAGGATGGCCGTCTTTGCCAAAAGGCCTATCAACATGATGACACCCGTCTGCAGATAGATGTTATTGTCCATGCCGGGAATCTCATTCTTGTAGCCGATGTAGGCAAACACGAAAGCACCCATCAGGCCGAACGGCACACTGAAGAGCACAGCCCACGGCGTGAACCAGGAATTATAGAGAGAAGCCAGGATGAGGTAAATCAGGATAGCGCAGATGACGTAGATGAGGGCCGTGGCATTGGAGCCGGAAGCCTCTTCCAACTCACGCGACATACCGCTATACTCGTATGTGGCAGTGGCAGGCATCTCCTCCTTGAACACCTCGGCAATTGCCTTGTGGACATCACCCTCGGTATATCCGCCACCAGCGGTCACGAAGCAGGTGATGCTCTGGAACAAGTTGAAGTGCTCGATATTTGACGGACCGACAATCTCCTTCAGAGTGACGAACTGGGAGATAGGAGTCATCTTTCCATCCTTCACCTGCATGAAGATATTTTGCAGCGCCTGCGGGTCGAGGCGGTATTCCGGTGAGGCAGCAGCCATGATGCGGTAAACCTTACCGAACTGGTTGAAGTTGCCGATATAAGCGCCACCACAGAAAGCGCCCAAGGTGTTGAGCACGTCAGCTGGCGACACACCGGAGCGGTCGCACTGGGCTGCATCGATATCTACACTAAACTTCGGGAATCGCTCAGAATATGATGACATAGCGGAGCCAACCTCTGGGCGCTCAGAAAGCTTGGCAAGGAAGTGTTCCGTATGCTTGGCAAACTCAGAGAGGTTGCCGTCGGTAGGATCCTCGACAACAAGACTGATACTGTTGTTGGTACCATAACCTGGAATCTGTGGCATCTGGAACGGCAGCACCTGCACGTTCTTGATGTCCTTGCAGTCATAGTAGAAGCGTCCGATGACAAGGTCTATAAGATGGTTCATGCCCGGACGATCATCCCAGTTCTTCAGACGGACAATAAGCGTAGCGTAGTTGGAGCCTGCACCCGAAGCCATACCGTAGCCACAGCAGACGGCAAAACTCTCCAACTCAGGAATCTTCTTCAGCTTTGCCTCAACCTTCTTCAGTATCTCGCGGGTCTGCTTCAGCGTGGTACCTTCGGGCACACGTACCTCTGCCAAGAACACGCCCTGGTCCTCCTGTGGCACAAGGCCTGATGGCAGATTCTTCATGAAGAAAACAAGGAGTACGGCAGCCACAGCCAACAGGCCCCATGACAGGATGGGACGCTTGATGAACCTCTTTACGGCGGTGCTGTATTTGTTGTAGATAGCGTTGTAGCTCACTTCGTAGGCTTTCTTTGTGTAGTAGCTCAAGTCCTTGCCTTCCTTCTTGCCTTCTGTCACACGCATCATGATGGCGCAGAGGGCAGGACATAGCGTCAATGCCGAAACACATGACAGACCTACGGAAGAGGCGATGGTGACACCAAACTGGGTGAAGAACGTACCTGACGTACCAGGCATGAACATCACGGGGACGAACACCGCCATGAAGACCAACGTACACGACACGACAGCTACAGACACCTCGTTCATAGCTTGACGGGTAGCTTCGCGGGCATCGCTGATACCATTCTCCATTTTAGCCATGACTGCCTCTACTACAACGATGGCATCGTCCACCACCGTACCGATTGCAAGCACAAGGGCGAAGAGCGTCAGGATGTTGAGCGAGAAGCCCGCCAGCGAAACGATAGCGAAAGTGCCCAGAAGGGACACGATAATGGAGATAGAGGGAATGATGGTAGCCTTGAAGTTCTGCAGGAAGAAGAACACCACGAGCACCACGAGGATGATGGCGATGACAAGCGTCTCCACCACGTTGTGGATGGCAGCGAAGAGGAAGTCGTCGCTGGTCATCATGGTCACAAACTCCAGTCCGGCAGGCATCGATGCCTTCACCTCTTCAAATGTCTTATTGATAGAGGCATTCACTTGGGTAGCGTTGGCACCTGGAGCTGCGAATACCATGAAGAGGGCACCTGGCTTATCCTGGATGTTGGAGGTGAAGTTATAGCTCATGGCGCCAATCTTCACATCTGCCACGTCGCTCAGGTGCAGCATTCCGCCGCCGCTGGTGCGCAGCACAATGTCATTAAACTCCTCAACACTCTTCAGTGTACCCTTGTACTGCATGGAGTATTGGTAGGAGTTCTCAGACAGTTCACCCAAGGTACCCACACCTGCCACGAAGCTCTGTCCGCCAATGGAATTGAAGACATCGTTAGGTGTCAGGTTATACTGTGCCATTACATCAGGCTTCAGCCATATACGCAAAGCATATGTATTACCCAGACTTTGCACGTTACCGACGCCAGTTATACGCATCAGGCGAGGCTTGATGTTGATATCGACGTAGTTCGATACGAAGTCTTCGTCGTACTTACCGTCAGCACTCTTCACGGCGAAAATCTGCAGGATGTTGTTCTGGCGCTTCTCCACCTTCACGCCCACCTTGTTAACATCGGCTGGCAGTAGCGACTGTGCGCGGGTTACGCGGTTCTGCACGTTCACTGTCGCCATATCGGGGTCGGCACCCTGCTTGAAGTAGATGTTGATTTCCACTTCGCCGTTCGATGAGGCTTTTGAAGTTATGTAGGTCATGTCGTTCACTCCGTTGATGGCCTCTTCGAGAGGCTGGATGACCGACTTCATCACCGTATTCTCGTCAGCACCAGTGTAGCTGGTTGAGACATTTACCGTAGGGGGCGCAATGTCGGGGTACTGTTCGACTGGCAGGGTGCTCATTGAGATGTAGCCCACCAGTGCTATTACTATCGAGATGGCACACGCCATCACATATTTGTCGATAAATATATTGTTCTTCATTTCTTCAATATATTAATGTTTAAGCCTTAATGCATAATCTTCTTCAATTCATAATTTGCGACTTCCAATCAGGTTGTGCAACAGGTTTCCGCGAAGGGAACAATTATGAATTATGAATTGTGAATTATGAATTAAAACAAAACTTTCTGGCCTTCTGTCACGTTATTGGCTCCGATGGTCACTATCTTGTCGCCCTCGTTCAAGCCTGTCCTAACGATGCAGTCCTTGCCGTTGCCTACATCTTCTGTCGTCACATCAATAGCCGTTGCTGTGCTGTCGGCCTTCACCTTATAGACCAGCGACTTGTCTTGCAGACGCACCACAGCATTCTGAGGTATAACAATCACATCATTGTGGCTCATGGGGAGTACCACGGTGCCTTGAATACCCGAATATAGATGTCCGTCAGGATTGGGAAAAGTGGCTTTACAAGACAGCGAACCAGTGGCGGCATCCACCATGCCAGTCATGCTGGAGATGCGGCCTTTGTGAGGATACTCGGTGCCATTCTTCATAACAAATATCACATCGGGCAGAGCGGCAATGTATTTGTTTTTGTCGCCCGAAGTAGCTCCAGCCTGGACGCCCTCCTCAAGAATAGTCTCTGGTATCGAGAACCACGCCTCCATCTGCTGGTTGCCACTGACGATGGTCATTTGCGTCATCGGTGACACCTGGTCGCCAATACGAACGGGAATCTCACCGATCACACCCGGTACAGTTGCCGTGATGGTACAGAAGCCGAGGTTCACCTTAGCACGGTTTACAGATGCGCGGGCCTGAACCACCGATGCCTGGGCCTGCTTGTAGGAGTTCTCAGAGTTGTCGAGCATATAACGGCTCACAATCTTCTTGTCAAAAAGGTTTTTGTTTGACTCGTACTCCAGCTTGGCACTGCTCTCAGCTGCCAGTGCTGCCTGAAGGTTGGCCTGGGCGGCTTCCAGCTCCAGCTGGGCATTGCGCGAATCGATGATAAAGAGCGTCTGTCCCTTCTTCACCTGCTGACCCTCCGTCACGCAGATTTTCATCAACTGGCCACTCACCTGTGGCGTAACCGTCACGTCGTTCTGGCCTTTCATCCTGGCACTGAACTTATAAGGCAGTTCAATGTCTGATTTCTTTACTGTCATTGTCTCATACGATGTCTGAGTTTCCTTAGGCATATCGACACCACAAGATAACAGTCCAGTCGTAATGCCAATGGAGCATACTAATAGTTTTAAATTTTTATTCATATTTTAATTTAATTAATAAATAGTTATTTGGCTGCAAATATACAAAATTATTTATTAAGAACTAAAGAATATATTTTTAAAAAATGTTAAATGCATTATTTCCTGTCTTTCACCCAGTAGCACCAGCCTCTCGTCTTACGCTCGCTGTCGAACTTGTATTCTGGGCGGCTCAGGAACTGGCCTATCTTCACCAATGAACCTTCATCGGGCTTATAGGCACCCTTAAAGACATCCTTCAGACGGGCAGAGATGTCTTTTACTGATATCCAGTAGCCACCGTCAGGATTGTCTTCCGTTGTGCCAATGGGCTTCTCGTAGAGCGAGAGCAGCATCTCGCCAAGTCCGTTCATCTTCTGATATCTCAGGTTGTGATTCATCAGCGCGGCTTCCTCTTCCTTTGTCAGGAAATAACGCTCACGCTGCTGCTCCACCTCGTATTTTAGCTGGGCATAGAGCTGCGCGTATTCCACTGGTGTCTCGAAATCAATGTTCCCCTCAACAGTAACGCAGATAAAGCGGCGGCTGCCCGTTGGATCAGTCAGTGGCATTGGTTCGTTAGTGGTGCCGATGAATGAGGCATAACGGCGATGCGAGGAATAGGCCGTACCGTAAGGAGGACGGTATTTCAAGTCGGAGGTGGATACGAGATATTTCAGCACAATCTGTTGGCGTTGGGTTATCTTGTCAAACTCATCGAGGTTGATAAGGGCGAACGACGTCAGACCCAGGTTCAGGTCATGTTCGTTCTTGAAGTTGATGCGGTCATTATAGTATTCGCGCATGTTCCAGGGAAGCAGTATCCTGCAGAAACTCGTCTTGCCGCAGCCCTGACGACCTATTAATAAAGGTACGAGCGCGTTGCCAGTCAACTGACCCTTGCCTTTCCACATTGCCACCATCGAGCGCATCCAGATATGGAACAGATGTGGCCACTCTTCGTAATTTGTCTTGACTCTGCGTGCCAGTGCCTCCACACGGTCTTTCCCGTCCCATTTCGGCAGATGTGCCAGAAAGTCATCCATCGGGTCGTAAAGGGTAATGTCGTTGGAGTTGACATAACGCATGATATCCTTGTCCCAGCACTTGATACCCTGTGAGAGAGCTGCTATTGTGATGGAGTTACGCGCCTCGGTGGTCAGGTCCTGGAAGGCGAAACCATGGCCTGTCCTCACTCTGTATTCTGCCACACCGCGCATCACGTTCTTACGGAGTTCGTAGTTGCTGTTCAGGAAAATGTCGATTTTCATCATCATCAGCGTCTCAGACGGGATGTTTTTCGTAGGTGGCACCTGATTCTTACGCTTATAGTACTGCTTTTCGTGCTCCTCGCGATAGGCATTTTCAAAGATTTTCTTCACCACATCGGGATATTTGCCAAACGAAAGAGAGAACAGAGTTCAGAGT
>CADCCR010000127.1 GCA_902799985.1 uncultured Bacteroidales bacterium | reverse complement strand
TCGCCGTCCTTGTCGAAGTAGGCATGCACGACGCCTGCTCCCGTCTCGATGACCGGCACACGTGCATTGTCGCGGACGAAGTCGATGAGCTTCCTGCCGCCTCGGGGAATGACGAGGTCAACGTAGCCCACAGCACCCAGCAGTTCTGCTGTGGCCTCATGGGTAGGAGGCAACAAGAAGAGCCCGGACCCTCCCCATCCCTCCCTTAATGGGAGGGAGTTGACTGCGTCGAGCGATTGTTTCTCCCCCTTTAAGGGGGAGTCAGAGGGGGTCTTTAGCACCTCGTGGATTAGGGCGACGATGGCTTCGTTGCTGTGCTGGGCGTTACGGCTTCCCTTCAGGATGCAGGCGTTGCCGCTCTTGAAGCAGAGGGCGAAGACATCGAAGCAGACGTTGGGACGAGCCTCGAAGATGATGCCGATGACACCAAAGGGCACACTGACACGCCTCAGGTAAAGACCGTTGGCAAGCGTCCGTTCCTTCGTGATGATGCCAAGGGGAGAAGGCAGCGCGGCCACATGGCGCATGTCGGAGGCTATGCCCCGAAGGCGCTCTGGCGTCAAGAGAAGGCGGTCGTAGAGCGGGTCGCTCGGTTCAAGAGTTTGCAAGTCGAGGGCATTGGCTGCAAGCAGCTGTTCCTGAGAAGATTCAATGCGATCGGCTATTCTGAACAAGATGTCGTTGCGCTGGGCATCGTCCAAGAGTGCCAATGCTCTGCTTGCTTCTTTTATTTGTCTGAAGTCCATTCCGTGTGTACTGTTTCCTTTGGTCGTTCTGTCAAGTCTATCAATATGTTATCCCTGTTGCCGTTGGCGATGATGACCTTGATGCCTGCCGCAGCCACGTTGCTTGCCGTCTTGTACTTCGAGGTCATTCCGCCCCGGCCAGTTTTATGCTGCGAATCACCTCGCTGTCTGGCTCTGAGGGGTTGCCGTTGTAGAGGCCATCGACACCCGTCAGCAGGACAAGCGTCTCAGCCCCTATCATCTTGGCAATGAGGCCGGAGAGTTCGTCGTTGTCGGTAAACATGAGTTCCTCGATGCTGACCGTGTCGTTCTCGTTGACGATGGGAAGGACGCCGTTCTCGAGCATCACCTCCATACAGGCACGCTGGTTCTGATAGGAGCGCTCGCTCTGGAAGTTCTCCTTCGTCGTAAGCACTTGCCCGATGTGTATGTTGTATTCGCGGAATAGGTCGTAGTAGAGGTTGATGAGCTTCACCTGCCCCATTGCCGAGAAGAGCTGGCGCTGCTCCACTGAGTCAAGCATGTGATCAACCTGCAGTTCCTTCCTTCCGCAAGCGACGGCGCCGCTCGTGACGAGCACAACGTCATAGTTCTGCTCGCGCAACCACACAATCTGCTCCACAAGCGAGGACATGCGGGTAATGTCGAGCTTGCCTCGGTCTGTGGTAAGGACATTGCTGCCCACTTTCACTACAATTCGAAGACCCCCTCTAACTCCCCCTCTATGGGGAGAATTTCGAAGACCCCCTCTAACTCCCCCTCTATGGGGAGAACTTCTTTCTCCTTTATTCATTTTTGCTTCTTCAGTCCTGCTTTGAGACAACGTATTACTGCGGAGTTGAAGGCGGCATGGTCGAGTTCGTTCAGTCCCTTGATGGTGATGCCGCCGGGCGTTGTCACTTTGTCGATGGCTGCTTCGGGATGCAGTCCTGTCTCGCGGAGCAACGCGACGGCTCCCTGCATGGTCTGCATGGCTATCTGCTTTGCCTCGTAGGGATAGAAACCCATCTCGACGCCGCCCTCCATCATGGCTCGGAGGAAACGCATCACGTAGGCGATGCCGCAACCAGCTATCATCATGCCAGCATCCATCAGTTGTTGCGGTACAATCCGGCATTGCCCTACCTTGCTGAACAAGTCTGCCGCTACCGTTGCTTGCGGTGCCTCCTCCACGAAGGTCATGCTCTCGCCGAACTCGGCGGCGATGTTGGGCATGACATAGACGTCGATGCGCTCGTGGCGGACGCCAGCGGCAACGGAGACGACGAGCTTGTCCTTCAGTACCGGCATAATCTCCTCTATAACCTGCTGAATGAGCCAGGGCTTGACGGCAAGCACGACGACATCAGCACCGCTGGCGGCCTCTTTGTTGTCGAGCGTTACGCTAATGCCTGGACAAGCCTCGGCGAGGCGGTCGAGTGTACGTTGCGTGTGAGCAGTAACAACCAGATTGGCCGCCATGCCTGCCTTTGTCCAGCCTTTGACAAGGGCGCCGCCCATGTTGCCGGCACCGATGATTGCTATCCTGTTATAATTCATAATTCACAATTCATAATTAAGGGCGGCAGCAAATTATTCACTATTCGCCTTTACGTTAGTACCGCCTTCAGTTTATCTACGAAGCTGTCGGCTTCGGCTTTGGTCAGACACAGAGGCGGCAGCAGGCGAAGCACGTTTGTCCCTGAGCAACCGGTGAAGCAATGCTGTTCCTTGACCAGTCGCTGCCGCGGTTCCTTGTAGGGGATGTCCAGTTCGATGCCAATCATCAAGCCCTCGCCGCGCACTTCCACCACATGTGGCAGTCCGGCCGAGCGCAAGGCGTCCATGAGATAAGCGCCCACCTCAGCCGCATTCTCCACGAGGTGCTCCTGCTCCATGATGTCGAGGACGGCGATGGCTCCTGCACAAGCCAAGTGGTTGCCGCCGAAGGTTGTGCCAAGCTGACCATAGACGGCCGTGAACTTGGGACTGATGAGCACGCCGCCCATCGGGAAGCCGTTGCAGATGCCCTTGGCTACGGTAATGATGTCGGGCTTCACGCCGAGATGCTGATGCGCGAAGAACTTGCCGCTGCGGCCGTAGCCACATTGTATCTCGTCGCAGATGAGCACCGTGTTGTGTTCGTCGCAAAGCTTACGGAGTGCTTGCAGGAAGTCGGCACTGGCCATGCGGATGCCGCCAACGCCCTGAATGCACTCCACGATGCAGGCACACACATCGCCCTTCTCTATCTCGCGTTCCCACGCATTTATGTCATTGAGAGGCAGATAGGTGACGTGCCCGTTGGCATTGATGGGGGCGATTATCTTCGGGTTGTTCGTTGCCTCCACAGCCAATGAGGTTCTCCCGTGGAAAGCCTTCTCCAAAGACAGGATGCGAGTGCGTCCGTTATAGAACGATGACAGCTTCAAGGCATTCTCGTTGGCCTCTGCGCCGCTGTTGATGAGGAAAAGGCTGTAGTCCTCGTAGCCGCAAGCCTTGCCGAGCCGTCGCGCCAGTTCCTTCTGCAAGGGATTCTGCACGGAGTTGCTGTAGAAGCCGAGCGTATTCAACTGCTTTGTCATTGCCTCCACATAATGCGGATGGCAATGGCCGACGCTGATGACGGCATGACCGCCATAGAGGTCGAGGTATTCTTGTCCCTCGCTGTCCCAGACGCGGCAGCCCTTGCCTCGGGCTATCGTCACGTCCATGAGGGGATAAACATCAAAAAGTTTCATTTCGTTTTCTTTCGTTATGACGTTATAACGTTATTTCGTTATTCGATTCAAAAGGCAGAAGCCTTCAGTCTCAAGCCTTCAGTCTCGTCGAGGCCGAACATGAGGTTCATGTTCTGCACGGCCTGTCCGACGGCTCCCTTCAGGAGGTTGTCGATGCAGGAGATCATCAGGAGCAGGTCCTCATATTTCTCCACATAGACCAGAGCCTTGTTGGTGTTGACCACTTGCTTCATGTCGGGACTCTTCGTGACGAAGTGCGTGAAGGCAGCGTCCCTGTAATAGTCGGCATAGATGCGCTGCACTTCCGCAAGGGGCAAGTCGCACTTAGCGTAGGCCGTCACGAAGATGCCACGCGTAAAGCAGCCTCGTTGTGGGATGAAGAGCACGCGGCCTTCGTAGCCGGGGCACAGCTCCTGAACAGTCTGGTTTATCTCCAAAAGGTGCTGATGCGTGAAGGTCTTATAGACAGAGATGTTGTCGTTGCGCCACGAGAAATGCGTTGTGGCACCAGGCTTCTGACCGGCTCCCGTGCTGCCTGTGATGCCGTTCACGTGGATGTCGCCGCTGATGATGCCCGCCTTCAGAGCGGGCAGCATGGCGAGCTGTATGCAAGTGGCAAAGCAACCGGGGTTTGCTACACAGCAAGCCCCGTGAATGAGTTCACGGTGTGTCTCGGGCAGTCCATAGACAAACGAAGAGTGAAGAGTGAAGAGTGAAGAATCTTCTTTGTTTGTCGGTTTCACTCTGAAGTCCTGAGCCAAGTCGATTATCTTGACGTTCGACGGTATCTCATGTTCCCGGAGGAACTGCTCGCTTTTGCCGTGGCCAAAGCAGAAGAAGACAACATCCACCTTGTCGAACGGCATTTCTGAGGTGAAGCAGAGGTCTGTCTCGCCGACAAGTCCCTCGTGCACATCGCTGACGGGATTGCCGGCATTACTCTCGCTATTGGCAAAGACTATCTCCGCCTCAGGATGCCCCAGCAGCACTCTTATCAGTTCGCCGCCAGTATAACCGGCAGCTCCAAGTATGCCTACCTTTACCATGCCGTTGTGTTTTTGGGTGCGAGAATCCATAACAGCAGGTACAGAAGCAAACCGCCTCCGAAACTGAAGAACATGAACACGAACAGCAGACGGACGAGCAAAGCATCTATGTCAAAATATTCAGCCAAGCCTCCGCAGACTCCACCTATTTTCTTGTCTGTGGTAGAAAGATAATACTTTTTCACCATATCTCTATCTTATTAGCTTATGCTATCTCTCTTCGTTTGGATGCGCCAGATAATAGGCACGGAGAGCCGTGGAAGTCACCTTGATGAAGCCTTTGGCGTCCTCCGATGTCCAGGCCTTTGCCGTCTCGCCGTACTCGCCGAGCTTGTTCTTGACGAGGTCGTTGGGACTGTCCACGCCAACCGTCTGGAAGCAATAGGGACGCAGTTCGAGCGTCACTTCGCCTGTCACGTTGCGCTGGCTGCTCAGGAGCATCGCCTCGATGTCAGGCATGACGGGCTCCAGGTACTGGCTCTCGTGGAGGAACATGCCGTACCAGTTGGCCACTTGCTCCTTCCAGTACTGCTGCCACTTGGACAGGGTGAACTTCTCCAGATAGCGGTGAGCGCCGATGATGAGCATTGGAGCGGCAGCCTCGAAGCCCACGCGGCCCTTGATGCCGATGATGGTGTCGCCCACATGGCAGTCGCGGCCGATGGCGTAGCGTGCACCTATCTCCTCGACCTTCTGTATGGCCTTGATCTTATCGTTGAACTTCTCTCCGTTGACGGAACAGATTTCGCCCTTCTCGAAACCAATCTTGAGGAGTTCAGGGCCTTCTTCTGTCGGATGCTTCAGGTAAGCACTTTCGGGCAGTCCTTGCTTCGAATCGAGTATCTCGCCCCCGCAGATGCTGGTGCCCCACAGGCCGACATTGTAGCTGTACTTGAGCTTGGTGAAGTCGGCAAAGTAGCCGTTCTTGTTGAGGTAATCCACTTCTTCCTGACGGGACAAGTTGCCGTCGCGAGTCAAGGTAATGATTTCCACACCCGGACACATCACGAGGAACGTCATGTCGAAGCGTATCTGGTCGTTGCCTGCGCCGGTTGAGCCGTGGGCAATGGCTGTGGCACCAATCTCCTTGGCATACCTTGCAATGGCCAGAGCCTGGAAGATGCGTTCCGAGCTGACCGAAATGGGGTAACAATTATTGCGCAGGACATTACCGAAGACCATGTACTTCAGGGACTTCTCGTAGTATTCCTGCGTCACGTCAAGGGTAACGTACTGCTTTGCACCGAGCTTGTAGGCATTCTCTTCGTTTGCCTTGAGCTGTTCTGCACTGAAGCCGCCCGTATTGGCACAGGCAGCATATACTTCGTAACCTTTCTCCTTTGCCAGGAACATCACTGTGTAGCTGGTATCCAATCCGCCACTGAAGGCGACAACAACCTTGCGGCTCCCCTCCTTCTCCCCCAAAGGGGAGTGCTTTTCATTCTGGTTCATATCTATTTTTATAATCTAATTACTAATTAACTCCCTCCCCTTCTGGGGGAGGGTTGGGGAGAGGGGCTTTCTATTCTATCCCTCTCAATACTAAGGTTCGCATCACGTCCTTGATGACCTCCAGCGATGTGGGTTCACCCTTGTGCTTATCGGGGTCCCACAACATGCCGGTGCAGACGCAGAACTTGCGGTTCTTGGCCTCCAGGATGTCGTGATTGATGCAACCCTGGCAGCCGTGCCAGAAAGCATCGTCGTCGGTGAGCTGGTTGAAGCTGACGGGCACATAGCCCAGCGCCGTATTCATCTTCATTACGGCATCGCCGCTCGTGAGGCTGAAAATCTTGGCATGCGGCCATCGCAGTCGGGCCAGCGTAAAGGTATAGTCCTTGATGCGCTTTGCCACGCCAAGTCCCTGATAGTCGGGGTGTACGATGAGTCCGGAGGTGGTGACGTAGTGCTTGTTGCCCCAGGTCTCGATATAGCTGAAGCCCACAAACTTGTCTCCATGCAAAGCCAGCACAGCCTTGCCTTCCTTCATCTTTGTCGCTACATATTCGTGGGTACGTTCTGCGATGCCAGTGCCGCGTTTGCGAGCTGCTTCGCGAATGGTGTCAATGATGGTGTCGACATATTTTTCATGCTCGGCATCAGCCACTAAGACGCAAATGTCTTCACTCTTTATTCCTTCCATTTCCGTATGTATAACTTCCTGTCAGTTGTATTATATATTATATAATGTGTAGCTGGTTCTTATCTCAGTTTGGGCAGCGTGTCGCGTATGATTTTGCCTGCATCCTCTCGGTCCACGCCTTCTGCCATGACGATGATGACGGTGTCGTCGCCTGCCACGGTGCCGAGGAAATAAGGGTGCTTGAGGTTGTCCACATCGTAGGCCACCATGCCGGCATGCCCAGGAGGAGTATGCACCACAATCAGGTTGCCGGAGAAGTTGAGTCGCCAGCGTGTCAAGTTGATTTCCTCCTGTGTGGGTACGGGAACGAATTGCCCTTCGCGTGGCAGCGCATAGACGTTGTGTCCGTTGCGCACACGTACCTTGCTGATGCGCAGTTGCTTGAGGTCGCGGCTCAGCGTAGTTTGAGTACTGAAGATTCCTTCCTTCTCGAGCGCTGCGAGTAGCTCTTCCTGACTCTCCAGGCTGTTCATACTCACTATCCTGCGTATGGCCTGTAGCCTTGTCTTCTTGTCTTTCCGTTCTAACTTCTGTTGCATACCCTTATCTTCTTTTTCGTGTTTGTGGATGCAAAGGTACAACATTTTATGCAAATACGTGCAACTTTCTACGCATAATATGCGTTTTGGCCTGTAATTTTTTGCATAAGGACTTTTTTCGGACTGCATATGGCGATGGTGGGACGCTTGTTTCAGTACGAAGCGCCCCGTGCTTATCGCCGAAGCGCCTTGCGCTTATTTTTGAACAAAAGTGTTGGGAGTTTGATAACTAATGCGTACCTTTGCAGGAAGAAAAGCCAGATGGTTGCACTGCGACCCTTCTTTCAAACAAGATTACAGTATGATTTTCTATATAAAAAAGAATATAATGTGCAGGGCTTTGGCGAAGAGGATCAAGCAGAATCCTTTTGATTTCCAGTATGCCGAAAGCTATACGCTGGAAGATGATGCCGACCCCTTAGTGAATAACTCCTACTATTTCTCAGCTCACGACGGGGAAATGTCCGTCTTTGCCCGTTTGGGTAAACGTGTAAATGCCGACGAGACGTGGTTTGCCGTCTACGTGGACGGCCAAATGTATTCCTTGAAGGAGGAATCGTTTCCTGCCGGCAAGGCTCCCGTGCAGGTGGAACGAGTAGAGGAAGGCTGGACCCTTTCCTATCAGGGCCGTTTGAATGAAGCCGATGAGATAGACTTCCGTGCCATGTTCATCCCCCGTCGGCCGCCTCTCAACGAGAAGTGGAACAAGGCGTTCTTCAAGCAGTTGCAAAACGTCAGCGGACAATGCCATTACGAGCAGGAGGGCGTGCTGGAAGGACGGATGACGCTCAACGGAAAGGCCATCCGTCTGCATCTGCCCTGTGTGCGCGACCATTCCTTTGGGAAGAGAGACTGGAACTACATGAACAACCACCTCTGGCTGATGGCCGTTTCTGATGCCTGCCAGTTCAATTATTCTCTGGTCTCCTACCCAGCCCTGAGCGTACTGGAGGTCGGCAATTATCGGGATGAGACGGGCATGCATTATATGATGCAGGCCGACCTGGATTTGCAACAGGTCAGTTTGGGGAGCGTTCCTCAGCAACTGTCGTTCCGCGTAAGGCTCGATGATGGCCGAACCATCCCTGCCGAGGCTCGGGTGATAACGGGAGTGACATATCATTTCCAGGACGGCCAGTACATCCTGCACGAGAATGTTGCGGAATTCATCATCGACGGGAGAACCTGTCGCGGCATCCTGGAAATCGGCTTCAACCGCGACAGCCATCGGTACTTTAATCAAAGAGTTTTGAAGGATATCAGAAGATGAAGATATATCAGTTAGGGCAGTTGCCGGAGGAGAATTATCCGGCTGTGGGAGGAAAAGCGAAGGGACTGGACCTGTTGGTCAGACACCATTTTAACGTACCCGGCGGTTTTGTGATAACCGAAGTCGATGAAATTGACGAGGCAGCGGTCTGCCAGGCCTTCGATGCACTGCAGGCGGAACAGGTGTCTGTGCGCTCATCGGCATCCAACGAGGACCGGTCCGTGGCCTCCAATGCCGGTCAGTATGAAACATGTCTGTTCGTCGACCGCCCGCATCTCATGGAGAGCATCCGGAAGTGCATTGCCTCGCTTGACTCCCATCGGGTCAGAGATTATGCTCAGCATTTTGCCTTGAGTGAGGGAAGGATGAACGTCGTGGTTCAGAAGATGATAGACAGCGACAAGGCAGGCGTGCTTTTCACGGCCAGTCCGAACAATGGCTCGACCATCCTGATTGAAGCGGTGAGCGGGCAAGGGGAAGGTCTGGTGTCGGGTCAGGTCAGTGCCCATCGCTATAAAATCTCCCGAAAATGCTACCGTCCGTGCTCGGATGATTTGCTTTCGGAGAGTGAGGTTCAGCTGCTCTACGAGACTGGAAAGCGGATACGTGCCGTGTTCGGTGAGGATAAGGACATTGAGTGGGCCATCAAGGACGGCGAGCTGTACCTGCTGCAGATGCGGCCCATCACGACGGAAATCATCGACATCGAGGAGTTCGACCGCGAGGATGACCTCAGCGGACACCTTTTCACCAAGCGGAATTTCGGCGAGATGATGCCCGGAGCCGTCACGCCGCTCACCCTCTCCACCTCCGTCAATGCCATCGACTACGGCATGCGATATATGCTTTCCATGGCAGGTGTTTATAAAACGCCCTTCGACGAGACACCGTTGAGGCTGATATCCTCCATCTCGGGACACCTCTTCTTCGAC
>CADCCR010000126.1 GCA_902799985.1 uncultured Bacteroidales bacterium | reverse complement strand
ACGTAAACATATCGATGGCGATGCAAGCGGCATCATCGACCGTTGTCCCAAGGACATGCCTGTCTATACCGGCAATCGGGAGTTGCTGGCCAGGCTGACGGGCTACACTCTGACGCGCGGTGTGCTCTGTGCCATGCGTCGCCCCAAACCGCTTCTGCCCGAAGTGGTCTGTAGGGATGCTCGCCGCATCGTCGTCCTTCATGGTGTCTGCGACACGACGAATGTGGGTGCCATCTTCCGCTCGGCGGCGGCTCTTGGCATGGATGCTGTGCTGCTGACCAGTGATTCGTGCGACCCGCTGAACCGTCGTGCCGTCCGCGTCTCGATGGGCAGCGTCTTCCTCGTGCCCTGGACGTGGCTTGAAGACCCACCCCGACCCTCCCTTAAAGGGAGGGAGACCAGTCAGCCTCAGAAGACCGAAAGCTCCCTCCCTTTAAGGGAGGGCTGGGGTGGGTCTGTCCGTCGCTTGAAGATGATGGGTTTCACGACGGCTGCGATGGCCTTGCGCAAGGACAATATCAGCATCGACGACCCCAAGCTGAAGGCCGTCGACCGCTTGGCTCTCATCATGGGAACCGAGGGCGACGGCCTTCCGGAGACTGTCATCGATGCTGCTGACTATGTTGTGAAGATTCCCATGCACCACGGCGTGGACAGCCTGAACGTGGGCAACGCCGCTGCCATCGCCTTCTGGGAACTTGCCTAATCTATCTAACTCCCCCTTGCTCCTTTACATATCGTACCTTAGGTTCTCCCAGTCGGTTTCTTGGTCGAGCTGAGCCATGAAGTCGTCGAGGACGCTCTGGTCGATGTCGCCCAACTCAAACTCCTTCTGTGCATCCTTGCGAATTTCGGCAATCCAAGCGCGGCGTGCCTGGATGTAGTCTTCGTGGACACGGGCGGCTGTCTCTTCCGTTATCTCGCTGATACCGTAGTATTCGCAGATGAGTCGGTAGCTCCATGCCCAGCGGTACTCGGCATAGTTGTCGTTGGCACGGACGAACTCTTCGCGGATGTCGTGGATGGAGCTGAGCGAGCCGTCCTTGATGGCTGCCACGATGCGCTGTTCCTCGCTCAGAGGGATGAGCAGACCGCTCAGGTCGCTCCACTTGCCTGTGCCGACCGACGAGGCGGGTCGCTCCAGGCGGTGGCGCTTCATCACGGCTCCCATGTAGATGCGCAGAGCGATGTCGTAGTACTTGATGCCTTTCTTGAGCGACGAGTTCTTGATGACATAGTCGTGGAAGTTGTAGGTAGCCACGTCGCCCGACACCTCGCGCAGTGCCTCGAGCGTGCGTTTGGCTGTCATGATGCCGCCTACGGAGAAGGGCGACAGCCAGTCGAAGTTGACGATAGAGTTCTTGCCTCGCGATTCGCGTTTGTCGCGTTTCGGCCACTTGCGGATGTCGCGGTAGAGGCCGACGGTAGTCAGGTTGCGGCCTGGCACGAGGTACATGTCGTCGCCATAGGCGATGAGGTAGGAGAAGGGGAGCTTGCGTGTGTCGGGATGGTGCATGAGCTTGCCGAAGCAGACGCTGAAGGTGCCGATGCGTGCCGGCATGAGGATGTAGCCGCCGCTGGCGGTCTTTGTGCCGCGCTCGAGTACGCCCCAGTGCATGGGTCCCATCTTGTAGGCATGGTTCGAGAAGTTGGTGTTGGAGCCAGCGTTGTAGAATGAGAACATGCCGCCGATGAGGAGCGAGCTCTTGTGGTGGGAGGCGGAGAAGGGTCCGCAGAAAGCGGCGCATGCCTCGCCGTTGCTCATGTAGCAGTTGGCGAAGAAGAGGCTGTTCTCGGCCGTGAAGCCGTCGGTTATCTTGCAAGCCTCGCCCACGAAGCAGTTCTCGAGCTTGGCGGCGTTGGTGATGCTGGAGCCGTTGTAGATGACGGAGTCGAGGCAGATGACGCCTACGCCGATGTTTACGGTGGCGCTGGGGATGCTCTTCAGGGTGCAGTCGCGCAGACGGAATGCTCCGTCGATGTTGCAGCCGTCGCTGATGTGGCAGTTGGTGAATTCGTTTGTCGAGGTGATGCGCACCCCGTTGCCGATGGTGGTGATGGCCAGGCTGTGCTCGGCGATGTCTTTCTTGATGAGGCGTCGCACGATATCGGTGAACTCGCGGTCCTGTTCGTACTTGACCATGAGGGACGCCAGCTGCGAGTTGAGGCCGTCGAATATCATCACGTTGCCGTCGCCCACCTCGTTGAGGACGGAGATGACGCATCCCTCGCCGAAGGAAGCCTTGGGTGTGGTGTTGATGCATCCAACATTCTCGATGAGGCAATCGTCGCCGATGACGCAGTTTCTGAGTGTAGTCCTGCAGTTGTGGAATGCTCCGAGTGTCACTTCGCCGTAGAAGTCTGTCTGGTGGATGTAGTCGGTGCAGAAGTCATCGGCCACCGTAATGTTCTGCCAGTCTTCTGCCTTGCAGCCCTGCTGCATGAGGGCAGAAATCTCATTTTCACTAAGTTTTCTCATAAAAGTGGGTACGTTTTCCTTAATCTTTAAACCTTAATCTTTAATTCATTGCCTCCGTTTTCGCCTGCAAATGTATGTCAAAATGTAGAGACTGCAAAACAATGTGTAAGTAAAATTGCCTTTTTGTTGCAATTTGTCGAAAATAGTCGTACCTTTGCGGTGCTGCAAGCGCAGTATAGGTAGAAGAAAACCCTATAACAAAAAACTTTCGCATCATGTATTATGTAACAAAACGCATGGAGATAGCTGCAAGTCACCATCTTGAGCTCTCCTATCCCAGCAAGTGCAGTCAGCTGCACGGCCACAATTGGATTATCACCGTCTACTGCAAATCGGCCAGCCTGAATGCCGATGGCATGGTGGTGGACTTCACAAGCATTAAAAGAAGCATCAAGTCGAAGCTCGACCATGCGAACCTCAACGAAGTGCTGCCCTGCAACCCCACAGCTGAGAACATCGCCCGTTGGGTGTGCGACCAGATACCCGAGTGCTACCGGGTGGATGTACAGGAGAGCGAGGGCAACATGGCAAGCTACGAAGAGTGAAGGACAAGTCTATGCGAGTTAACGAGACTTTCATATCACTTCAGGGCGAAGGACACTTCACCGGGACGCCTGCTTTCTTCCTGCGCCTGTCGGGTTGCAACTTGCGTTGCCCGTTCTGTGATACAAAGCATCAGTCCTTCAGCGAGATGAGCGAAGAGGAGATTGTTGCAGAAGCCAGCCGACACTTGCCGCGACACATCGTCATCACCGGCGGCGAACCAGCCTTGCAGCTCACGCAGTCGCTCGTCGATAAGCTGCACGAAGCAGGCTTCTTCATTCAGGTGGAAACGAATGGCACTTTGCCCTTGCCTGAGGGTATCGACTGGGTGACAGCCTCTCCTAAATCCTACCCCATGAGGGAGGACTTAAAGATAGACGAGTTGAAAGTCCTTTATATGGGCGACGGCACAGACCCCGAGCGTTTTGTCCCCCTCCTCCCCGGGGGAGGGGTTAGGAGAGGGGGCTTTTATCTGCAACCGCTCGACACGGGCAACGAGGAGCAGAACCGCATCATCCTGCGTTCCTGCATCGACTACATCTTGCAGCATCCTCGCTGGAGGCTCTCCTTGCAGACTCACAAGCTGCTCGACATCAAGTGAACTGCCCAGCCGTTTTCTTTTAAGGGGCAAGGGGCAGGGGGGCAAGGGGCAAGAGGATACCCAAAGGGAGCAGGGAGCAAGGGGCAAGAGAATACCAACAGCCAGAGCAATCCTCCTGCTCCTTGCCCCTTGCTCCTTGCCCCTTGCCCCTCGCTCCTTGCTCCCTTGGGGTATTACAACGGACAGCAATAATTAATCTCCCCCAAAATCGAGGTGAACGAAGTCATCGGTAGATTTATCATCCTGCTGGCTTCAGTTCAAACTTGACGTGTGTCATCTTGTGGAGCGCGACGATGGCAATCACCTCGATGGCATAGGCGATGAGGTAGCTGTACCAAAGGAGGCCGGGGGAATAGCGCGAGATGAGCCAAAGGACTGGAATGACCGTCAGTGACAGAGCGAAGGAGATGAACAGAGCCATGCCATGATAGTTGTAGAGCTTGTAGACGGTTATCAGGGCATCGATATAGCACCAGAGCATGATGCTCAGGGAGAACGGTCGCAAGGCACGGACAGTCTCGCTGACGGTTGCATCGCCTTCGGCACCAAACAAGCGGGCGATGAACTCGGGGACTATCCACACAATGAGACAGGTCACGGACATGGCGATGGTGATGAAGTTGAACGACTTGCGCAGCACCAGACGGAAAGCCTCGTTGTCGCCACGCCCCACCTCGATGGAGCCGAGGGCTTGGATGGTGCGGGCTATTCCTGCCAGGAAGAGATTGTATATCTGCAGCAGATTCATGCACACAGCCAAAGCGAAGAGGCTCACGCTACCGCCCACGGTTGCCACGCTGTTGTTGGTGGCGAAGAACAGCAGTCCCAGGCACCCTACAGCTATAGCCAAGGGCGCGCCTTGGGAGATAATCTTGCCAAGCGAAGAGAAGAGAGGGAGGTGGCTGGAGGCAAGAGACGTCAACCTTAAATGGTTGTCTTTGTAATGGAAGTGGCGGCACATGATGGCGATGCCCACGATGTGGCCTACGACGGTAGCTGCAGACGAGCCCTCAATGCCCCAGCCAAGCCATCGAATGAACACGATGTCGAGCGAGAGATTGACGGCATTGTCTATCAGTATGGCGAAGGAAGCCAGGCGCGGACTGCCGTCCACACCTGCCATAGTGGTGAGTGCCCACATCAGCAGGTAGACCGGAGCGCCTATGAGGATGACTCGCAGATAGTCAAGTGTCGGCTGGAAGAGGTGTTGGTCGGTGCATATCCAGCTCGTTACAACATCGGGGATGAGCAATCCGCTTGCGGTGAAGAGCAGACCCACAGCAATCGTTGCAGCCATGCTGAGCGAATAGAAGCCGGCAGCGCCCTGGTGGTTCTTCCGCCCCAGTTCGATGCCCACGAGCATGCCGGCACCTGTGGCCAGGAACATATTCAGGGTGAACATCAGCTGGATGATGGGCTTCGTCAAGTTGATGGCACTGACCCCATCCTCTCCAATCAGATTGCCGACGATGATGGCATCCACCACATTGCCCAGACAGCCGGAGAGGGCAATGAGGATAGATGACAAGAGGAATCGCCAGAATGTGCGGTTGAATGTGGACTGTTCTTCCTGATTCATGAAGCCAAGGTTTTTTAGACGTTGAAGTAATCGAACCCGACAATCGTGTCCACAAAGCGATGCACATAGTCGGCAGCTGTTGTAGGCCACTGGAAGCCAAGACGGTAGAGTACCTGCGTGGTGTACTCGTTGTCGGCTTCTATCCAGCGGGTCTGGTGGCCGCTCGAAGACTTATAGGCCATCAGCGGCCGTAGGATGGTGACGAGGTCGGGGTTGTCCATCACCTTCTCCAACGCCTGCTGGTAGTCCTCGCTTTCCACACGTTTCAGCGTGATGCCAGCCTCGGCGAAGCCCGTGAGGATGTCGGAAAGGAACTGGCGATGCGTGTTCGAGGGGTGGAAGACGATGCACTCCTTCGGCGTCATGGCCAATTGGAGGATGGCGCTGGCCACCTCGTCGATGGGCGAGAACTCGAAGCATTGGTCGAGGGCTTCGTAGGGTACCATGCCGATGACGACATAGGCACGGAGCTTGGCCAGGAAGTTGTTGGTGTTGAAGTTTATCTGGAACTCTCCATCGTGTTGTCGGGCGGAAAGATTGCCGACGCGCATAATCTTGGCATTCAGTCCGTGATGGGCAATGGCATCGAGCACCAGCTCCTCTGCCATGAACTTCGAGTAGACGTATTTGTTGGCATCGATGTTCTGTCCGATGTAGAAACTTTGTTCCGTCAGTTTCACCTCTGGTCCGGGCACATTGTCGACGCTCATGCCGGCAATGCTGTTGGTGGAAACGTGGATGAGCCGCGACTTCGTGCGCAGACAGAATGCAACGAGGTGGCGCACAGATTCGATGTTCACCATCTCGATATCGTTGCCGACCGAGAAGTGCTTCACATTGGCCACGCAGTTGATGACGGTCAACGCTTCGTTCACGCCGTCGAGGGCATTCGCCTCTGTGACCTCGGCTGCGAATGCGGTTACGCGATTGTTGATGGTCCCAAAGGCAGCAGACTTGCCGAAGTAGTAGAAGAACAGCGTCTTGAGGCGGTTCATGGCCTCTTCATCGCTCTTGGCACGGACAGGACAGAGAATCTTGCCGTGGTGGTTTGTCAGCAGCTCATTGAGGATGTGGATGCCGAGGTAGCCCGTTGCACCGGTCAGCAGCACATTGCCGATGGGCTGACGCTTGCCGTTCCTGAATGCAGCAAGGGTGTTTGCCGCGAGCAGAGCATTGTAGGGCGCATAATGTTCGGCCTCGGGAGTCTGTGGGAGAGCATTGGGAGCTCCCTGCTCCTGAGATGAGGATTCCTGAGCAGCATCGGCATCGCTTCCACCGACATAGGCCGCTAACGCCCGTGGTGTCTTCAGGTTGAACAGGTCGTTGAAGACAATCTGCACACCTTGCTTGCCGGCCTCCACGATGACCTTGATGGCATTGATGCTGGTGCCGCCAATCTCGAAGAAGTTGTCCGTGGCTCCAACCTCCTTAATCTTGAGGATGTCGGAGAAGATGGTGCAGAAGAGTTCCTCCATCTCGCCGCAGGGTGCCTCGTACTCGGTGGAGCGTTGCAGTTCGGGGGCAGGCAGTACCTTGCGGTTGATTTTGCCGTTGGGTGTCATCGGCATGATGTCCATCTTCATGTAGACGTCGGGCACCATGTACTCGGCCAGCGACGAGGCAGCGAGGGCATTGTGGATGGCATCGTCATTCAGGTCGGAGCCCTTTTCCAACGTGTAGTAGAGCACCAGATGCTCATTGCCCTGCACCTTCCTGACCTCAGCGGCAGCTTGCCGGATGCCTTCGATGTTGAGCGCCTTGCTCTCTATCTCGCCCAGCTCGATGCGGAAGCCGCGCAACTTCACCTGTGTGTCGATGCGTCCCAGATACTCTATCTGTCCATCATTGTTCCAGCGGCAGAGGTCGCCCGTGTGGTACATACGGACAGGACGGCCCCAGCGGTCGGCCTTGACAAACGGACAATCGACGAACGACTTGGCTGTGCGCTCGGGCAGTCGCCAGTAGCCGCGGCCCACCTGTATGCCGGCAAAGCAGAGTTCGCCTGCCACACCTTGCGGCACAAGATTCCCCGCTGTGTCGACGATGAAATTCCAGTTGTTGGCCACGCTCTGCCCGATGGGAATGTTTTCTGCGCGGCAGCCAGGGGCGATGCTATAATAAGAGGTGTCGTCGGTACATTCCGTCGGCCCATAGACATTGATGATTTCGATATGGTCGCTGTAGACGCCGTCCATCTTCTCGCCGCCACCTGTGGTGAAGCGGATGGGCAGGTCGTCGAAGGTGTTGAGCAGCAGGCAGGTCATGGCAGTCGAGTAGCCGCCGCCCGTGCACCGATGGTCGATGAGGAACTGCCTGATTCGGGTGAGGTCTTTCCTTATCTCCGTTGGCATGATGTGGAACGAACCGCCCAAGGTGAGCACGGGGTACATGTCCTCGATATGAGCATCGAACGAGAATGAGCGGTGTCCGCTGATGCGGTCGTCAGCCGTCAGCTTCTCCATGTCGACCACCACAGCTATGAAGTTGCGCAGGCCGGCATGATGGAGCATCGCTCCCTTAGGCTTGCCTGTGGAGCCGGAGGTGTAGATCATGTAGGCCAGTCCATCGGGGTTGGAGAGGTCGATGGCAGCGGCCGCCTCACCATTCTTCACCCTTGCCTCCTCGCTCTTCATGAAGTCGTCGATGAAGAATGTTCTGGCAGCAGCTGTGCTGAAGTCACCCTCGGCCTGCTTGGCCTCTAAGACATCGTGGGTCGTTATCAGCACCTTCGACTCCGAGTTCTCCAGCATGTAGCTCAGTCGTTCGTTGGGGTATTCGAAGTCCAGGGGCGTGTAGGCGGCACCGGCCTTGTGGATAGACAGTACGGCGAGCGGGAACTCCTTGAAGCGGTCGAGCATGACGCACACAAAGTCGTTGGGCTGCACGCCGAACGCAATCAGCTGGTGGGCCAGGGCGTTCGAGTAGCGGTCCATCTCGCCATAGGTCAGCTGGCTGTCCCTGTCCACCACAGCAGGTGCATCGGGAGTGCGCTTGGCCTGTTCGGTGAAGAGGTTGGCAAAGGTCTTGCTCAAGTCCACATCGATATCCTTGCCTGTGCCGAGTCGGATGATGCGCTCGGCCTCCTCGTCGCTGAGGATGCAGATGCTTGTCAGGGCAGCATCGGCCCTTGCCATCATGCTTTCCACCGTCACCTTGACGGCATCGGCCAGGCTTTGCATCAGCCTTTCGGAGTACTTGCCGTCGTCGTATTCCACGCAGACCGTTGCCCTTCCTTCGATGTCGCGGATGAAGAAGGTGATGGGGAACTTGGGCACCTTCAGCTCCAGACTCTCCAGCTCCAGCTCTTTGCCTCCGATGGCATACTTGTTGATGACGCCGAGCTGATAGACGAACTGAATCTCAGCCGTCAGTCCGTAGTCGGCAGCAATCTGTGCAAACGGGTAGTTCTCGTGGCGCAGCGTCTCATCGAAGTTCTTGCTCACCTCCTGCAAGAACCCTTCGACGGTCTGTTTGCCGATGGTGGCACTCAAGGCAATCGTGTTGACGAACATGCCGATGGTGTTGTAGATGCGCAGGTCGGAGCGGCCGTTCGAGACCGTCGTGATGCACACCTGTTCGCTGTTGGTGAAGCGTGCAAGGGCATAATAGACAGCCGAGAGAATCAGGTGGGCTGGCGTGATGTTGTTGGCGCGACAGAAGCTGTCTATCGCCTTGATGTCGAGAGCGGCCAGCGCCTTGCCGATAGTTCCCTTTGTAGGGTTGGGCAAGTCGGGGCGCACCTCGGTGGCCGCTTCCACGGCAGCCAGTTGCTCGCGGAAGAAGTCCGCCGTCCTTTTGTATTCCTCGCTGCCCTCGCTGGCCTTTTCGGCAGCTACATAGGCAGCATAGCTCATGCCCTCGTCCTCGATGGCTTCCCCATCAAGTGTGCTGCACAGTTGCCCGAGGAAGATATCCACCGACGCTCCGTCGAATATCAGGTGATGAACATCCATGAGCAGATACGTCCGCTTCTCGGTGGTCACAATCTCGAAGCGATAGAGCGGACCTGTACCGAGGTTGAAGGGCTTGACGAAGTCGTGCTTGTACGTCTCCAGCTCCGTCTCGCTCATCCGGCAGACAGGAATCTCCACAGCCTGCTCCGCATCCACTTTCTGCACGATGCCCTCCTCGCCATTCTCGAAGTGAATGGTCATCTCAGGATGCTTCCCGACGAGC
>CADCCR010000125.1 GCA_902799985.1 uncultured Bacteroidales bacterium | reverse complement strand
TTTATAAATTCAAAATAAGGCAAGAACGATGAAAAAACAAGCTGTCACGCCTTGCTTCGTGCCTCGAGACGGCTCATGCCTGCGTTCTCGTCCGAACATTACAGGTGATGTTCGTCGATTAGCCACGGCTAATTAAGCAACTAAACGTGTCATGTTGACAAACTAATGCAGCCTAATTGTATTATTTAACCTGAGAGGATGAGTTTTTTCTCTCGTTTCATCGGCAATTGTTACGGAAAAATAGTAATTTTGCAGGCAGAAACACTAAAGCACGAACACAACCATCATGAAAAAGACCATTACCTTATTGTTTTCCCTTTGCACATTGTTCCTGCCAACGAAAGCAGAACTTGCGTGGAAGACAGGTGAGACTTTGACCACAAATGCCTCGCCGATTACTGCCAACAGTTCGGAGAACGACTCCCGGAAGGGCAACATAAACCTGCTCTTCATCGGTAATAGCATCACAGCAGGAGCGACCCTCAGCAATGCTTCCACGCAGGCTCCGCCCATCCTTTGCCGCGCTCTGGTGGAACAGGCAACTGGCGTTCCGACCCATGTCTTCAACGGAGGTCACTCCGGCATCACCACCTTGGGCTATCTGCCTGGCAGGGAAGACTTCAAGCGCATCATCAATAATGCGAAAGCCTTTAAGAAGGAGAATGGTGGGTTGATGTACATTTCCATCATGCTTGGCACGAATGACAGCGCATGCACGGGTACCGAAGGCGCTCCCGTCTCGCCCGAAGCATACGCCGCCAACATCAAAACCATCATCAACGCACTCATCGACTCTGTGCCCGATTGCAAGATACTCCTCAACTATCCCATTTGGTATAGCCCCAGCACCTACAACGGTGCGAAGTACTTGCAAGAAGGTCTCGACCGACTTCACAGCTACTATCCCTTCCTCGATGCAATCGCAGCAGAGTACGAGCAAGTCTATGCCGGGCATCGTGGTGTGTGGGAATACTTCGAGTACAACATCCCCTTGTTCACAAAAGAGAACGGCAAGGCCGGTCATTTCTATCTGCATCCCAACCAAGCAGGTGCCACGCGACTTGCTGAGATATGGACAAAGAGCCTTCTGAAACTCATCGCAGCCGACGGCATCAAAGTGAAGAATCCACTTCCTGAATAGGAGACCTTCAAGCTGGAAGGCGACAAGAAGCGCAGCAATGGTGGGTAAGGTCTTCAACAATGCTTGAGGAACGCCCGTCACTTTTCTTCTCATCTCGACTCTCGCAAAACACAAAAAAACGTAAAAAGGCATAATAATGAATTATGAATTATGAATTATGAATTAAAAGTCGTATCTTTGCACCCGTGAAATTAATAATAGATATAGGAAACACCGTCACCAAGATGGTTGCTTTCCGCGGTGATGAGCCTATCTGCGAGATACGTGCAGAGGGCGGCGAGCTGTCCGGACTGGACGAATTCGTGGCCAAGCACAACTTCAGTCGCGGCATTGTGGGAACGGTTCGCGACCTCAAGCCATGCGAGGAGGATGCTCTGGCGCGGCTGCAGATTCCCATCCTTCGCTTCACACCGGACACACCTGTGCCCATCACAAACCGCTACCGCACGCCCGAAACCCTGGGCAGCGACCGACTGGCAGCCGTCATCGGAGCCAGTTCGCTCAAGCCAGGCAAGGACCTGCTCATCATCGATGCCGGCACCTGCATCACCTACGAGGTCATCGATGCGCGAGGCAACTACTGGGGCGGCAACATCGCCCCAGGCATGCAGATGCGCCTCCGTGCCCTGCACGAGTTCACCGCACGACTGCCCTTGGTGGAGGCAGAAGGCGAAGTACCCGGAATGGGCTACAACACGGAGACTGCCATCCGCAGTGGCGTGCTGCGAGGCATGAAGTACGAGATAGAGGGCTACATCAAGTCTATGCGCTCGAAGTTCCCCAACCTGCTGGTCTTCCTGACCGGAGGCAACCATATCAGTTTCGACACGAACATCAAGAACATCATCTTCTCAGACAAATACATCGTTCCCAGAGGACTGAACAAGATACTCGATTACAACACCCCCGATGCCCAGTAGGGGGAGACCCTATTCAAAATGGATAACTACAGACATCAAAACAAGCATTCCTTCTTTTCTTCCTTCATTGGGGGATGGGGAGTCTTATTTCTGCTCCTGATTCAATCTTCAACGGCGTTGGCCCAGACCAACGGATGCAACTCACCCTACTCACGCTTCGGCCTCGGACTGCTCTGCGACCAGCCACAGGGCTTTAACAAATCGATGGGTGGCGTGGGACTTGGCGTGCGCGTCGGCAACCGCATCAACACCGTCAATCCAGCATCTTATTCCGCCATCGACTCCCTGAGCTTCATCCTGGACATCGGCATGAAGGCGTCGTTCGGACAGATGAAGCAGGGCACGACAAAGGTCGGCGTCAAGAATGCTACGCTCGACTACGTACACGTCGGCATGCGTCTGGCCAAGGGACTGGGACTGACTGCAGGCTTCATGCCATACTCCAACATCGGCTACAACTTCTACTCCAACGATGCGGTCATTGGCGTGGACGACAACTCGGAACGGACCGTCACCAACAGCAACCAATACTACGGCGACGGAGGACTGAACCAAGCCTACATCGGACTGGGATGGAAGGCGTATCGCAACCTCTCGGTCGGAGCCAATATCGGTTTCCTCTGGGGCAAATACAACCACGACATGGCCCAGATATACAAAGAAGACGGCATATCGGCCAGCAGCTACAGCGGCACCCTAAAGAACTGCAACGCCTCGCTGAGGACATACAAGATTGACCTGGGAGTGCAGTACCCCATTCGTCTGACCAGACAGGACTGGTTGACGCTGGGCGTAACAGCAGGCATCGGACACAAGATAGCGCAGGACGCTACACTCTACATCTATACCTCGAACGGCGACTCTACGCTCTACACAGCCTCCAAGCCCTTCGACCTGCCCTTCACCTTCGCCGGTGGTGCTTCCTGGCAGCACAAGAACACGCTGCTTGTGGCAGCCGACGTCTACCATGAGCGCTGGAGCAACTGCCGCATGCCCATCGAGACGGCAGACAACCTTGTGCCCATGAAGGGCTACTTCCGCGACAAGACCAAGATTGCCATCGGCACACAATGGACACCTAATCCCTTCGGCAAATACTGGCAACGCATTCAGTACAAGGCCGGCATCAACTTCACGACACCCTATCTGAAGGTGAACGGACACGACGGACCCAGCGAGCTCTGTATGAGCATCGGCGCTGGTCTGCCCATCACGAACCGGTGGAACAACCGTTCCGTCATCAACTTCGGCCTGCAATGGATGCGACGTTCGGCCAGCGCATCGGGCATGATTACGGAGAACTACCTGCTCCTCAACTTCGGTTTCACCTTCAACGAACGCTGGTTCATGAAGTATAAGATTCAGTAATGAGGGGGAAGGAACCTGGAACAGCAAGAGGAAAGAGTGAACAAGGAAAAGAATAAGGAAAAGTGAAAAGGGAAGAGTGACGAATGAAGAACTTTCAGCTTTCAGTTTTCAACGTTCTGTGCCTGTTCCTCCTTCTGCTTTCTTTCGGATGTTCGGGCGAGGAGGAGCATCTGGCGGAAGCCGTCAGCGAGAAGGACTCCCTGCCGTTCATGCACGCTACCGGCGTGAATACGTTCATCAGCGACAGCGGCGTGATGCGCTACCACTTGGTGGTCGAAGAATGGGACATCTATAATGGCCTCGAAGGGGAAGCTTCCACATGGAAGTTCATGAAGGGCCTCCTCATGGAACGCTTCGACGAGAAATTCCACACCGACCTCTTCGTACAGTCCGACACCGCCTACCTGCACCGCCAAAACCTGTGGGAGCTGCGTGGCAGGGTTGTGGTGCGCAACGTGAACGGCGACATCTTCCGCACCGAGGAACTCTTCTGGGACCTGAACACCCACGAGATGTGGAACCATGTGTACATGCACATCACCACTCCCGAACGCGAGCTGGAAGGGACAGAGTTCCGCAGCAACGAACAGATGACGCAGTATTCTGTCATCAATTCCGTAGGTACGTTCCCCGTTTCCGACACAGAGAACGAGGGCGAACAGACCGCCCCACCCGACTCTATGCAGAGCACTCCCCTAAGAGGAGAAAGCCCGAAAGCGCCGCAGCGAGGCAGCTCCCAGCAGGCAGGGCAACGCATAGAAAAGCCATAACCACGAACACGAAATGCAAGACATAGACACTTCTACCATCATATCTATTGTAGCCATCCTCCTGCTCTCCGGCTTCTTCTCGGGCATGGAGATTGCCTTCGTCTCGAGCAGCAAGTTGCGCTTCGAGATGGACAGGAAGGAACAGGGATTCTCGTCGCGCCTCATCGACACCTTCTACCGCCACCCCAACAGCTTCATCTCCACGCTTCTGGTGGGCAACAACATCGCGCTGGTCGTCTACGGCATCCTCATGGCAAGGATTGTCAGCACAGCCATCCTCATCCCGCTTGGCCTTCACCGCCCCTACGGCGACTGTCCGAACGAGGCCATCTGCCTGTTTATCCAGACCATCCTTGCCACGATAATCGTACTCGTCACGGGCGAGTTCCTGCCCAAGACGCTCTTCAGCATCAATCCCAACCGCATGATGCGCATCTTCGCCCTGCCTGCCTACATATTTTATATATTGCTCTGGCCCATCAGCAAACTGACCAGTTCGCTGGGCAAGCTTCTGCTGTGGATGGTGGGCGAGAAGGTTACCAAGGACCCGATGGAGAAAGTCTTCACACGCGAAGACCTGGACTACCTCATACAAAGCAATCTGGAGAAAGCGACAGACGACGAAGACATCGAGGACGAAGTGAAGATTTTCCAGAACGCACTCGACTTCAGCTCCATCAAGGTGCGCGACTGCATCGTGCCACGCACAGAGATTACCGCCGTCTCGGTCGAGACATCCCTGCACGACCTGCGCATCCAGTTCGTGGAGAGCGGCCACAGCAAGATTATCGTCTACAAGGAGGACATCGACAACATCGTGGGCTACATCCACAGCGTCGAGATGTTCCGCATGAAGGAGGGCGAGGACTGGACGAAACACATGCGCGAGGTGACCATCGTGCCCGAGACGATGAACGCGCAGAAGCTGCTCGGCATCTTCATCAGCCAAAAGCGTTCGATGGCTGTCATCGTCGACGAGTTCGGCGGCACCAGCGGCATCGTCACCATGGAGGACCTTGTGGAGGAAATCTTCGGTGAGATAGAGGACGAGCACGACAGCAAGAGCTATGTGGCCCGACAGACGGCTCCCGGCGAATATCTGCTCTCCGGCCGACTGGAGATAGCACAGGCCAACGAGCTGCTCGACCTGGACCTGCCCGAGAGCGACGAGTACCTGACCGTGGGCGGACTCATCCTGCACGAGCTGCAGAACTTCCCGAAGCTGAACGAACCTGTGTGCTTCGGACATTGGGAGTTCAAGGTGACGAAGAAGACCGCCACCAAGATTGAGCTCGTGCAACTGCGGGTACAGGAAGACTGACGCTTCGTCTTGCTCCAATCGGGCAAGACCTCCCCGTCAAGCTCCGTGCGCTTCCAAAATAAGCGCGAGGCGCTTCGGCGATAAGCGCGGGGCGCTTCTGAAATAAGCACGAGGCGCTTCCGAAATAAGCACAGGGCGCTTCCGGCTCCTATCCACATAGAACAGCTACGAAACTTGCGGCGAGCAGCTACTTGGACAACGTCGTGATGATGCCTTTGCTGGCATCCATCTTAATGCGGTCGCCATTCTTCAGTATCTTCGTGGCGCCCTTCACGTTCACAATGGTGGGCAAGCCGTATTCGCGGGCCACGACTGCTCCATGCGACAGGGAGGAACCTATCTCGGTAATCAAGCCGTTGACAATAGAATAATACGGTGTCCAACCAATGTCGGTGAACTTGGCCACCATGATTTCTCCCCTCTGCAGCTGGTTGGCATCGGCGGCGGACTGAACGATATGCACCACGCCTTCGCACTCCCCATTAGAGACCGGAACGCCTTTCATCACGCCGTCGGCCTGCTCCACGTCGAACACATTGGCTATCGGCTTGCCGATGTAGGTATCGTCGAACGAGAGTTCCTCCTGGATGGCATAGGCTTTCCTGCGTCTTTCGGCAAGCGGGAGAAGACTGGACTTGCCGTCAATCAGCTGGCCTATCTCCTGGTGTGTCAGGAAATAAATCAGGTCTGCATCCGTCAGCAACGCGTTCTTCACCAGCAGGTCAGCAAGGATGGCATATTGGGTTTTGAACAAGTCGATGATTTGAATCAGCTGGGATTTCGTGTGTTCGCGGTCGACGACACCCTGTCTTGACTTCTTTGCATACGATATGGCCGCGGCCTTCAGCAGCGGATTCTTAATGAAGGAGAATTCCTTCTTGTAGTCAATCTCCCCTTCCTTCTGCACGAGACTCATCGGCGAGCGAATGATGCTCAGCAAATAGTTCATCAGGGATGTCTCGTCGTCCCGCCAAGGTTTGTTGCGCATCTCAGCCTCTTTGATGCAGCGATGTCCGTGGCGAGCCAGGAATGCCTGGTGCATGGCGTTGGCCTCGGCGTTGTTCCTGATGTATCTCAGCAGTTCGTCGGCACAGAAACCGACGGCACCCGGTTCCTGTTTCTTAATCAGCGATGCCAAGTCCTGCAGGCGCGACAAGATGTCGGCACTCTCGATGTTCGGGATATTGCTGAGCAGGTGCGACAGGAAAGACTGGTACTTCCGTTTGTCGGGGAAGTACTTGTCCACCATTCTGTACAAGGTGCTGGTAGCACTGCCGGAGTAGGCTGAGGACGCATAATGGTAGATAAGGCTCTCGTCCAGAAGGGCGATGTTGGCATCGATGCTCTTGTATAACTCCCTGTAGGAGGCCGTTTTGGCAAAATGCACCTTGCTCAGAAGCGTTGAGAACTTCTTCATCGCACTTCGGCCGGAGAACACATAATGCAGGAACTTAACGGAATTGATGCACCGGACGAAGGGATTGGCCATCTTTTCGCTGATGGGAGGATAGTCGTGGTACTCCCCCATGATGGACAAGTTCATCGACTGCGGATTGGCAATGCCCACTCTCGCGTACATATTATACAACAGATTCATGTAAAATTTTAAAA
>CADCCR010000124.1 GCA_902799985.1 uncultured Bacteroidales bacterium | reverse complement strand
TATATTATGGACTCATCGGAAATTATATGTTTGAGGGTTCAATATCTATTTGTTTCCTATAAAGAAAACATCAGGAAGGGTATTACCCTCAATCCCCAGCTTGTCGCTGCCAGCCAGTTGGTAGGTAATGTCGGGTTCTCCATAATCCTTACTGTTTTTTGAAAGTTTGACATAAAGTGAATGGGTCACATCTTCTTATATATGCTATACGGAAGATTCTTGTTGATGATAGCAAGGACGTGCCAGCGCTTGGTGACGTATGCCTTGGATTTCTGCTTGCGGATGGCGGCGACAATCTGACTGGCGACCTTTTCGACGGGCATCACCCAGAAGAGTCCTTCGCCTTTTGCCATTGCAGTATCGACAAGGCCGGGGCGTATATCTGTGACGATGACTTTTCCGCCAGCTTTGAAAGCCTTTTTGCGCAAGGCTTCCATATAGTTGATTTGATAGGCCTTCGTCGCGCTGTAGGCTGGTGCCATCGGCTCACCTCTCAGTCCACCAGCCGACGTAATGGCAACAAGATGACCGTGCGCCTGTTGCTCAAACAAATGGAAGAGCGTGTCAATGACGTATGTCCAACCCATCACATTGGTGTCAAGCGTAGGGCGTTCCAATGCGTAGTCAAGCGTGGGGTTAATCTCGCCCGTTCCAGAGCAGACTATGGCTAAATCCACATGGCCAAGTTCTTTGGTAAAGTCATGGATGGCTCTCTCTACCTCGTCCTGTTTGGTGATGTCGGCTGTTGCGGTGATGGTGCATTCTGGGTGTTGTTGTTGGAGTTCATTCAGCAGGTGTGTTCGTCGCCCAACGATACCTATACGGTTTCCGTCGGTTGCATATTTCTCATACAAGGCCTTGCCAATGCCTGAGGTGGCTCCAATAATGATGATATTCATAGAATTGTTCTTATTCGTCCTCCTTGGGCTGAGCGTTCTGCCCTTTGTCCTCAATTGGCCTTATGTAGTCTGATGCACGCTCAGAAGAAACAACGCTTCTGCCAAGACGGCGTTCCATCGTCTCGCGTGCTTCGCGTGCTACTTCGCCACCTTCCTTTGCAATACGTTGGCTCTCGGCCATCGACTGCGGATTAGATTGGCGAGAATACTCCGTGGTAGCTACCTCGGCAAGTGTGTTGAGTGCCAGTTCCACATTCGTCATGTTGTCGCGCAGGTTCTGCTTGGTCAGCCCCTTGTAACGCTTGTATTCGCCTGTGGTCATGCCGCTCCACGCCTTTGTCAGCACATTTGTCAGAATGGCGAAGTCCTTAGGCTCATGTATGCCGGAACGATGCCACTCATCGGTCAGCTCCTTACGCATCTCAATGGAGCGCATGCGCTCGTTTATCCAGCGGTCGCTGTAGCCTTGACGACGATAGTCCTCGACGGCCATCTGAAAGGTCAGTTCCGGGTCAATCATTTGGTCAACGCGCATACTGCCCAACTCGGCAAGCCATTGCTTCACAGGTTCGGCTTTCTTGGAGGGTATGGCCTGGATGATTCTAAAAATGCCTTCAAGATCAGCGGCTTGCGTCTTGCGTCGCTTGCCATCTGGAGCCAACATTTCAACAGGGGGACAAATTGTCCCCCACTTGGATTTCAGTTCTGGGTCACGTCTAAGCATCTTCTTTATGTAATCACGCGGATTCACGGAATCTGTCAAGACCTGCACTATATCCGTTACAGAGAAATAGTACTTCTCCTGTTCTGCATCCCATACGATGCGAACTTTCTTGCCCTCAAAGAGCTGTATAGCGAAATTCTCGTTCATGATGATACAATCCTATGTGAATTTGATTGCAAAGTTACAAAATATTCTTCAAGGAGGTTCTGATATGACAGACTTTAACACGATATAGTGCACATTTCCCTCTAAAATGAATCAAAATGCCATGCATGAGTTGATTTTGAATTATTAACCGACCTTGTCACACAGTTACTTAGCGCAACCGAGGTACAAGGTCGGTACAAATGCTCCCATTTTGATGCTTTATCTTCTCTCTTTTGACTGGCAAAAATCCTTTGTCTTTGCTCACCGAAGTTGCCAAAAGCTCAAAATGGTTAAAACTCACCTGTTAAACAATCTTAACGAATTGTTAAATCTTGTATGGTTTTTATGATAGAAAAACTGCTCGCGTTGGCACCAAAATCGACAAATCGCCAATTGCACTTTTTTGTACCTTTCAACTTCGGGGTGTATTCGTTTCTGTCTGTGTTACAAATACTTATGAAACACAAAACACTTACCATGAATTATATGGGACATTACATGGATGATTACAGGGCAATTCATGTTTAAGAGAGAACCCTGAAAGTACTCTCGCTTGGAAAAACAAAAAGAAATACGCCGTTTCCTTTTGTTTTTCGCTCGCTTATTCGTACCTTTGCAGCCAAGACAGAAAGAAACAACATTATATATTATGAAAAAGAAAAACCTGGAGACCATCTGCATTCACGGCGGATGGAAGCCCAAGAAGGGCGAACCGCAACAACTGCCAATCTATCAAAGTACAACATATCGCTACGAGACGAGCGACCAGATGGCGCGACTCTTCGACCTCAAGGACAGCGGCTACTTCTATACCCGTCTGGCCAATCCGACGAACGATGCCGTGGCTCAGAAGATTGCTGCCCTCGAGGGCGGCGTGGGTGCTGTGCTGACCAGCAGCGGACAGGCCGCGAACTTCTACGCCATCTTCAACATCTGCCAGGCTGGCGACCACTTCATCACCTCCAACACCATCTACGGCGGCACGTTCAACCTCTTCGGCGTGACGCTGAAGAAGCTCGGCATCGAGTGCACCTTCATCGACCCCGACTGGGACGACGAGCGCATCGAGGCTTGCTTCCGCCCGAACACCAAGTGCTTCTTCGGCGAGACCATCTCCAACCCAGGCGGCAATGTGTTCGACATCGAGCGCTTTGCCAAGATGGCACACAGGCATGGTGTGCCCCTCATCGTCGATAACACATTCGCCACGCCCATCAACTGCCGTCCGTTCGAATGGGGATGCGACATCGTGACGCACTCCACGACGAAGTACATGGACGGCCACGCCACTCAAGTGGGCGGCGTCGTGGTCGATAGCGGCAACTTCGATTGGGACAAGTACGCAGAGAAGTTCCCCGGCCTCTGCACGCCCGACGAGTCGTATCACGGTCTGACCTACACGAAGGCTTTCGGCAAGATGGCCTACACCACCAAGCTCGTGGCACAGCTGATGCGCGACCTGGGCAGCATCCCCGCACCGCAGAACTCCTTCCTGCTCAACCTCGGCCTGGAGACGCTCCACCTCCGCATGGCTCGCCATTGCGAGAATGCGCAGAAGGTGGCCGAGTGGCTGGAGAAGAACCCGAAGGTGGGTTGGGTGAACTATGCCGGTCTGCCCTCGAACAAGTACTATGCCCTGGCTCAGAAGTACATGCCGAATGGCACTTGCGGCGTGATAGCCTTCGGCCTGAAAGGCACGAAGGAGGAGGCCATCCGCTTCATGGACAACCTGGACTTCATCAGCATCGTGACGCATGTGGCCGATGCCCGCACCTGTGTGCTGCACCCCGCCAGCCATACCCACCGGCAGCTCAGCGACGAGCAGTTGCGCGAGGCAGGCGTAGCTCCCGACCTCGTGCGTCTCAGCGTTGGCATCGAGAACGTCGACGACATCATCGCCGACCTGGAACAGGCGATGGCGAAGATGTAAAACAGTTCATAGTTGACTAACGTCGAGCTAAAGCTTCATAGTTGACTGACGTCGAGCTAAAGCTTCATAGTTATATGATGCAAATTGGCTTATTCTGTGCCTGCTCATCATAAAATTTCTTAATTCTTTCACAACTATGAACTATGAACTATGAACTATGAACTTTTATTTGTATCTTTGCCGTGTTAAACGAGCTAAATAGTAATGAGATTCAGCATTCATAGGCACTCTTCAATAAAATCTTCCCTTAGAGGGGGAGTTGGAGGGGGGCTATTGCTTTGCCTTCTCACCATGCTTTCCTGCAGGAGTCAGTATGCCGTAACAGGTTCGTCGAGCGTAGATGAGCTTGAGGGTAAGATGCTCACGCTGAAGGTCTTCGCCGACGGCGAGATGCGCAGCATCGACTCCACTCGCGTGGTTCACGGCAAGTTCAACTTCGGCGGAGGCATGGACTCCACGATGCTGGCCAACATCTTCATGGGCGACTTGAGCCTGATGCCGATTGTGCTCGAAGAAGGCGAAGTGAAGCTCAGCATCGGCGAGACACAGCAATCGGCGACAGGCACTCCGCTCAACGACACACTCTCGGGCTTCATACAACGCAAGACTCAGCTCGATGCTCAAATGGCCGAGCTGCCACACCTTGAGGCGCAGATGATTATGAATGGGACGGACGACGACGAGAGGGTGTTCGAGCTCAGCAAGCAGTTGAGCCAGCTGGAAGCCGAGAACGACAAGCTCATCACCCGCTTCATACGCGACAATTATAATAATGTATTAGGGCCCGGCATCTTCATGATACTGACCAGCAGTCTGCCCTACCCCGTCCTTACGCCTCAGATAGAGGAAATCATCACCAACGCCACACCTTATTTCCTGGGACATCCCTATGTCAAGGAGTACATCAGGATAGCAGAGGAGAACAGGGAGAAAGCGAAGAACTACTGATGCCATGCAGATACTCTACCGACTCTATCAGCTCTTCATCGCCGCACCCCTGCTGTTGATTGTGACGATTGTTACAACCCTCATCACCATCATCGGCTGCACATTGGGCAAAGCCCGCTTCTGGGGCTACTACCCGCCTATGGTGTGGAGCCGGCTGATGTGCTGGGGCTTCCTGTTGCCCGTCAGGGTGCAGGGGCGCGAGCTGCTCGACAAGAAGCAGTCCTACGTCTTCGTGGCCAACCATCAGGGCGTGTACGACATCTTCCTCGTCTACGGTTTTCTGGGACGCAGTTTCCGCTGGATGATGAAGAAGTCGCTGCGCAACATGCCGCTGATAGGCAAAGCATGCGAGAGCGCAGGGCACATCTTCGTGGACAAGAGCGGCCCGAAAGCCATCCACAAGACCTACGAACAGGGGCGACAAGTGCTGAAGCATGGTGTCTCGCTGGTCGTCTTTCCCGAAGGAGCACGCACCTTCACGGGCCACATGGCGAAGTTCCGCCGCGGAGCCTTCCAGCTGGCCGACGAGCTGCAACTCCCCGTTGTGCCCGTCACCATCGACGGCTGTTTCGATGTCCTGCCGCGTCAGCGAGGATTCTTCTTCCTCACATGGCATCCCATGAAGCTCATCATACACGAACCCATCATGCCAGAGGCAAGGACAAGCCTCAAGCAGCAGGAAGACCAGCACGAACCGTCTGAACACCAGCAGAACACAGAAAGGAATGAAGCCGTTCGCCGCACCCTCGAGCTGAGCTACGACATCATCATGCGCGACCTGCCCGAGCGCCATCAGGGCTTTGTTTCCAATCCCGACCAATGACCCGCACTCCACACTTCACCATCCCGGAGCTCCTGCCGTTCGTCAGCTGGGGCTACTTCTTTCATGCATGGTCGCTCGACACAAGTTTTGCGTCCGTAGCACAGGTGCACGACTGTCCGGCATGCACCACCGGCTGGATTCAGAGTTTCTCCGGCAAGCAGCAGCCCCAGGCGCGGACGGCGCTGAACCTTTGGCACGACGCCCAGGAACAGCTGCGCCGCTGGGCCGAGGAGGGACGGACGGCCACCTGTCGGGTGATGATAGAACGCGCGTGGAGCGAGGACGAAGACATCGTGCTGCCCGACCTCGGAGCACGTCTGCCATTGTTGCGCAGCCAGCGATGCTCGGAGGGCGAACCGTGTCTCTGCCTGGCTGACTTCGTGGCACCCCGTCAGTCTGGCATCGACGACCGCATCGGCCTCTTTGCCAGCACCACAGAGCCCGACATGGAGCAGTCCTTCGCCGACGACCCCTACCGCCACCTCCTGGCGCAGACCCTGGCCGACCGCTTGGCAGAGGCTGCAACAGAACTGGCGCACATGAAGGTGCGGCGCGAGTGGTGGGGCTATGCAGCCGACGAACAGCTCAGCATCCCGCAGATGCTTGCCGCCCAGTATCAGGGCATCCGTCCCGCTGTGGGCTATCCTTCACTGCCCGACCAAAGCCTCAACTTCCTGCTATCCAAGCTGCTCGACTTCCCGTCGCTGGGCATTCGCCTCACCGAGAACGGCGCCATGATGCCACATGCCAGCACCAGCGGCCTCATGTTTGCCCACCCCCTGGCACGATACTTCAGCGTAGGGCCCATCGGCGAAGACCAGCTTCGCGACTACGCCCTGCGTCGCGGCATGGAGACCGACGCACTGCGTCCCTTCATACACGCAAAAGACTGAGCACACACCCTGCGCTTATTTCGGAAGCGCCTCGTGCTTATCTCGGAAGCGCCTCGCGCTTATCTCGGAAAGGCTAGGCGCTTCGATATCACAAAAAGAAGTGATTTACTTGGCTCTTTGCTCCCTTTTTCGTACCTTTGCACAAGAAATAAACAAGAAAAACACATGTCTGAATATCGTTTGAGCCACCTTCAGGAGCTCGAGGCCGAGTCCATCCACATCATTCGGGAGGTGGCGGCAGAGTTCGAGAACCCCGTCATGCTCTACAGCATCGGCAAGGACAGCAGCGTCATGGTGCGCCTTGCAGAAAAGGCTTTCGCCCCAGGCAAGGTGCCCTTCCCGCTGATGCACATCGACTCGAAATGGAAGTTCCGCGAGATGATTGAGTTCCGCGACCGCTATGCCAAGGAGCACGGATGGAACCTCATCGTGGAGAGCAACATGGAAGCCTTTCGCGCTGGCGTAGGTCCCTTCACACACGGCAGCAAGGTGCACACCGACCTGATGAAGACAAAGGCCCTGCTCGACGCCCTGAACAAGTGGAAGTTCGATGCAGCCTTCGGTGGGGCACGCCGCGACGAAGAGAAGTCACGCGCCAAGGAACGCATCTTCAGCTTCCGCGACCAGTTCAACCAATGGGACCCCAAGAACCAGCGCCCCGAACTCTGGGACATCTACAACAGCCGCATCCACAAGGGCGAGAGCATCCGCGTCTTTCCCCTCTCCAACTGGACGGAGCTCGACATCTGGCAGTACATACGCCTCGAGCACATCCCCATCGTGCCCCTCTATTTCGCAAAAGAGCGCCCCTGCGTAGAGATAGACGGCAACCTCATCATGGCCGACGACGAACGCCTGCCCAAGGAACTCGTGCCGAAGATACACATGCGC
>CADCCR010000123.1 GCA_902799985.1 uncultured Bacteroidales bacterium | reverse complement strand
TTGAAGCTGCCGTCGCTGACCTGCGCTCCGATAATCTTCTCAACCATCTGATTGATGCTCTCTTCGGTGTACTCGGGCAGGCTACGCGATGCAGCTTCCACAGCATCGGCCATCATCAGGATGGCCTGCTCCAACGTCTGCGGCTTGGGCCCGGGATAGCGGAAGGGAGCCTCGAGTGAAGAGTGAAGAGTGAAGAGTGAAGAATCAGAGTTACCGCCAGAGTTGTTATTGTCATTCTTCACTCTTAACTCTTCACTCTTAACTTTCTGGACGTAGAAATAGCGGGTCAGGCTCCTGCCATGATGTGTGGCGATGAAGTCTTTCACCACGGTCGGCAGCTTGTACTTGTCGGCCAGCCGCAAACCTTTCTCCACATGTTGGATGATAATCTGCGCACTGCGTTCGTAGGGCAAGCCGTCATGCGGATTCTTGCCGTTCTGGTTCTCGGTGAAGAAGACGGCATTCTCCAGCTTGCCGATGTCGTGATAGAGGGCACCGGTACGGACGAGCTGTGCCTTGGCCCCTATCTTGTTGGCCACTTCTGCCGCCAGATTGGCCACCTGCATGCTGTGGTTGAAGGTGCCGGTAGCTTCCTCCGAGAGCCGTCGCAGCAGGGGGTTGTTCACGTTTTGCAGCTCCACGAGGGTGACAATGGAGGTGAAGCCGAAGATGCGCTCGATGGGGATGAGCAGCAGATAGACCAGCATGGTGAGCACACCGGCTACCGTCAGATAGATGTACGGCCAGCGGCTCAGGTCCAGGCTGCCGTCGGCTGTGCCTCGCACGAACTCCATGCAGAGATAGGTCAGCAGGGTGGAAATGGTGACCCACACGGTAGCGCGGAAGAGCTCGTAGCGCTGCGAGAGTTCCCGCAGGGAATAGATGGCCACGAGGCCTGCAACAATCTGCGTCACAATGAAAGTGAAGGGTTGCGAGAGCACAACGGCGGAGGCCAGTATGGTGAGGACGTGCGTGATGAATGCCGAGCGCGAGTCCAGGAAGATGCGCAGCAGGATGGGCAACGTGCAGTAGGGCACCACGTAGACGCTGGCCCACATGTGTCCCATGATGGTATAGGTGATGATGGGGAAGACGAGGAAGAGGGTCATGATGAGGAGCACGGTGCGGAAGCTGTCGAGGTAGTCGCTGCGGAACTGCTGGAAGTACATGAGCAACAGCACGACAAGGATGGCAACGTAGACGGTGCGTCCGCCCATACGGGAAAGCACCTCGCTGGTGCTGAGCTTATGCTCGCGCTGATGCAGCTCCCAGGATTGCAGGATGTCCATCACGCCGTCGTCCACAATCTGACCCTTGTCGACGACCTTCTGCCCTTGCAGCACGACACCCATCGTACGCACCAGGCGTCCGTCCACCTCCTGCCGCTGCTGTGCGCTCTTCGCGGCATCGTAGGTGAGGTTGGGGTGTACGAACTTCATCAGGTCGAGCCCGTGCAGACGGCTGTGCCCAAAGCGCACGCTGTCCTCCTCCGACACGAGGTACTCGTAGGCGGTCTTCTCGCTGTAGAGGGACGAGAAGTAGCGCACACCGGACTCTACGCCGTGGTAGATGCGCACCCGCTGCGGCGTGTCGGCATCGAACCTGGCTGCATCTGCGCCCGAGAGAATGCCGGTCACGTAGATGTGGTGCAGTTTCTCCAGCAGATGCGGCAGGAAATAATGGGGAGTCCCCAGCCGCGACAGGGCAGAGAACTCCTGTCGGAGTGTCTGCATCTGCTCCTCTTCGGTCCCTTCTTCCAGGCGGAAGTAAGGCTCGTAGAACTGTCGCAGACTGTCCTGCTCGCGCGCTATGCGTTCTGCCGGCTTCAGGATGGGGAAGCTGTCCTGGGCAATGAATGCCTCATCCTCCCACGGCTCGCCCTTCTGATAGTGATAGGTGGCACTCATTCCGCCTTGAGGCATGAAGGCCACCAAGATGCCTGTGGCAATAATGGAAAAGAGGACACGGAAGAAATAGTCCTTGCCGCTCAGGTTATGATTGTGGTTGTATCGGCTCATTTCTTTAATTCATAATTCACAATTCATAATTCATAGTTGACTTACGTCGAGCTGAAGCTTCATAGCTGACATTCGTCGTGCTATGCTTCTTAATTACTTTTTCTGCACAAAGATACGAAATAATCTATAATCCCTAAGCTCTAATCCAAAACTTTTTTGTACTTTTGCACGGAAAACATAAGTATGAACTTTGAACTATGAACTCTGAACTGAAAAAGAGGGTGCGCGTTCGCTTTGCACCAAGTCCCACAGGTCCGCTCCACATCGGCGGCGTCCGTACAGCATTATACAACTACCTTTTCGCCCGTCAGCACGGCGGCGAACTCATCTTCCGCATCGAGGATACCGACTCCACTCGCCTTGTGCCTGGAGCCGAGGAGTACATCATCGAGTCCTTCAAATGGCTGGGCATACGCTTTGACGAAGGCGTGAGCTTCGGCGGCAGCCATGGCCCATATCGCCAGAGCGAGCGTCGCGATATATATAAGAAGTACGTGCGCGAGCTTCTCGACAACGGCAAGGCCTACATCGCCTTCGACACGCCGGAGGAACTCGATGCCAAACGTGCTGAGATTGAGAACTTCCAATACGACGCCAGCACGCGCCTCTCGATGCGCAACTCCTTAACGATGCCAAAGGAGGAGGTCGACAAGCTCATCTCTGAAGGCAGGCAGTACGTTGTCCGCTTCCTCATCGAGCCGGGACGGGACATCGTGGTGGACGACATCATTCGCGGCGAAGTGCGCATCAACAGCAGCATCCTCGACGACAAGGTGCTCTACAAGAGTGCCGACCAGCTGCCCACCTACCACCTCGCCAACATTGTGGACGACCACTTGATGGAGGTGACGCACGTCATCCGCGGCGAGGAATGGCTGCCCAGCGCACCGCTCCATGTCCTTCTCTACGAAGCTTTCGGGTGGGCCGACACGATGCCTCGCTTCGCACACCTGCCGCTCCTGCTCAAGCCCGTCGGCAACGGCAAGCTCAGCAAGCGCGATGGCGACAAGCTCGGCTTCCCTGTCTTCCCGCTCGAATGGCACGACCCGAAGAGCGGCCAGGTGAGCAGCGGCTATCGCGAAAAAGGTTATCTGCCCGAAGCCGTCGTCAACTTCCTCGCCTTGCTTGGCTGGAACCCGGGGAACGACCAGGAGGTGATGAGCCTCGACGAGATGGTGCAGCTCTTCGACCTCAGCAAGTGCTCGAAGAACGGCGCGAAGTTCGACTACATCAAAGCGGCCTGGTTCAACCATCAGTACCTCCTCAAGCAGCCCGACGAAGCGTGGGTGCCCTCGTTCGACAAGGTGCTCCGCGAGCAAGGCATCGAGGCCACGCCCGAGCAGGAAGCGGCTGTCGTGGGCATGATGAAGCTGAAGGTCATCGAGTACACCGACGGACAGGGACAGAAGCACAAGCGCAACATCAGCTTCGTCAGCGACCTCTGGCCCTTGACGCGCTTCTTCTTCGTCGCTCCCTCTGAGTTCAATGCCGAAGACAAGTTCATCCGCAAGAACTGGAAAGAGGGTCAAACGGCAGCAGAGATGCAGCAGCTTGCCGACGTGCTGAGCGGCATCGAGGACTTCACGGTCGAAGGTCAGAAAGTCGTCGTCGATGCATGGGCAGCCGAGACGGGCATCAAGCCCTGGAACGCCTGGCGCATCTGCCTCGTGGGCGAAGGACAAGGCCCCGACATGTACGAACTGGCTGCCTTCCTCGGCAAGGACGAAACCCTCCGCCGCATGAAGTTTGCCATCGAGACTCTCGGCTAAAGGTCTTTGCAAACTAAACGTGGATAGTTGACAAACTAACTGAGGTTAGTTGACAAACATCACACGTTTAGTTTGCAAACATCAAACGATAAATACCATGAAACGACTCGCACTATTAACCCTTTCACCTTTTTTCCTTTTTACCTTTCTGGCACTCATGCCTTTCGCTTCGGCCAGTGCACAGAAGCACAATATAGTTTTCACTGCACCGATTCGTACCGACAGAGGCAGTGTACAGATGGGCTTTCGCATGAAGGAGGACAGCCCCTTTGTAGCAACAGGTTATGAGGAATACTCTCACCCTGCCATTCCTGCCACGACGGAAGGCGAGATATTCGTTCCCGACAGTGTTGTCGCTTCCGACGGACAACACAGACGAATCTGTTGGGTTTCGCGAGGAAGCTTCCAAGGCTGCAAGATGCTAACCAAGGTTCATCTGCCTCATACCATAAGCACCATTTCCGACCTTGCCTTCCAAGGTTGTGATTCACTTCGCGAAGTTACCCTTTCGGACAGTCTCAGAATCATTTATCCGCAGGCTTTCTGGGGGTGCTTTGCGCTCAGGCGCATCAACCTTAGGTGCCCCTATCCACCCCTCACCTACCACGAGGGCACTTTCGAGGGGCATAGCCTCAACACCGCCACCATTGTGGTTCCCTTCGGCTCGGTGGATAGCTATCGGAACGATAAGACCTTTTCGTCCTTCCGCTATCATGCGGAACATATTCCAACCTTCCCCAAACGACAGCCATGAACAGACCCGACGACTCTTTCTCTGACTTCGAGACCGGCACTTTCGAGCAGTTGCAGCGTAGCTTCACCGACATTCAGCTCATCAACCAGACGCACACACACCAGCTCTATCGCGCCAAGCGCTTCGGGCGGTGGTATCTCCTCAAGGCACTCCAGCCAGAGCATCGGGACAGTGCCGTCCACCAACAGATGCTCCTGAAGGAGATGGAAATCCTCATGCGGTTGCAGCATCCGGGCATCGTCGGCTGTCTGGGCATAGAGCGTCTGAGGCTCCCTTCCTCGGAGGAAGAGGCAGAGTGCATCGTCATGGAATACATCGACGGCATCAACCTGAAGGAATGGCTCGCTTCCTCCCCACATCGGACAAGTCGGGAAGGGGCTGAGATTGTCAGCCAACTCCTTTCAGCACTTGCCTATCTGCATGCCACAGGCATCACCCATCGCGACCTGAAGCCATCCAACGTAATGCTTACCCGCAACGGCAACTTCGTGAAGATCATTGACTTCTCGCTTGCAGACACCGACACCCACACCATCCTGAAGCATCCTTCAGGCACCGCACAATACATGTCGCCCGAACAGAAAACAGCCAGCACACCCGACGTTCGCAACGACATCTACTCCCTGGGAGTCATCATGAAGGAACTGCCACTGGCGGACTTCTGGCACAGAATTACAGAGCATTGCCTTCTACCCATTGACCAGCGCTATGCCAGCATCGAAGAGTTGCAGGACGACATCGACCGCTGCAAGCGCCGTGCCGACCGTCGCCGTTGGATGATTCCTCTTGCAGTTCTCGTTCTGGTCTTGCTTGCAGGGGCAGCCTCCATCTACAAGCTCGACGCAGACAAACGGGCTATGTACCTACAACTGAACCGCATCCCCATCGCCAAAGAACAAGGCCTGAAGCTTCTCGAGAAGAAAATCAACGCGACAGGACTCAACCACCATACCGACACCCTCACCGCCTGGCGATACCTCGACCACCGAATCAATGAGAAGATACTTGACGCCAATGCCTTCTGCTACGACTACGTCGAAGAGCAGCTGACCGACTTCAATGACACGGAGCGCGAGGAAATCCTCATGACATTGCTCGACCGCTGGCAGGCTTGGCACGACACCATCGTCCACAGAGTCAAGCCACTTATTCCATAAAAGAAGTAGTTACCCACCGCATACTTCCCCCTCGCTCTTGGGAGAAGGAATAAGGTTAAACCGAACCCCGTCCTTTTTCCCCGCCACATAAACCATAGGCGGACGGCCTTCGTGTATCAGTTGGTTCAGGTACAAAGGCTCACCCTCAATAAAGATGTCGCATCGGAAAGTGTCGCCAATGCTGAGCTTTGTGTTCTTAGCTTCCAAGACCTCATACTGGCCATTCGGACGAAGCTCTATTACGCATCTACGGTCGGGATACCAAATCAGTTCCACCTGCTGACCCACCTGCAAATCCGACGTCTGCAAGTGGCGCGACACTACCTCGTCGCTCTGCGGCTCATCGTCCTTTGGCATCCACTGGCAAAAAGTCACATAATCGGCATAGCCAAGATAACGAGCCAAGATGTCCAGCGTGGATTGTCTTGTGGCCACACCTTGCCGATAGCCCCAAAGACGCATCAAGGTCGATGCGCTCACCTGCTCCTTCACCTTGTTCCCTATCTTCTCCTCGAGCCACTCGAAGTCCAGCGGCGTCAGCATCTGCTTCCCCGTCTTCTGCTCCACAGCCTCACACAAAGCCCGATAATCCTGCTGCATGTTGTCCATATTGATGTTTTCGTGCTACAAAGGTACGAAAAAGACAGAGAAATAAAAGCGGAAGAACAAGGAAATCTTTCCTTGATGCAAATGACATGGAAATGACATCGAAGGTTTCAGGAAAAAATGCAACCTTTGCCCGTGGATAGTGCTTTAACGCACACATCAAGCAAGATTTACACTTTTATCAACAGTCTAAAACAAACTTTTATGAAGACAAAACTATTTCTAACGATGCTACTTGCCATTGCTTCCGTTGGGGCAAAGGCAGACGAAGTCCGGTGCATTCTGCCTTGGGGCGCAGACGAACCCTGGCAAATGAAGTATGTTCTGGACACAAACCAGCCGAACGACGATTGGACAACAGCCAACTATGACGACAGTGAGTGGGAAACTCTAACCGGACCACTGTCTAATCTTTTGGGAAGTGCGGTAGATGGCGTCGCCCAATATACTTGGGACGAAAGGGATATTCGCTTTAATCTGCGCCGTACCTTCACGCTCAACGAGGTTAACCCCGAAGGTTATACCCTTGCAGCTCTTCACGACAATGACATGAAGATATACATCAACGGACAGTTGGTTGTGCAGCACGACTATGAAGGTGAAGAAATATGTTCCACCCACTTGGACGCATCTTTCTTTCAAGAAGGGCAAAACCAACTGGCCATATTCTTTTGGGGAGGAGCTGGACCAGATTACCTTGACTATGCCCTCTTCTCGGGCGATTATTACGATGCTGTATATTATACTGTATATTATAATGGTGGTATCGTCGTGGACGGCATTCACTACAAGATTAACGACGATGGCGTAACAGCTCAAGCAGAAGGGATAGAAGATGGGGTTACACAGGCAAACATCCGGGAGCAAATCACTTTTAACGGACAGGACTATCCTGTCATATCAATCAGTGAATGGTTTGGGAACCAAACTCAACTGGAATCTGTTTTCATCCCCAAAACC
>CADCCR010000122.1:5017-12497 GCA_902799985.1 uncultured Bacteroidales bacterium | reverse complement strand
CGATTCGTGTCGTCTGCAGCAAGGGCACGTACATCCGAGCCCTGGCCCGCGACATCGGTCAGGCTCTGGACAGCGGCGCACATCTCATCGCCCTGCGGCGCACCCGAGTGGGCGATGTGAGGGTGGAGGACTGCCTGCAGGTCGAGGACTTCCCCGGCTGGCTTGAGAACAATTCATAATTCTTAATTCATAATTCATAATAAAAACGACTAATATCCTAAACGACCAAACGACTAATATCCTAAACGACCAAATACAACATGAAACTACAGCAATTCAAGTACAAGCTTCCCGAGGAGCGCATCGCACAGGAGCCTACGCCATTCCGCGACGACTGCCGACTCATGGTGATACACGCCAAGCGAGGTGTCATCGAGCACCGTGACTCTTTCCGCGACGTGCTGAAGTATTTCGATGAGAAGGATGTCTTCGTCTTCAACGACACGAAGGTCTTCCCCGCACGTCTCTATGGCAACAAGGAGAAGACGGGCGCCAGAATAGAAGTCTTCCTGCTGCGCGAACTCAATAAGGACATGCGTCTGTGGGATGTGCTGGTCGACCCGGCCCGCAAGATACGCATCGGCAACAAGCTTTATTTCGGCGAGGACGAGTCGATGGTGGCCGAAGTCATCGACAACACCACGAGCCGCGGCCGCACGCTGCGCTTCCTCTACGACGGAACGCACGAGGAGTTCAAGCGTGCCCTCTTTGCCTTGGGCGAGGCACCCATTCCCAAGCATATTCTCCGGCGCGAGGTTCTGCCCGACGACATGGAGAACTTCCAGACCATCTTCGCAGAGAAGGAAGGTGCCGTCACTGCACCTACGGCTGGTCTGCACTTCTCGCCTCAGCTCATGAAGATGATGGAGATCAAGGGCATCGAGTTTGCTTTTGTCACTCTGCACTGCGGCCTGAGCAACTTCCGCGAGATAGATGTGGAGGACCTCACCAAGCACAAGATGGACAGCGAAGAGATGCATGTGGAGCAAGAGGCTTGCGACATCATCAACCGTGCACGCGCCGAGAACCATAAGATTGTGGCCGTTGGCACGACCGTGCAGCGCGTGCTCGAGACCGCAGTCTCCACCGACGGACAGCTCAAGGAGTATCATGGCTGGACCAACCGCTTCATCTTCCCTCCCTACGACTTCCACCTGGCCGATGCCATGATAGCGAACTTCCATCTGCCCTACAGCACGATGCTCATGCTGACCTGTGCCTTTGGCGGCTACGACCTCATCATGACCGCCTACAAGGAAGCGCTCCGTCACAACGAGAACGACCCCGAGAAGCGTTATCGCTTCGGCACTTATGGCGATGCCATGCTGATACTGAATGACTAAAGACCCAATACGCAGCCCCCTCCCCGCTCTCTTTTTGTCTTTGGGAAGCAATATGGGCGACCGCAGGTCGCTTTTAAACCGTGCCATTGCGCTCATTGGCGAACGCATCGGCATGGTGCAGCGTGTCTCGTCGTTTATCGAGACCGAGCCTTGGGGGTTCCGGAGCGAGCATCACTTCCTGAATGCTGCCTGCATGGTGCTGACAAAGCTTTCTCCCATGCAGTGCCTCGAGGCGACACAGCAGATAGAACGTGAGCTGGGGCGACGGACAAAGTCAGTTGGCGGCATCTATCACGACCGCCCCATCGACATCGACCTCCTGCTCTACGGCAACGTCCGTCTGTCCACGCCCGCACTTACCTTGCCGCATCCCCGAATGCTGGAACGCGACTTCGTCATGATTCCCTTGCGGGAGATACTTGGGGAGGCGGAGTCGCTACTCCCCGGCCATCACGATGAGGCTCAGGCCTGTGATGAAGAAGGCGAACATCAGGGCGACCAATAGCTTTGTCTTGCTGTCGGCACCCTTGAACTCGTGCCAAACAAACACGCCCCACAGGGCAGCTACCATCGGCGCTCCCTGTCCGAGGGCGTACGAGATGGCGGCACCGGCCTTTCCTGCCACGATGTAGCTGAGCACGGTGCCCAGACCCCAAATCAGTCCGCCGAGGATGCCCACGAAGTGCGTCCCGATGGCTCCCTCAAAGTAAGTCTTGTAGCTGACCGGTTTGCCTTCTACCGGATACTTCATCGCCAGTGTGCCCCAGAGGAAGTTGCTCAGGAAGATACCCATGGCGAAGATGAAGAACGCGGTGTAAGGTGTGGCCTTGCCGGGCTCGGGAGCCTGGAAGTTGTCCAGGTCCATTGCTGCGGCCACGAAGCGGTAGAAGCAGGACATCAGCACGCCGGCTATGACGGCCAGCACGATGCCTTTGCGTCCCGTCGTGCCGCCCTTCTGCATGCGTCCCGAGGCAATGCCGTTCACGATGATAGCCACCATGATGATAGCCACACCGGTGAAGAGCAGTCCGGCGTCGCCTTTGGGCTGTCCGATGTAGTTCAGAATCACGCCGAGCACCAGTGCGATGCCCACCCCGACGGGGAAGGCTACGGACATGCCTGCCAGCGAGACACTGGCGGAGAGCAGGATGTTCGAGGCGTTGAAGATGATGCCTCCGATGAGGGCACTGAGCACCGCTGCGCCCGACACCTGTTGCAGGTCGGGGATGAAGCTGCGACCTTCCTCTCCCGTGCTGCCCAGGGTGAAGCCGATGAGCAGGGAGAGGAGTACGATGCCGACAACATAGTCCCAGTAGAACAGCTCGTAGCGCCAGTTCTTGGCTGCAAGCTTCTGTGTGTTGCCCCACGAGCCCCAGCAAATCATCGTGACCACGCAGAGCACGATTGCCAGTAGATAACTGTTTACGATAAACATAATTGGATGTATTTAGGTTAGTTCTTCTCTGTGCGGGATGCTCTGCCAGGCTCCCATGCGTGTGACGCTGATGGCGGCGGCGTGGTTGGCAAAGCGTATGGCATCGCCGAGCGTGAGTCCCTCGCTGAGGCCGACGCACAGGGCACCGCAGAAGGTGTCGCCCGCAGCCGTAGTGTCCACCGCCTGGACCCGTTCGGAGGGGATGCAGACGAGGCGGTCGCCTTCCGTCGTAAAGGCACCCTTCGAGCCGGCAGTCACGATGACGTTCTGCACGCCTTTGGCCTGGATGTTGCGGATTGCCTGCAGGGCAGAGGCGTCGTCGGTGACTTCGATGCCCGACATCATCGCGGCCTCCGTCTCGTTGGGCGTAATGAGTGTCAGGCACTTGAGGAGTTCCTCCGGCAACGGCTCGGGCGGGAACGGCGCAGGATTCAGCACGACGCGTGCTCCGGCTTCGCTGGCTATCCTGGCGACACGGACGAGCGTTGGGATGGGCGTCTCCAGTTGCATCATCACGATGTCGGCCTGTGCGATGAGTGTCCGTGCAGCCTCGATGTCGTCCTCGCTCAGCAAGGCATTGGCGCCGCTTGCCACGATGATGCTGTTCTCGCCCTTGCTGTCCACGGGGATGAGTGCGATGCCCGTGGCGGCCTGCTTCGTGGGAAGGACAAAGGTGGTGTCGATGCCTTCGTTCCTCATCATGTCGATGGCCTGCCGGCCGAAGCTGTCGTCGCCCACCCGGGCCACGAATGCCACCCGTCCGCCCATGCGGCATGCTGCCACAGCCTGATTGGCGCCCTTGCCGCCCTGGTTCGTCATGAAGTCGTGCCCAATGATTGTCTCTCCCGGGCGCGGCAGATGGTCCACCTTGATGACCATGTCCGTGTTGCTGCTGCCCACGACCACTATCAGCGGTCTGTTCTCCGTCTTTTCCATCGCTAAATGTTGTTTAGTCTGCTGTTGTTTGAAGGTATTTCAGCACAAAGATACTCTTTTTTTCTCAGAAACGTGCAAAACTATCGGAATTATTATTTGTTTCTTCCCGAAACCGCCGTTCGTGCGGATTTCAAATCCGACAGAACGTTACCGGAAGCGCCGCGCTCTAATCCTGAAAGCGCCGTTCGTGCGGATTTGAAATCCGCACGTTTGAATATAGGGATTTGTAATCCCGCAATTCATTTTATCGCATTTCAAATGCTTATATTCAATGCTGTCGGATTACAAATCCGACAGAACGTTACCGGAAGCGCCGCGCTCTTCCGAAATAAGCGCCGTGCTCTTCCCAAATAAGCGCAGGGCGCTTCGGAAATAAGCGCGAGGCGCTTCGGCGATAAGCACAGGGCGCTTCCGAAATAAGCGCAGGGCGCTTTGAGAATAAGCACGAGGCGTTTCGGGAATAAGCGCAGGGCGCTTCGGAAGGAAGTTTCTTGGCCTAATACAGGAAAAAAGGGGGTAAGAATGTAATTTTGAGCTCAATAATTTTGCAGATTGAATTATTTGCCGTAACTTTGCACCCGCATTTGCGCCCACAGTGCCGACGAGTGGTGCTGTACGCCAAACAAGTTTAACACATAACACATACAATTATGTACTTAGATTCAGCTAAGAAAGAAGAGATTTTCGGACAGTATGGCCAGAGCAAGACCGACACTGGCAGCGCCGAAAGCCAGATTGCTTTGTTCACCTATCGCATCAAGCATCTGACCGAACACATGAAGCAAAACCGCAAGGACCACAGCACCGAACGCGCCCTGACCGGCCTGGTCGGCAAGCGTCGCTCCCTGCTCAACTATCTGAAGGCACGCGACATCACCCGCTACCGTGCCATCGTCAAGGCCCTCGGCCTGCGTAAGTAAACAAACGCAGACCCGCTGGAAAAGAACAAAGGCTGCATTCCCTCAGCGGGCGTGCAGCCTTTCTTTCTTTTAATTCATAATTCGCAATTCATAATTCATAATTAGGCTTCGCCGTACAATGCCGCGTGCGAGGTAATTCTGAAAGTCGAGTTGCGCATTATGAAGTAACAATTATGAATTATGTTCCGCGCATTAAAAGCGCGCCTTGATGTTAAAACATTCAAGAATTAAGAATTATGAATTGGAAAAAGTTTCTTCCCGATGTGCTGGCCGTCGTGTTCTTTGTGGCCGTCAGCGTCATGTATTTCATCGTGCCCATCCGCGACGGACTTGTCCTGACTGGGCACGACCACACCGGAGCCGTAGGCAGCGGCGTGGAGATGGAGCAGTACCGTGCCACGCACGACGGCGAGCGTACGCGCTGGACGAACACGCTCTTCTCCGGCATGCCCACCTATCAGATGAGCCCCAGCTACCCGAGCACCGACACGCTGAGCTCGCTGGAGAGCGTCTATCAGCTCGGTCTGTCGGGGCTCTCGGCCTATGCTGCCTACGTCTTCATGATGCTTCTGGGCTTCTACATCATGCTGCGCGCCTTCAACTTCCGTGTCTGGATGGCTGCCCTCGGCGCCGTGCTATGGGCCTTCAGCAGTTACTATTTCATCATCATACAGGCCGGCCACATCTGGAAGCTGCTGACCTTGAGCTTCATTCCCCCCACCATCGGCGGCATGGTGCTCTGCTATCGCGGCAAGTACCTGACGGGCATCGTGGTGACAGGCATTTTCTCCGCCATGCAGGTGCTCAGCAATCATGTGCAGATGACGTACTATTTCCTCTTCGTCGTCGGTCTGATGTCGCTGGCCTACCTCATCGAGGCCATTCGCCAGAAGCAGGTCATGGGATGGCTGAAAGCGTCCTGTTGCTTTGCCATCGGCGGCATCCTGGGTGTCTGCATCAACCTGAGCAACCTCTATCACACGTGGGAGTACAGCAAGGAAAGCATGCGTGGCAAGAGCGAGCTGACGCAAAAGACCAAGGACCCCGCGGACCAGACCGACAGCGGGCTGGAGCGTAGCTACATCACAATGTGGAGCTACGGCATCGGCGAGACGTGGACGCTGCTCGTGCCCAACACGAAGGGCGGCGCCAGCCAGTTGCTCGCCGATAACAAGACCGCGATGTCGCATGCCAACCCGACCTTCGCTCCCATCTATCGCGGCTTTACCCAGTACTGGGGCGAGCAGCCCGGCACGAGCGGACCGGTGTACGTCGGTGCCTTCGTGCTGATGCTCTTCTTCCTCGGACTGTTCATCGTCCGCGGTCCCATGAAGTGGTGCCTTCTGGCTGCCACCGTGCTGAGCATCCTGCTCTCGTGGGGCAAGAACTTCATGGGCTTCACCGATTTCTTCCTCGACTACGTGCCCATGTACGACAAGTTCCGCACCGTGGCCAGCATCCTCGTCATTGCCGAGTTCACCATTCCCCTGCTGGCTATGCTGGCATTGAAGAAGGTGGCGGACGACCCCGAGTGCCTGCGTGGCAAGGACGGCGCTTTCCCGCGCGTACATTATATTACTATAGCGTTTGCCCTGACGGGCGGCATGGCGCTGCTCTTCTGGCTCATGCCCGACGTCTTCTTCGGCGAATACCTTTCCACGTCCGACCGCATGTACATGCAGCAGTATGTCTCGGCCGGCTACATCCCGCAGGAGATGGCCGGACAGATACTTGCCAACATGAGCGAGATGCGCTGTGCCATGTTCACAGCCGACGCCCTCCGCAGCTTCATCGTCGTGGCCATCGGCACCGTCCTGCTGCTGGTGTTCCGTGCCGGCAAGCTGAAGAGCACACCGATGGTTGCAGCCATCACCGTGCTTTGCCTCGTGGACATGTGGGGCATCAACAAGCGCTACCTCAACGACGGCATGTTCTCCCGCCCGAAGACCAACGAACAGGCCTTCCCCATGAGCGATGCCGACCGCATCATCTGTCAGGACCCCGACACCTATTACCGTGTGCTGAACCTGACCGTCAGCACCTTCAACGACAACTCCACCTCGTTCCATCACAAGAGCATCGGTGGCTATCATGCTGCCAAGCTGCGTCGCTACCAGGAGCTCATCGAGGAGCATCTGCAGGGCGAGATGGGTCGCATCCAGCGGGCTGCCATTGATGGCGCAGGCCATCTGGACGCTTGTCCGGGCGACAGCCTCTTCCCTGTCCTCAACATGCTCAACACGAAGTATGTCATCCTCGGTGCGAAGGACGATGCCAAGGTGCCTGTGCAGAATCCCTGGGCTATGGGCAACGGGTGGTTCGTCGGTGGCATAGACTATGTTCCCGATGCCGATGCCGAGCTGGCTGCCTTGCATAGCGCCGACCTCCGGCATGTGGCTGTCGTGGACGAGAAGTTTGCCGATGTGCTGGGCAAAGAGCAGACCCTCTCTAACTCCCCCTTAAAGGGGGAGGATGCAGGACAGGAAGCCTCCTCTTTAAGGGGAGGTTTGGAGGGGTCTGTTGCTGCTTCTGTTTCACTCACCGGCTACGAAGCCAACCGCCTGACCTACAAGGTTCGGAGCCAGAAGGGTGGGGTCGTCGTCCTGAGCGAGATATACTATCCCGGCTGGACCTGCACCGTGGACGGCGAACCGACCGGCATCGCCCGCGCCAACTATGTGCTGCGAGCCATCAAGGTGCCTGCCGGAGAGCATGAGGTCGTCATGAGCTTCGACCCGCAGACCGTGCACATCACCGAGACCATCGCCTATGCCTCCCTGGCTGTGCTGGCGCTGATGCTTGTCGGCCTGATTGTCGTCAGGGTAAGAACGAGCCGTAAAGAATAA
>CADCCR010000122.1:0-4973 GCA_902799985.1 uncultured Bacteroidales bacterium | reverse complement strand
GGGAACTGCCAGAGCTTCGTGCTGACATGTTTTGTCAGTTGTGGCAAATAATCTGACGGCTTTGTCCGTTTTGGCACGCACTTTGTATAAGGATAAGTGGAATGTTTAACTAATTAATATAATAATACAATGAACGTAAAACCATTGGCAGACCGTGTGCTCATTGAGCCCGCAGCTGCAGAGACAAAGACAGTAGGCGGCATCATCATTCCCGATACCGCAAAGGAGAAGCCCTTGAAGGGCACAATCGTAGCCGTCGGCGGCGGAACAAAGGACGAGGAAATGGTCCTCAAGGTGGGCGACCAGGTACTCTATGGCAAGTATGCCGGCACCGAGCTCGAGCTGGAAGGCAACAAGTACCTCATCATGCGTCAGAGCGACGTAGTGGCAATACTCAGTTAATTCATAATTAAGAATTCATAATTCATAATTACGCTTCGCTTGGTCGCGTGGACGTAGTTGTGAGTTATAATAATCAAGAAAAAGTGTTTAACCATCATAATTCATTCTTCGCTGGCATTATGGTGAATTATGAATTATGAATTAAGAATTGAATAAAATGGCAAAAGATATTAAATTCAACATAGAGGCCCGCGAGCAGATGAAGCAGGGCGTGGACCAGTTGGCAAACGCAGTGAAGGTGACACTTGGCCCGAAGGGTCGCAACGTCATCCTCGAGAAGAAGTTTGGCGCTCCTCAGATTACGAAGGACGGCGTCACAGTGGCTAAGGAAGTGGAGCTCGCTGATCCCTTCCAGAACGCAGGCGCTCAGCTCGTCAAGAGCGTGGCCAGCAAGACTGGCGACGATGCAGGCGACGGCACAACAACGGCTACCGTACTGGCTCAGGCCATCGTACGCGAAGGCTTGAAGAACGTGGCATCGGGTGCCAACCCCATGGACCTGAAGCGCGGTATCGACAAGGCTGTGGCTGCTGTCGTAGAGAACATCAAGACACAGGCCGAGCCCGTAGCTGCCGACTACCAGAAGATAGAGCAGGTGGCAACCGTCAGCGCCAACAACGACCCCGAGATTGGTAAGCTCCTGGCCGACGCCATGCAGAAGGTTAGCAAGGACGGCGTCATCACCATCGAAGAGGCTAAGGGCCGCGACACCACTATCGGCGTGGTAGAGGGCATGCAGTTCGACCGTGGCTACCTCAGTTCGTACTTCGTCACAGACACTGAGAAGATGGAGTGTGTCATGGAGAACCCCTACATCCTCATCTACGACAAGAAGATATCGAACCTGAAGGACTTCCTGCCTATCCTCGAACCTGCCGTACAGAGCGGCCGTCCTCTGCTCGTCATCGCAGAAGACGTGGATAGCGAAGCTCTCACTACACTCGTCGTGAACCGCCTGCGCACACAGCTCAAGATCTGCGCCGTGAAGGCTCCAGGCTTCGGCGACCGCCGCAAGGCTATGCTGCAGGATATCGCCATCCTCACCGGCGGTCTTGTCATCAGCGAAGACACTGGCCTCAAGCTCGAACAGGCCACCATCGACATGCTCGGCTCCTGCGACAAGGTAACCGTCAGCAAGGACAACACCACCATCGTCAATGGCCGTGGTCAGAAGGAACTCATCCAGGACCGCATCAACCAGATTAAGAACGAGATTGCCAACACCACGAGCGACTACGACAAGGAGAAGCTGCAGGAGCGTCTGGCTAAGCTGAGCGGTGGCGTGGCAGTCCTCTACGTCGGTGCCCCCAGCGAGGTGGAGATGAAGGAGAAGAAGGACCGCGTGGACGATGCACTCTGTGCCACCCGTGCAGCCATCGAAGAGGGTATCATCCCCGGCGGCGGCGTGGCTTACATCCGCGCACAGCAGGCCATTGCCGACCTCAAGGGTGACAACACCGACGAGAACACCGGCATCCAGATTATCCGTCGTGCCATTGAGGAGCCTCTGCGTCAGATTGTCGAGAACGCAGGTCTGGAAGGCAGCGTAGTAGTCAACGAAGTGCGCAACGGCAAGGGCGACTATGGCTACAATGCCCGTGTGGACAAGTACGAGAACCTGAAGGCTTCCGGCATCATCGACCCCGCTAAGGTGACTCGTGTTGCCCTGGAGAACGCAGCCAGCATCGCAGGCATGTTCCTCACCACCGAATGTGTCATCTGCGACATCAAGGAGGACAAGCCCGAGATGCCTATGGGCGCTCCCGGCATGGGCGGCATGATGTAAGCCCACGAAGCTGTTCCCCGAACATAGGAAGAGGGATGTGTCAGTCATCTGGCACATCCCTCTTTTGCTTGTGACGCTTCCCTCTTTTGCTTGTGACGCTTCCCTCTTTTGCTTGTGACGCTTCCTTCTTTTGCTTGTGACGCTTCATGGAATCCTCTTTTCTCCATGCTGTAACACAAAAATATAGGAAGAAAGTAGTGCAATATGAAGAAAATTGCTTAACTTTGTGGCGAAATTGCTAATAAAACAAACAGCTTCATGAAAAGAAACCTCATTATCCTCGGCCTTTTGCTCGCTTCGATGGCACAGGCCGAAGGCCGCGCTGTCGATGCGCAATCCGGTGCTCCCGCATCGGAGAACCTTGCAAAGTATGTTGATCCCAAGATTGGAACGGGCGACCACGGACATGTCTTCATGGGCGCCAACGTGCCTTTCGGTATGGTCAATGCCGGTCCCACACAGATTGAGACGGGTTGGGACTGGTGCTCCGGCTACCACGAGTCGGGTAAGAAGATTATCGGCTTCGGCCAGATGCACCTCAGCGGTACCGGTTGCGGCGACCTGGGCGACATCGGCCTCATGCCTGCTTATGGCGACCTGGAGCTGACCCGCGAAGGCATAGCCAGCGACTACCGTCACGAGACGGAAATGACAGTTCCCGGCTACTACCGTGTCCTGCTCGACCGCTTCGGCATCATGGCCGAGGTGACTGCCACAGAGCGTACGGCCCTCTACCGCTTCACCTTCCCCCGCGGAAGCAACAACGCCCGCATCATCATCGACCTGGAGAATACCATTGGCGATGAGGCTCGCGACACACGTGTCATCCCCGTCGATGACTACACCCTGATGGGCTACCGTCGCAGCCACGGCTGGGCAAACGACCAGATTGTCTACTTCTGCATGCGCTTCAATAAGCCCATCCACAACTGGTTGAGCGAAGGACCTGACGCCAAGTACGGACAGGCCACCTTCGAGGTGAACCCCGAGGACCAGGTGATGGTCAAGGTGGCACTCTCGCCCACCAGCGAGGCCAACGCCCTCATCAACCTGAATGTGGAGCAAGGCAATGGCTGGGACTTCGATGCCGTGGCTAATGCCGCCTCCGAAGCATGGAACCAGCAGCTCTCGCGCATCAAGGCTACCTTCCGCACCGAGCGCGAACGCACCATCTTCTACACGGCAATGTATCACTACATGGTAGCGCCTCAGATTTGGTGCGATGCCACGGGCGACTACATGGGCTGCGACTTCAAGGTGCATCGCGGTGCCGATTACACCACACTCACCACATGGAGCCTCTGGGACACCTATCGTGCTGCTCATCCCTTGGCAACCATCATCATGCCGGACCGCATGCGCGACTATGCCAAGACGATGATTGCCATGTATCGCGAATGGGGTGAGCTGCCTGTATGGCATCTCGTCAGCAACGACACCTACTGCATGGTGGGCGAACCCGCCGTGCCCGTCCTGGCCGACATCATCCTGAAGGGCGAGGCAAAGGACATCGACATCGACGAAGCTTACGAAGCAGTCTGCGCAAGCATGCTTCCCACAGAATACGCCAAGGTGCGCCGTGTGCCTCTGCGCGGCAAGGACTATCTGGCAGAGCTCGGCTATCTGCCCTACGACGGTCGCGAGGGCGAAGTCGTAGGCAAGAGCATGGAGTACTTCATCGCTTCGTGGGCTGCTGCACAGCTTGCAGGCCGTCTCGGTCACAAGGAGGATAGCGTCCGCTTCTACGACATCAGCATGAACTACAAGAAGCTCTACGACCGTCGCGTCAACGTGATGCGTGCTCTCGACATGAAGGGCGAGTTCCGTCCCCTGCCCGAGAACTTCAATCCCAACCAGCAGACGCGCGACTACACCGAAGGCAACCCCTGGCAGTACACCTTCCTCGTGCCCCACGACGTGAAGGGTCTTGCAGAGCTGATGGGCGGCGACAAGGCTCTCGACAAGCGTCTGGACGACCTCCTGGCAGCCAGCAGCGACCTGGGCGAAGGCGCAGCTCCCGACATCTCCGGCCTCATCGGTCAGTATGCCCACGGCAACGAACCCAGCCACCACATATTATATATGTATAACTATATCGGTCAGCCTCGCAAGGCACAGAAGTGGATACGTCAGGTCATGGATGAACTCTACACCGACCAGCCAGCCGGCCTCTGCGGCAACGAGGACGTGGGTCAGATGTCCGCATGGTACATCCTTTCTGCTCTCGGCTTCTATCAGGTTGAGCCTTGCGGCGGAGTCTATCAGCTCGGTTCGCCTATCGTGGAGGAAGCCGTCATTCCCGTCGGCGAGAACAAGACCTTCACCATCCGCACCCATGGCGGCAGCGACAAAGCCATCTATGTCAAGAAGTATGTCCTGAACGGCCAGCAGCTCAAGGGCACCACCATCACCCACGAGCAAATAATGGCCGGCGGCACACTGGATGTCTACATGACAGCGAAATAATCAGAAAACTCTGAGTACTCAGAATATTCCGAATACTCAGAAAACTCCGAGCAATCAGAATAATCAGCAATAACAATGAAGAAATTAGTATTTGCCCTGTTGATGAGCGCACCGATGTCCGCCTTCAGCACCACGAACTACAACATTCCCGAACCTGACAAGAAGCAGCAGGTAGCAGTTCAGAGTACCATCAAGGACCTCCGTCCTGAGCCCGAGAAGCGTCTCTTCCGCAGCGAAGCCATCGAGAAGCAAATCCTCGACCTCAAGCAGAAGCTCACGGCCATCGACCCCAAGCTTTATTGGATGTTCGTCAACTGCT
>CADCCR010000121.1 GCA_902799985.1 uncultured Bacteroidales bacterium | reverse complement strand
CTCGGGCGGGAGTTCATCGGTCAGGCCGCAGATGTCAAGTAGCCTCCCATGGCTGTGGATATATGGCGGGTCGTCGTCGTGCGTGGCGAGGTAGTAGGCTTTCAGCACCTTTTCCAATGCCTGATGGCAGAGGAAGGCAACGTATAGCCCATGCCCGCCTTGGAGGAGGCATTCTGCGGCACTGATGTCTTCGTGAACTTGGTCGAGCCACGCTTGAACGAGGTCTTTTCTGTCCATTTCCGTATGTTTCCGCATGCAAAGGTACGAAGATTTTGAGAAATTAGAAAGAAGAAAGGGAATAATTTTATATGTACGCGATGTGACGCGCCTGCGAGAATCTGAGAAAACCCTTTACAGATTTTGGCAAGGTGACGTGGCGTTCCGTGCGGTTCGGCATGGGGCGTTGGCAGAAGCGGCGTGCCGTGATGGTCAACGCGGCACGCCGCTTCCGAAAAATCGACGTGCCGCTTCCACCTCCCGAACGTGCCGTTTTTGTTTCAAAAACATGCGTTTCGTAGCAGCGCGACATGCATCATCTGTACTTTCTTTGCATCGTGTCTGAAACAACGGCTTTGTAACGTGCTGGTTGTCAGGCTTGGCTTGATTTGAGCGCAAATAAAAAAATTTGGGCTCCCGAGTGCCGGAAGCCCAAAAATAAGCCGTCAGAAAGGGTCTGATGAGGAAAAACCCTTACAAAATCAGAATAGCCTTTGTGCGAACATCGAGAGATAGGTGCGCCAGTTGCGCCAGATGTGTCCGCCCTCGCTCTCGTAGTATTCGTAGGGATACTGCATCTTGTCGAGGTAGCCTCGCAGGGCGACATTCTGCTGGAAGAGGAAGTCATCCTTGCCAATGGCAATCCAGTAGAGGTGAGGCTTTGCGTCGAAGAGGGCCTTCAGCTGTGCCACGGCCTCGGGATGTTCCGAGAGCTGCTCCTCGAAGCTCTTCTGCGAGCGGTCCAGACGGACGGCAGCTGAGTAGAGTCCGATGTAGCCGAATGTGCCGGGGTTCAGCATGCTCACGCGGAAGGTGTGGTAGCCGCCCATCGACAGGCCGCAGAGGGCTGTGTTGTCGGCACCTTTCTTCACCTTGTAGTGCGACTTCACGTAGTTCATGATGTCGGGGAAGCTCTCCTCGTAGGACTTCTTGGGCCACTCCTTCTTGGCGATGCCAGTCTCCAGCGGACCAGCGTCGTCCGAGGCATTGCCGTTGGGCGTCACCACAATCATGGGCTTTGCCTTGCCCAGAGCGATGAGGTTGTCCATGATTTGTGCCATGCGGCCCAGGGTGAGCCATGCTTCCTCGTCGCCGCCTGCGCCGTGCAGCAGGTAGAGTACAGGATAGGCCTTGCCCTTGTCGTACCCTGGCGGGGTGTAGATGCTCATGCGGCGCTTCATGCCCAGCGTGGGACTGTCGTACCAGACATGAGCCACGTCGCCGTGCTCCACGTTATGGTTCTGATAGAGGTAGCCGCAGTCGCCTTCCTCGCGGCTGACGATGAAGGTGCTCATGAAGGAGCGCACGTCGCGGCTCCGTTCGATGTTGCCTGCGTCCTGCGTCTCCACGCCGTCCACGTAGAAACGGTAGCTGTAGAGCTCGGGTGGCAGAACGGCTGTCGTGTAGCTCCATACGCCGTCCTGGTTCGTCATCTCTGCGTGTCCTTTCTCCACGCAGTCGCCGATGATGCCAACCTTCTTGGCCTCGGGCGCCTTGATGCGGAGGGTGACGGTGCCGTCGGCGTTGAACTCGGGTGAACGTGTGTCGTGCCTCTCGAAGATGGCCTGCTGTGCCTGTGCGCAAACGGCCGTGAGCAGCAATGCTGCCGTAAAGAACATCTTTCTCATTACTTATTTTATATTAATGTGAAACATTTTTGCTTCCAAACGATTGCCTTCAGCCTAAAATCTGAACACAAAGTTAAGTATTTTTTGGCAAACGCTTTCATGTTTGCGAAAAAAAGTGTTACTTTGTAGCGAAAATAACCAAATATCGGGTTGCTTGTCAACTGATTTACATGTCAATCCGCCAACAAATGACGATATGAGACACATATTTCTGCCTCTTCTGGCAATGTTTATGATAGTGCAGAGCGCTGTGGGAAGTGACCTGACGGGCTTCCGTGTGAGTCGTATGACCGAGCCGACCGGCATCGTCCGGACGGCGCAGTTCTCCTGGCAGACTGTCAGCAAGAAGCCAAACGTAATTCAGACGGCCTACCGCCTGCGCGTAGCAACATCGAAAGCCGACCTCAAGGCCAACCGCAACCTGCTTTGGGACAGCGAGAAGACCCGTTCCGACGAGAGCGTCTCCGTGCCCTATCAGGGACGGCGACTGCCCTACGAGAGCTGCATATACTGGCAGGTGGAGGTGTGGCTCAGCACGGGCGAACACCTCACAAGCCCCGTGCAAAGCTTCCTGACCGGACTCAAACAGTTCCGCACCGACGCTGAGTGGATAGGAGCAGCCTCCACCGACCTCTCCAAAGGAGAGGGGAATGGCGGGACGAGCGGACAGGTCACCCCTCCCTCGGAGAGGACGGGGGAGGCCTACGACCTCCCGGCACGTTACCTGCGCCGTGCCTTCACCGTCGGCGGCAAGGTGCGCCGTGCCACCCTCTACATCAGCGGCATGGGCTACAGCTCCACCTATATCAACGGCAAACCTGTCAGCCAGGACATCTTCGGCACCCTGCAGACCGACTATACAAAGACCGTCTACTACAACACCTACGACGTCACCTCCCTGCTTCGCCGCGGCAACAATGCCATCGCCTCGGTGCTCGGCAACGGCTACGTGCTTGGCTTCGGCCCAGGCTTCGCCTCGTTCGGCTTGCCACGACTCAAAGCACAGCTCGTCGTAGAGACCGACCGCGACACCCTCTGCATCGTGAGCGGAACGGACTGGAAGGTCACGACCGAAGGCCCCATCCAGCGCAACCACCTCTACAACGGCGAGCGCTATGAGGCGGCACGCGAGATGAAAGGCTGGCAGACAGCCCTCTTCGACGACTCCCGCTGGCAGCAGGCAGACCGTATGCCTGCACCGACCGGCATCGTGCAGCCACAGCCCTGTCCCGGCATGCGCCAGCAGAAAGAGCTGCAGGCACAGAGCATCCGACGCACAGCCGACGGCCGCTTCATCGTCGACCTCGGGCAGAACATGGTGGGACAGCTCCGCGTCCGCCTCGTCGGACAGAAGGACGTGCCCGTCGTTATCCGGCATGCGGAAATCCTCGACCCGAAGGACCCCGACCAGTTGTCCGTGGCTAACCTCCGCGCAGCCAAGTGCACCAATACCTACATCCCAGCCGCCGACGGCCAGTTCACCTATCAGCCGCAGCTCGTCTATCAGGGATTCCGATACGTCGAGATATCCGGCATCGCCCAGGAGCCCAAGCTCTCCGACATCACAGGCTGCGTCATCTACGACTACATGGCCGACCAGGGAACCTTCTGGTGCGACAACGAACTGCTCAACCAGCTGCATCAGAATGCCTACTGGGGCATCATCGGCAACTATCACGGCATGCCCACCGACTGCCCGCAACGCGACGAGCGTCTGGGATGGACGGGCGACCATGTGACGGGATGCTTTGGGGAGAACCTCCTGCTGGACAATGGAGCACTCTACTACAAGTGGCTGCAGGACAACATCGACACGCAGGACGACGACGGACTCCTTGCCGACATAGCACCCGCCTACTGGGTGGCTCGCGGTGGAGACGTGGCATGGGAGGCCCTCTCGGTCTATGCCACATACATGCTCATGGTGCGCTACAACGACATCAACGCCGTGCTCAAGTACTATCCCGCCCTGCAAAACTATGTGCAGTACCTGGACCGTCACCTCGAGGACGGCATCGTGCCCACCAACAGCTACGGCGACTGGTGCATGCCGCCCGAACGCCCCGACCTCATACACAGCGAAGACCCTGCCCGAAAGACGGACGGCAAGCTCATCTCCACTGCGATGTACTATAGCGTCCTCACTATGATGGGCGAGATGGCCATTCAGCTCGGACTGCAGGCCGACATGCTCGAATACGACCGCCGGCAAGAGAAGCTCCGCGAAGACTACAACCGGCACTTCTATCATCCCGAGTCGGCAAGCTATGGAAACAACACCGTCACAGCCAATCTTCTCTCCCTCGAGTTCGGCCTCGTGCCGAAGGAAGACGAGGAACGCGTCATGCAGAACATCGTCGATGTCACAGAGAATACCTACAACGGACACGTCAGCTGCGGCGTGCTCGGCATGCAGCATCTCATGACATGCCTCACCCATCGCGGCCATCTCGACCTGGCCATGCGCATCATCCTGCAAAGGGATTATCCCAGCTTCGGCTACATGATAGACCAGGGCGCCACTACCATCTGGGAACTCTGGAACGGCAATACAGCCGACCCGGCCATGAACAGCGGCAACCACGTCATGCTCCTCGGCGACCTCCTCGTCTGGATGTACGGCGACTTGGCAGGCATCCGACAGACACGCACCAGCCGGGCCTACAAGGAACTGGACATGTATCTCAGCATGCCCGAACAGCTCAACCACGTCCGCGCCACGCATCAGACACCCTACGGCACCGTCAGCAGCGAGTGGATGCGAACGGAGGAAGGCATCATGTGGAAGGTGGACATACCCGCCAACAGCACGGCTCGCATACATGTCCCCTCCGGATACACGGTGCAAGGCATGCACAGCCTGCGATGGGCAAGCGCTGAGGTGGAGAACGATGACATCTGTCTTCTGGTCGGCTCGGGCTCCTACACCATCAATGCCTACAAGGTGTTCACCGCACCGCAGCAGACAATATTCCGCCGCATGACAGAGACTCTGAGGAACATCCCCGAGTTCATCAAGAACTTCTAACACTATAAACCTATAACCTTCAACCATGATACAGAACGACCTGCAACGCCTCCGCTGGATGATCCTCGATGAGGCACTACGCGATCCCGTGATGGAATACTTCATGGGCGAGCGGACAAAGACTAACGAAACCGGCAACACACGCAGCCTTATCCACTATGTCAATACGCGACTCAAAGCCGTCAACCGCGACTTCAGCTGCAGCAAACGCATGCTGCAGAACGATGTGGCCTACTTCCAGCAGAAGGGCGCACGCCTGGAGCCCCGCTTCCGTCGCGGACATAAGCGCATCCTGCGCTACATAAATCTGCAATGGAAGAACCCCCTGCTCAAGGCGGCCGCCTTCCTCAACTACGACAAGGAACCGGCACCGGCACCCGCTGTGCCTGCTCTGCCCGAAGGACCTCTGACGGCAGTCACCTTGCGTATCAGTGGCGACGAAGAGGCTGTACGCCTCCGCCTCGGCAGCCCTGCCATCCTGCAACGCAGCTCGGACAGCAAGACTAACAGCGTCACCATCCAGGTCGAACTGCCAATGAGCGATGCCTTGCAGAACGTCATCCTCGGATTCGGCACAGACGTGGAGGTCCTTGCCCCCGAGAACTTACGCGAAGACATACGCCAGACCATCGGCACACTACAGAAGCTTTACAAGAAGGACACCTCCGCAGCGAAGAAATCGGTGCAAGGCGACCTCTTCGAAGGGCTGTTCTAATGTCCCAAGCGACCTTGCGACCCGTCCCAAACGACCTTGCGACCCGTTCCAAGCGACCTTGCGACCCGTCCCAAACGACCTTGCGACCCGTCCCAAACGACCTTGCGACCCGTCCCAAACGACTAATCTACCAATCCCCAAACGACTAATCTACCAATCCCCAAACGACTAAAGATATGAATTACATCAGCAAGCTGCTCATGGCAGCAACCCTGCTGCTCGGCTTGGGCAGCACAGTAAAGGCGGCGGACCTTCCCCGCAGCGAGTACCCCCGTCCGCAGTTCGAGCGGGAAAGCTGGATGAACTTCAACGGCACTTGGACGTACACCTTCGACTTCGGACAGACGGGTGCCGAGAGAGACTTCCGCAACAGCAAAGGCTTCGACGGCAAGATAACCGTCCCCTTCTGCCCTGAAAGCAGTCTCTCAGGCGTGAAGCATACCGACTTCATCCCCTGCATCTGGTACCAGCGCACCATTACCGTACCCGAGACTTGGGGCGGAAAGAACATCCTGCTCAACTTTGGTGCTGTCGATTACGACGCAACCATCTACATCGACGGAAAGAAGGTCGGTCGCCATTGCGGCGCAGGCTCTTCCTTCTCCCTCGACATCACGAAGTTCGTGAAGGCAGGTGGCAGCGCCAACCTCGTCATTCAGGTGAAGGACAACCTGCGTGGCGGCAAGCAGCCCGGCGGCAAGCAGAGCACAGGCTACTATAGCGCTGGCTGCAACTATACCCGCGTCACAGGCATCTGGCAGACAGTCTGGATGGAAGCAGTCTGCCCGGAGGCTTTGAAGCAAGTTTTCGCCACGCCCGACATCGACCAGCAGCAGCTCGTCGTCCGTCCCGAGTTCTACGAGGAGGGCAACGGCTGTACGCTGACCGTTCAGGTGTTCGACGAGAAGCAGAAGCTCGTTTCGACCAAGACGGCTCCGGCCACCAACAACACCGTCATCGTGCTGCCCATCAAGAACCCCAAGCTGTGGTCGCCTGAAGAGCCCAACCTCTATGACGTCGTTTACACGGTTCGCGATGCCAAGGGCAACGAGCTGGACAAGGTGAAGTCCTATGCCGGCATGCGCAAGATACACTTGGCCGGCGGCTACTTCTACCTTAATAATAAGCCTTACTACCAGCGTCTTGTGCTCGACCAGGGCTTCTATCCCGACGGCATCTGGACGGCTCCCAGCGACGAGGCCCTCAAGCATGACATCGAGATGAGCAAGGCCGTGGGCTTCAACGGCGCACGTCTGCACCAGAAGGTCTTCGAGGAGCGCTACTTCTACTGGGCCGACAAGCTGGGCTACATCACTTGGGCCGAGCAGGCAAGCTGGGGCTTGGACGTCAACAACGAAGAGGCCGTCCGCAACTTCCTCACGGAGTGGGCGGACGAAGTGGTGCGCGACCGCAACCATCCCTCTATCGTTACCTGGACGCCCCTCAATGAGACTTGGGGCGCTCGCGACGGCGTCTATGTCCGTTTCGTCAACGACCTCTACAATCTCACCAAGGCCATCGACCCCACACGCCCCGTGAATGATGCCAGCGGCGACAGCCACGTCAAGACCGACATCTGGAGTGTCCACGACTATACCCGTGAGTACGACCGCCTCGTGGCCAACCATACCTTCAAGGCCGGCGTGGAGCCTTACCGCAACAGGCGCGACAAGGAGTGGCTCGCCAAGTACGACGGACAGCCCTACATGCTGGACGAATTCG
>CADCCR010000120.1 GCA_902799985.1 uncultured Bacteroidales bacterium | reverse complement strand
CAGGGATATATTCTCTATTAGTAAAAGGGCAAGGTGTGGCCCAATGCTATGAAAGACCATTATGGCGAATTGCCGGGGATATAGATCTCTTGTTGGATAACGATAATTACGAAAGAGCAAAGGATGTTTTGTTCCCTATAGCTAGTGAAGTGGCCAATGAGAATAAAATAACAAAACATCAGGCTTTGGTGATAGAGGAATTTGATGTGGAATTGCACGGGAAGCTACCATTCTCTATGTCAAAACGTGTCGATAAGGGGATAGAAAGTGTACTGAAAGATTTGTTTTGCGGTGGAAATGTAAGGCCCTGGGATTGCAATGGAACATTGGTTATCTTACCGTCACCAGATAATGATGTCATTCTGGTATTTACGCATTTTCTCCATCATTTCTTTATTGAAGGTGTTGGACTAAGACAAGTCTGTGATTGGTGTAGGCTGTTGTGGACATATAGAGAGTCGCTTAACCAGGAACTATTAAAAAAACGGATATGCGAGATGGGATTGATGTCTGAATGGAAAGTATTTGCTTCGTTAGCTGTGGATACGCTTGGAGTGCCCGCTAATGTCATGCCTATGTATGATGCGCGACTTAATGGTAAAAGTAAACGAGTACTAAATCGAATAATGAAATGCGGAAACTTTGGACATAACAATGATTTGAGCTATCGGTTGAATTATAGTGGATCTGTTTATAAAGTAGTAGCTTTGTGGCGTAGATTCCTTGAATTCTTTGGATTGGCTTTTGTGTTTCCTATTGATGCTCCTAAGTTCTTTTGTACATATATATTAAACAAAGTGAAGTGAGTTTGAAGCACGGAATAATCTAAGAGTATCTTACTGGTCTGGTGGTCAGATTTATATATACATACATACACTAAAGTACTATCTTGGGGAAGTTCCTCAAATGACACGTGGTTAGTTGGCTAACGAGACGTGGATAGTTGGCTAACGACACGTGGATAGTTGGGCAACGAGGCGTGGATAGTTAGGAAACGAAGCATGGCTAGTTGGAGAATTCGAAGTGCTTTGATGTGAAATTGTTTTTGAAAAATCTCAAAACAGCCTACATGCCTACACAAAATTTCTTGAAAGCGGCATGAATATTGGGTTTATTGGATTTTCAAGCATACACAAAGCATACACAAAGCATACACGAAATCAATTCAAAATTCAAAATTATTAAATTCAAAATTCGCGAATGTTGGAGAAATAAGAAGATATAAGGAGATAGAGGGAGATAGAGGACTATATCCTTGCAGGCGGATATGTTAGAATTCAAAATTCTTGGATTCTTTAGAACCAAGGCGCGCTTTTAATGCGCGGAGCAAAATTCAAATTAGTTAATTCAAGTTTCGCGAATGTTGGAGATGTAAGAAGGTATAAGAAGATAGAGGGAGATAGAGGACTATATCCTTGCAGGCGGATATATTTGATTTTTGAATTTATAAATTTTGAATTAAATATTGTGTAGGCTCCGTGTAGGCTTTGTGTAGGCTGCGGTTTGCATCATTCCCTGTGTTAATCGGACTTGCGGGCTGTTTTGTGTAGGCATGTAGGCTGAAATCGCCTCTGGCGAAGTGAAGAGTGAAAAGTGAAAAGTTAAGGGTTAGGGGTATCATCTCTTAATTCATAATAGTATGAGAGTTACAATACTGAAGAAGCGTGGCAAAAGGGAGGTGATAAACCGTGTGGAGCTGGCTGACTTGGCTGGGGCTATCATGAATGGTGCGAACGATGATTCTGTCAGGAGAATCAGAGAGTATTACCACTTGATGAACCCCCAAAGGCTGCCTGATGGTCGGTTGGCTGCTCCTTCGTGGAAGAACGGTATCGTCCTGCCCAGGATTTGCTTTGCCGCTGACTATATGAGGCGGAACAATGAGCTGGTGAGGCTGTGCTACAACGGTCTTGCTGTGCTGGAGGTGAACGGTTTGCCGACGTACGAGAGGGCGATGGAGGTGCGCGACCTGGCGAAGAAACTGCCGGAGACGTTGCTGTGCTTCCTGGGCGGCTCGGGCAAGAGCGTGAAGATTGTCTGCCGAGGTGAGTTGTATGGCGGCGGACTTCCCAAGGAGGAGAGGGACATACAGCAGTTCCACCTGAATCTGTACAACACGGCTCGCCGCGCTTATCAGAATCAGTTTGGCTTCGACATCGAATACCTGGAGCCGCGACTGGACAGGACTGTGTATATCAGCGCCGACCCTCAAGCGGGCTTCAACCTAGAGGCGCGTCCCTTCTATGTGGACACGAAACGGCTCGATGAACCTCAGCCTCTGGAGATTAGCGATGCAGAGGACCATCTGTTGCCCGGGCGCACCATTACGCAGACGTATCTGCTGAACTGGCAGTATATCCTGAAGACGGTGATTGGCGACTGCTTTGCGCTGCCCAACGAGGAGGGTGTGGCGAGACTGTTGATGCAGATTGCAGCGAGGTGCCTCGAGGAAGGCATACCTAAGTCGCATGCCTGCGGAATGGCTATGGAGCATCCTTTGCTGAATCGCGACAAGGTGCTGGTGGACCTGACATTCGAGAACATCTACAGCCAGACGGAGCAGGAAGACTGGTACAAGCGGCATAAGATAAAGCCGCTGAAGAGTGTGCCGCCGGAAACCATATTGGCGATGAAGGCGGAGATATTCCTCAACTCGCACTATGAGCTGCGGAAGAACCTGCTGACGGGCGTTGCCGAGTATCGGATGAAGTACTCGGACGACCAACGATTCAAGCCGTTGGACGATGAGGTGCGTAATGGTATATCGTGGAGGGCTACCGAGCTTGGGATGAAGTCGTTCGACAAGGAGATTAAACGTTTCATTGAATCTACACGCATCGAGCAGTATGACCCGGTGAACACGTGGCTCGACAAGCTGCCGAAGTGGAACGGGCACGACTACATCGCCGACCTCGCCCAACGTGTGCCTACCGACCAACCGCATTGGGAGATGTACCTGCGGATGTGGCTCGTGGGCATGGTGGCCCAGTGGCGCGAGAGCGACCGACAGCTGACGGGCAACGCGTTGACGCCTTTGCTCATCGGTAGGCAGGGCTGCGGCAAGACGCGTTTCTGCAAGATTCTGTTGCCCACAGAGCTGCGCGACTACTACTGCGACAAGATTAACTTCAAGAACGAGTTCGACCTGAACATGGCGTTGACGTCGTTCGCCCTTATCAATATCGACGAGTTCGACAAGACCTCCAACTCGCAGCAGATTGTGCTGAAGTACCTGCTGTCGTCGAGCGACGTGAAGTACCGTCCGCCATACGGCAAAACTATCAAGCAGTTCCGTCGCTACACCTCGTTCATCGGCACCACGAACCAGATGAAGCCGCTGGTGGACCCGACGGGCTCGCGTCGCTTTGTGTGCGTGGGAGTGAAGGGTAACATCGATTTCACGGATAGCTTGAACCACAGGCAGCTCTTTGCACAGGCGCTACATCTGTTTAATGAGGGCGAACGCTTCTGGCTGAACGACAACGAGATTGCCACGCTGATAACGGAGAACGAGCCGTTCCAGCGACTGAACGACCTGGTGGAGATGATAGGGGAAACCTTCCGCAGTCCGAAGGATGATGAACAGGGCAAGTGGTGGAGCCTGGGCGAAATCAGTCAGGAACTGGCAAGGCGCTATCCGAACTTCGACACCGACACACCGCTGCAGAAGATTGGCAACGCTCTGAACGATGTGCAGTTCAACTTCCAGAGCAAACGCACAGCACAGCACATGGAATATAAGGTAGTTAAGAGTGAAGAGTGAAGAGTGAAGAATTAAGAGTGAAGAGTTAAGAATTAAGAGTGAAGAGTTAAGAGTTAAGAATTAAGAGTTAAGAGTGAAGAGTTAAGAGTTAAGAATTAAGAGTGAAGAGTTAAGAGTTAAGAATGCTTCGCAAGTGAAGAGCCCCCTCTACATTGATATAATATGATAAACACATGTCTTCGCGATTACCAGCTGGAGATGCTTGACAGGCTGCATCTGGCTTGGGAGCAGCACCAGAGCGTAATGGTGCAGATGCCGACGGGTGTGGGGAAAACGATCCTCCTTGCAGAGGCAATTAGAGAAGAATTCAAATTTAATAAATTCAAAATTAATAAATTCAAAATTCAAAATTCTTCGGCTGTAGCCTCTGGCGGGGTGCTGGTGGTGGCGCATCGCATTGAACTGATTGACCAGATATCAAGGACTTTAGATAAGTTCGGCATCGAACATGGACTGATTGTCAGCGGAAAGCCAGTCGATGAGACGAAACAGGTGCAGGTAGCAAGTATTCAGACCCTTTCGCGGAGAATTTTGGAAACATCCAAAGGTAACTCTGATTTTTCACTTTTCACTTTTCACTTTTCACTTATCATCATCGACGAGGCGCATCATGCCTTGGCTAAGACGTACAAGATGCTGTGGGACAGGTGGCCTTCGGCGAGGTTCCTCGGACTGACGGCTACGCCTTGCCGGATGAATCATGCGGGCTTCACAGACCTGTTCCGTAAGATATTGGTGTCGTGGCCCATTCAGGAGTTCATAGACAAGGGTTGGCTCTCGGACTTCGACTATATCTCTGCCCGACCGGATAACCTGATGATGCGAAGGATAGCGGGCTTGGAGAAGCGTGGAGCTGATGGCGACTATCAGACGAAGGAGATGGCTACGGTGATGGATGTGCCGGAAAGCATCGCGCATCTGTACAATACCTACAAGCAGTATGTGGATGGCAAGAAGGGTATCGTCTATGCCATCGACCGCGAACATGCACGGCACATTACGAAGTATTACCAGGAGCATGGGGTCAGTTGCTGCTGGATAGAGGCGAAGACTCCTGCTGCTGAACGTGAAAAGTTGATTGAGGATTATCGGGCTGACAGGATTAAGGTCTGCGTGAATGTGGATATCCTGGGCGAAGGGGTTGACTTCCCCGAGGTGGAGTTCATTCAGCTGGCTCGTCCCACGCTGTCGCTCTCGAAGTACCTGCAGCAGGTGGGTCGTGGTATGCGTGTCAGTGAGGGCAAGGAGTGTGTGACGATTCTTGACCAGGTTGGTCTGTACCAGTCTTTCGGCTTGCCTACTGATGAGCGCGACTGGATAAGGATGTTCACTGGCAAGATTGCTGGCAAGGCTGGCTCGGTTGGTGAACGACCCATCATCATTCGGGAAGAGGAGGATGAGAAGGAACTTGTCAACCTGGAGATGGTGCGCATCAAAAGGCGAGGTGAGACGCATATTGGTGTGGAGATGTTCATGCAGGGCGGCAAGTATGGCATCATGTATGATGGGGACATCACCTGTCCGGCTGAGTTTGAACACATCGAGAGGATATCGGACGGTTACTATGCCTTGGCTACTTATCCTTATAATATATATAGGAACAAGGTGACGGTGATTGACCTGCAGGGACGCAACCAGAATGTGGCGCTCTATGGCAAGGTGACGCAGGATGGTGACTTGTTCTATGGCAGGTCTGCCTCCGGCAAGATGGTATACTGGGACGGTAAAGGTTGGACTTACTATGACACCCTGCCTGAGTTTGAACGTGTGGGGAACCTCGACATGATACGTGTAGATGGCGGTAAGTATATGTTGCGGAGGCCATCGGCTCTGATGCCGTATGCGGTAAGCAAAAAGGATATCTTCTATAATGACAAGCTGACAATCATAGGCGACATCATCATCCTGAACGACGGGAACTCCACGGTGCTGAAGCCTCAATGGTATTTCGGGTACAAGATGCAGATTGATGCCAGAAAGGATGGGAAGAAGCTATACAGGTGGGTGACGCTGTCTGAGGGTCTTACCGATGAATACTCGACAAACTTCTCGAATGGCTACAGCCGTCCCTACTGGAAGGATGCGAAGATGATAAATGCTGCCACGGGGAAGATGGAATACCTGAGCCCGGAATGGGTGAAGCAGCAGAGGTGGCGGAAGGCTTTCGAGGAAGTGCGCAGCCAGGTGTCGCAGAGGAGGAACAGTTGGAGCATCTCCAAGGAAATGGTACAGGCGTACTTAGACGGGAGAAAAAGGGAGGATGTATGAAGGAAAATGTTAGAGGAAAGACTATTATGAGAGCCAGAACAGCAGCTATGCAGTTCTGGCTCTCTTCGTTCTGTTTCCATTTGCACAAAACATTGCAAACTTAGAAGCTTATTATTGGTGTCCGGTAAATTCGGCCTGCACGCTGACTATACTATTGTGAGCTTGGCGAAGCGGAGCATGAGGACCTTCGTGCCGGCATTCTCGAAACGAACCCTTGCCTTGGCATCTATGCCGCTGCCTTCGATGGCTTCTATCACGCCGCGACCAAAACGATCGTGAAGGACGGTGGTACCAGCCCCCATCCCGACCTCCACAGGAGCCCCTCTCCCGACCTCCCCAAGAGCCCCTCTCCCGACCTCCCCCAAAGGGGAGGAGGCATTGCCGCTAAGGGGATGTTTGATTCTGGTATTGGACGAAGGGGATGCGGGATTGTGGCAATCCCCCGACGAGGATGCAGAGAGGGGACTGTTGGATGCAGAGAGAGGGCGGTTGGATGCAGAGAGGAGACTCTTGCCTGCCGAGATAGGGCTTCCCTCAGCGGCAGTGTGGCCTCCCCTTTGGGGGAGGTCGGGAGAGGGGCTCCTCCTGAAGTACTCCTGCGGTATCTCCCGGAGGAAGCGGCTGGGGCGGGAATACTCCATCTTGCCATTACGGAATCGCGACTTGGCACAGGTGAGCACCACCTGGCGCTCGGCTCTGGTGAGGGCGACATAGAAGAGGCGCCGCTCTTCCTCGAGCTGGCGAGGGGAGTCGGCTGTCATCTCGCTGGGGAAGAGTCCTTCCTCCATGCCGGCGATGAAGACGACGGGAAACTCCAGTCCCTTGGCGGAATGGATGGTCATCATGGCTACGCAGTCGGCATCCTTGTCGATGCGGGTGCGGTCGAAGTCGGTGGCGAGGCTGGCATCCTGCAGATAGTCGGCGAGCAGTATGCCGCGTCCCTGCTCCTGATTGTCGGCCACGAAGGTGGCGATGCCGTCGAGCATCTCCTGCATGTTCTCCTGCCGCGACACATCTTCGGGCTCGTGTCCGCTGAAGACATACTCTTGCAAGCCGCTCTCCTTGGCGATGTGCAAGGCGAGTGTGTAGGCATCGGCGGTGGCCACGCTCTCGTGGAAAGTGGCAATCATGTGGCGGAAGTCCGCACCCTCCCTTAAAGGGAGGGCTTCCTTTGCGGAAAACTCGCCTGGTTTCTCCCCCTTTAAGGGGGAGTCAGAGAGGGTCTTGGAGTTAGAGAAGGCCTCCAAAGCGTCCCAAACTGTCGTTCCAGCCTCGGCTGCTGCGGCAAAGAGCTTCTTCACCGTGGTGTCGCCGATGCCGCGAGCGGGTTTGTTGATGATGCGCCGCAGCGATTCCTCGTCGTAGGGGTTGACGGCGAGACGGAGATAGCAGAGGAGGTCCTTGATTTCCTCGCGCTGATAGAAGGACATGCCGGCATAGATGCGGTAGGGGATGCGTCCGTAGAGGAAGCTGTCCTCTATCTTGCGGCTCTGGGCATTGGTGCGGTAGAGCACGGCGATGCTTTTGTAGGGGACTCCCGCCCGATGTGCTTTCTGCACTTCGCGCAGGATGATGTTCGCCTCGTCGATGTCGCTATAGGCCATGAAGAGTGCGAGGGGACTGCCTACTTCCTTCTCGCTGAACACGTTCTTAGCTATCTGTTCGCGGTTGTTGCGAATGAGGCTTCCTGCGGCGTTGACGATGGTCTGTGTGGAGCGGTAGTTGCGTTCGAGCTTGAAGAGTCGTGCGCCCGGGTAGTTCTCCTGGAAGTGTAGGATGTTGTCGATGTTGGCTCCGCGGAAGCTGTAGATGCTCTGTGCATCGTCGCCCACAACACAGACGCGCTGTCGGCGGTCGGTGAGCTGGCGTATGATTTGGTGCTGGGCGAAGTTGGTGTCCTGATACTCGTCGACGAGCACGAAGTGGAAGCGTTCCTGCCAAGCATCCTTCACCTCGGGGTTGTGCTTGAAGAGGAGCCAGGTGTTGAGCAGGAGGTCGTCGAAGTCCATGGCATTGGCCTGCTTGCAGCGCTCCTGGTAGCGGTTGTAAATCTCGGAGGTAAGGGTGCGCTTTGTGTACTCGTCGCTCTCGCGGAACTCGCGCACAGCCCGATAGCCGGAGGGCAGGACCAGGCTGTTCTTGGCAGTTGAGATGCGGCTCTGCAGGGCGTTGGGCTTGTAGACCTTCTCGTCGAGTGCCATCTCGCGGATGATGAGGCGCAGGAGGCTAAGGCTGTCGGTGGTGTCGTAGATGGTGTAGTTGGCATCGTAGCCCAGTCGATGTCCCTCGATGCGCAGGATGCGTGCAAAGATGCTGTGGAAGGTGCCCATCCAAAGCGATGCAGCCTTCTCGGGGGAGACGAGGGCGGCGATGCGGTCGCGCATCTCGCGGGCTGCCTTGTTTGTGAAGGTCAGGGCGAGGATGTTCCAGGGCTGCATGCCTTGTTCCAGAAGGTAGGCTATCTTATATGTGAGGACGCGCGTCTTGCCGCTGCCTGCACCGGCTATGACCAGCGAGGGCGCATCGATGCAAAGCACGGCTTCAAGCTGACTTTCATTTAATTCAAAATTCACTTTATTCAATTCATAATTCACTTTATTCAATTCATAATTCATAATTCTTAATTGACTTACATCGAGCTTTGCTTCATAATTAGGCTACGCCCTGAACTTCTAACATCTAAAAACTACGAAAGACACGAATAATAAGAAACCACAGATTGAGATGATTGAACAGATTACTTCTTTAACAACGGATTAAGACGGATTCAACGGATTATAATTTCATAATGAAATCTTCTTTGACTTTACTTTACCGCTATCGCGCCAGCGACTTTCAGTTCCCCTTCGGGCCGTCGACCTCAGTTCTTCCCTTCGGTCAGGCGCAGGCGGAACGTCGGCTATTGCCTCAGGCGCAGGCGGTACTTGCGGGACTTAGATTCTTCACTCTTAACTCTTAACTCATAACTCTTCACTCTTCACTCCTCACTCTAAACACTCAACTCTAAACTTTTTCCGTGCTTTGACTTTAACGTCGACCTTCGGTTCTGTGTGACTTGTTTTTCGTGTGTTTCGCATCTTCAGATGTTCATTCTCAGAGTTTCGTTTCTTTCGTGTTTTTAGATGTTAAATATTCCTTTTCCGCTTTGACTTTAACGTCGACCTTCGGTTCTGTGTGACTTAAGTACAACCAAACTTTAATCCTTAATCTTTAATCTTTAATCCTTAATCTCTTATAAATTCATATATTTGAGGCATTGCCAGCAGAAGGAGACGACGATGGCGAAGGGTATGGCAAGCGGATGATTGCGAATGGCATGGGTAAGCATCTTGGGCCAAGGCTCGTAGCGGTTGTGTCCGTAGCACAGACAAAACACGATGAAGGAGAACCAGCCGAGGAAGAGGAGGCCATCGAGCAGGGGACTGCCGGCCAGTCCGCCTGTGATGCTGAGCAGGGGGCTGTCGGGACTGACGGCTGCAAGCAGGATGCCGATGAGCACGACGGCATAGACGGCTACATAGCGGTAGAAGCGCGGCTGCCGGAAGGTCTTGCCCAGTGGGAGCAGACTCTGCTTTATCACGCCTTGCATCATGAGGCAGCAGAGGGCGAAAGCCACGATGGGGCTGTGCAGGCAGTCGCTGGTGTGGCGGAAGAGCCAGCGCAGGCCTTCGTCGTCGAGAAGGCTCCGGCAAGGCACACCCAGCGCCGAGAGCACCCACGAGAGGAAGGGCAGCATGGCAGCCAGCAAGAGCAGAATGGTGAAGTTGCGCTCGTTACTGTTCATCGGCTACAAGGTTGTCGGGGTCGATGATGTGGAGCTGGATGGCGCGTACCACGAGTCGCACGGCATTGACGCCGTTCCGCTCGCGCTCGGAGAAGAGACGGTTGGTGAGGTCGACCTGCCGCTTCTCCAGGCTCTTGGTGCTGAAGGGCATCTGTCGCAAGCCGGCTATCATGTCCTTCGTGTAGCCGAGAGCCAGGTGTCGCAGGAAACGCTCGTCGTACTCGTCTATCTCGTACTCCACGAAAGCGTCGATGGCTGCCTGTTCCTTGCAGACGACCTTGCGGAAACGTGCCATCACCTTCTCGAGGAAGGGCTCGTTGAAGACCAGGTGACGGCCATGCATCACCTGCATCACATCGTCGCGCTGCAGCAGGTTGCCCGTCTTGAGGATGATGCCGTCGGCTCCTGCACCGAGCACATCCACCCAGAGTCGTTCGTTGAGAATCTCGCCGGTGAAAACAAGTATCTTCATGTCGGCATAGCGCGAACGCAGCTGTCGGCAGATGTCGACGCCGACGGTTGTGCTGCCGCCCAGTCCGAGGTCGAGCAGAACGAGGTCGGGCTGTCCTTCGCGCAAGAGTTTCCAGAACTCGCTCTCGCCCGATGCTGTGCCGATAATCTCTGCCTCCGGCACTTCGGTCTGCAGTATCTGCTGGGTGCCCTTCAGCTCCAGCTTGTCGTCTTCCACGATGATTACTTTGAACTTTTCCATATCTTTTCTTTCTATTTGTTATCGTTGTTTGGCTGTCAGGAGCGAGAAGGCTATCCGGCATCCATCGGCTGTGTCCTCTGCCACGAGGCGCAGTCCCGGGTGGCCGCAGGCAGCATCGTGTTCGCGCACTATCTGCCGCATGACAAGGAACTCGAGCCTCTCGGTCTGAGTGGAGAAGAGCTCCGAGAGCTGTTGGGGCGTGAACTTCTTGCCCTTTACATTATATATTATGTAAGACATGTCGTCGCGACTGTCAACTGAGAGTGTGAAGTTGGCCGACATCACAGCAATCATTTGGTCGATAAGCAGGTGAAGCAGCGTCTCGTCGCCTTTGACCAGCGCCTCGGTCGGCTGGCACGCGATGCCATGCTTCTGCGCATAGGCAAAGAGGTCGCTCACGGCAACTGTCTGCATGCGCAGGGGCGACTGGTCGGTCTGCCGCTGTGCCTGCTCGTAGAGAAGCATGTAGATGTGGCGATAGTAGGTGACGAGGTCGAGCAGATTGTGGTGCATCTCGGCATCAACGCCATTCTGCTGCATC
>CADCCR010000119.1:4156-11492 GCA_902799985.1 uncultured Bacteroidales bacterium | reverse complement strand
GTCAGTAGCTTGAGCCTGATGATGCGCGATGGTCTTCAGGATTAATCTCACTGAAAGTAAATTGGCAGGCACGCCGAACGGAGTTCTCTTGGACATAATCTTCTTGATGTTATACTGAAAGACATCCTCGCCGTTGTCCTCCGTCTCGGCACCAAGCACGAAGAGCAGGTCGCCGTCGGTCTCAATCTTCTCAATACAACCGATGTGGAAGCCGGGGGTCGGAGCCAAAGGCAGCATGGTGACTTCGCCTGTGAACGATGGCAAAGGAGGATTTACCTCGTGCCAGTTTGGCGTGCCTGGGTTGATAATGCAGAGCGTGCTGTCGTTGCGCGCAGGCAACATGGGTATTTTAATAAGGTTGTCATAATACATCCAAGCCATATAATCTTTGTTGGAGGGACTTGGTTGACCGTGGCAGGCAGCAAGTAGCGATGCGATTGCCAACAAGAGAAAAATTCGTTTCATGAATTTTTGAGTTGACAAGTGGACGAGTTGACAAGCTGACGAGTTGCTTGTTTTTTGAGTTTTTGAGTTCATGAGTTTTTGAAGTTTTGAATTTGTAGTTTTCAATACGCTGCAACGTTTTTCTGCTGCAAAGTAACGGCGAAACGCCAATCTGTGCAAGAAAAGGCAGTAAACAAAAGTAAACAAACCGCTTTTTTACTGGTGTTTATCGGGAAAAGGCGCAAAATGTGGAGAAAAAGCCTTACCTTTGCAGCATGAAACAGCCTCACCCCCAACCCCTCTCCGAGGAGAGGGGCTTCCTTCGCAAAGTTGTCAGCTTCCCTTACTCCCCTCTCCTCGGAGAGGGGCTGGGGGTGAGGCTGTTCCTGCTACTTCTGCTTCTCGCCTCTTGTGGCAAGCATGTGGAGACGCCGCCGCAGATTCTGTACGCCGAGACCGCCGTGGAGAACAACTCCGACGCCCAATATGCCCTTTACCTGCTCAGCGAGGTGGAGGACACCATCCAATATTATCCCGATTCCATCCAGATGCGCTACCGCCTGGCACAGGCTATGGCACAGAACGCGAAGGGCGAGGCCATCGATTCCCTCTTGCCGCCGCTCACGGAGTGGTTCGACGCCAACGGCCCAGCAAAGGAGGCTGCCCGCGCTCATCACCTGGCTGCCCTCTCGCTGCTTCAGCAAAACCGGATGGAGAAGGCACGCCACGAACTCTCCCTCGCGCTGAAGGCCGACCCGTCGTACAAGGCCAGCCAGTTCATGACGGCCTACCTCTGTCTCTATACAGGCGCATATACCGAGGCGCTGGAGCACTTCATGCGCATCGAGAAGGACGAGGGCAGCGCCTATTTCGTCCTGCAGGGGGCCTATGCCCTGCGCAGCAGTCTCTATGCCAACCACAGCGACTTCGCCCAAGCCATGCGAGGCGAGGAATTGGAGGCGGCACGGCAGATACTCACCGACATGGACTTCTGTCTGCGCTACTTTCAGGAGCATCCCGACGATGACAGCGCCGATATCATCCGTCGCTGTGCCGCAGCTCGCGACTCATTGCTGCGCTCGCAATACCACACTCAAGACAACCCTGTTCAAACCGCCTCGAAGTCTCTCCCCATCGGAGAGGAAAAAGAAGAGACTTCATATATACATTATTATTTATTATTATCAGCACTTGTCCTTATAGGAAGCCTATGGATAGCATTCCTTCGAAGGAAGAAGCCGACAGCAGAACCGCAGCCGGTCTTCAACGAGATAGTGCAACGCATGGAGGAACTGGCGGATGGCGGGCAGCAGCCCACGGCCGAGGAATGGGAACAACTTCATGCGTTTGTCCGCGACCGTTTCCCTGCCCTGCTCCGCACGCTCGAGAAGCAAAGCCTCTCGCGTAGCGAAATGCAGATGTGCCTGCTGTCGGCCGTCGATATGCGACAGAAGCAAGTGGCAACCTTGCTTGGCATCAGTCCGCAGAACCTCCGCAACCAGCGCCTCCGCCTACTCGCCCGCATCACGGGCCAAAACTGCGACAGCGTCGCAGATTTCATGGTTTGGATCGACAATTTCCGAGGGACAACCAAAAACTAAGCGTGGATAGTTGACTAACTTCACGTGCTTAGTTGACTAACTTCACGTGTCAAGTTGAGCAACGAGGCGTGGCTCGTTTGGGAACGAGGCTTAGTAAGTTTGGCAGCAGGCAACGTTGATTTTCTTCTCATTTGCTTGCATAGTTCATTATTTAATGCTACCTTTGCAACGAAAGTACACGGTTTTCGATGTGATTAAGCAAATAAATACTACTAAATAACGATGAAACGACAAGGTTTATTCTGCACATTTCTGCTTGTGGCGATGTGCTTAACGGTTATTCAAGACGTCCGGGCCGACGAGACTCAGGGCACAGTGAAGGATGTTGATATCTGCATCTACGGCAGTACGCCGGCAGGCATCATGGCGGCATATACGGCCAAACTGAAAGGGAAGTCGGTGCTGCTCGTCTCGCCAACGAAGCGCATCGGCGGACTGACAGCAGGCGGATTGGGCTGGACCGACATCGGCGACAGCACAAGTCATCGCCGCATCATCAAAGGCTTTGCACGCGAGTTCTATCGTCGCATCGGACAGCACTACGGCATGGCCTCGCCAACATTTTACTTCGAGCCGAAGGTTGCCCTCGCCACCTTCAAAGGCTTCCTCGCAGAGGCAGGCTTGAAGGACAGCATCGACATCTGGTACGAGTGGCGTATCGTGAGTGCCGAGAAGGAAGGGAACGAGGTGAAGAGCATAAGCCTCTCCCCTGCCCTCCCCCAAGGGGAGGGAGCAAGGACGGTCCGTGCCCGCATCTTCATGGATTGCAGCTATGAGGGCGACCTCATGGCTCGCGCTGGCATCACCTATACCGTGGGACGTGAGGCTGCGTCGAAGTACGGCGAGCCGGAGAATGGCGTTCAATGCCTCAACAAGCATCAGTTCGTCGATGGCGTGGACCCCTACGTCATCCCCGGCGACCCGTCGAGCGGACTGCTCTGGGGCATTATGCCGGAGCCGATGGGCAATAAGGGTGACGGCGACAACCATATCCAAGCCTACAACTACCGCCTGACGCTCACCAAGACGAAGCCTTTCCGTTCCATCACAGCAAAGGTGCCCGACAACTACGACTCTTCGAAGTACGAGCTGCTGTTCCGCTGGATGGCGAAGAAAGGCTGGAGCGGCTACGGCGACTGCATCAAGTGGACATACATGAAGGACTCGTCGGGACCGAACTCATGGAACGCCATGAAGACCGACAACAACAACAACGGCGCCTTCTCGACCGACATGATTGGCTACAGCTGGGACTATCCCGAGGCAACCTACGAGCAGCGCGACTCGATTGCCAAGCTCCACGAGGACTACACGAAAGGTCTGCTCTACATCCTCTGGACCGACCCGCGCGTGCCGCAGAACATCAGGGACGAGTTCAACCTCTGGGGTTATCCGCTCGACGAGTACGAGGACAACGAGAACTTCACGCCGCAACTCTACATTCGCGAGGCACGCCGCATGATTGGCCGCATGGTGATGACGGAGGACTACTGCCTCAAGAACAAGGTGGCCGACGACCCGATTGCCTGGGGCGCCTACACGATGGACTCGCACAACTGCGGACGCTACGTCGTGAACGGCATGGTGAAGAACGAGGGCGACGTGCAGCGACACCTGACGAAAGGGCCGTACAACATCTCCTATCGTGCCGTGACGCCCCTGGAGAGCGAGGCACGCAACGTCATTGTGCCCGTCTGCCTCTCTGCCTCGCACATTGCCTACGGCAGCATCCGCATGGAGCCTGTCTATATGGTGCTGGGCGAAACGACAGCCCTTGCCGCCGTCCAAGCCATCGACGAGCACGAGGGCTGCGTGCAAGCGGTTGACCCCTCGCGCTGCATCGCACAATTGGAGAACGGCCTCGACATCGACACCCCTTCCCCTGCCCCCGTGGAGGTGATGAACTCCGTCGCAGTCGATATCACGAGCCGCGTCCTCTCGAATCCCTCTTTTGAGGAGAGCTTCACAAAGAACACCTTACCGCCGACAGGCTGGCAGGAGTTGCCCGAAGGGATGACTTTGCAAAGGAGCATGAACAAGACAGCGAAGAACAAGGACGGACAGCAAGCCTACGTCTGCAAGCCCGCCACGAACAGCACCATCGCCAAGCCCCTGCGCCTCTACCAGCGGATTCCTGCCGAGAAGTTGGGCGCCGGCATCTACAAGGTGAGCTGCCGCATGTGGGTGGAGAAGGACTTCTACGGCACGGCTTGCCTCTTCGCCGACAACCAGCGCGGCGACAATTGTAACGTACAATACTGGACGACGGAACCCTACTACCGCAACGGCACGTCGGGCTACGATAACATTACTTACACAGACTACCGCACGACCTTTGCCCGTCATGCTGGCGGCTTCACGGCAGCACAGAACATGCAGCGCATGGAAGTCTATATCACCCTGCAGGACGGCGACGACCTCCTTCTCGGCATCCGTACGAACAGCGCCAATCAGGGGAGCGACAAGAACGGCGCCGGCTACTTCATGGTCGATGACTTCCATGTGGAGAAGGTCACGGAGCAGCCTCTCTCGCAAGATGAGTTCTGCGACGAGGTGCTCACCAACTACGACTTCGAGAAGAACCCCAAGGGCGTGACCTACGATTGGAACCTGAAGACGACCATCAACGAGGCAGGCAACGGTCCCATCCTCGGCTGGCAGAGCAACGCCTGGACAGATAATTACGGCGGCGTCTCTGACGGCACGAACCTCGAATGGAAGTGGGCAGGCTATGTGGCAAGCACATCGGGCGTCATCCCCAACGACTTCCGACTCTATCAGACGATACCTGCCGAGAAACTCACGCCCGGCATCTATGAAGTGAACGCCCGCATGTGGCAGTACGCCTCGAAGCTCGGCATCACGCGCCTCTACGGACAGGCCGGCGACAAGTGCGTCGTGCAGTACTATGGTGTGGAGGGCAAGTACCCGGCCAGCGTGCTGACCGAAGGCGAGACGGCAACCTTTGCCGGACTCTCTGCCAACACCACGACCGGCCGCGTCAACGACATGTCGCTCGACATCGAAGTGGGCGAAGGCGAAGACCTTGAGATTGGTGTCAAGAGCGGCTACGGCTTGGAGAGCAACAAGACAGCCGGCGCCAACCACGGCAAGTTCTACGTTGACCTCGTCCGCACATGGAAGGTCAGCGACCTGCCTGTCACCTTCGACGAGAACTCCGCAGAGAACGAGATTGTCCCTCGCGCGTATAATAATAAGGTAGTGCTGAACAAGACCTTTGTCAACAACGAGTGGCAGTTTGTCTGCCTGCCGTTCTCGCTGAATGCTGCCGACATCGAGACAATCTTCGGCAAAGGAACAAAGGTGGAATTCTTAGAACCCCTTGGGTATTATGGCGGAGTTGAAGAAGGACAAGAAACATCACACGAGTCTCATCCACAATACATATCGTCTAATGTAATAGAAGCCGGTTGGCCTTTTCGCATTCGTCCCACAGACGCTCTGCCCTCGCCTATCATTCTGGAACATGTACGTGTGACAAGGGATTCTCCAGTGGATGAATATACTCAAGACGCATCCTACAGGATTGATGGACAACATTCTTATTATTCCATCGTTGGCACCTTCCAGAAGACGGACGAAGCACCTGCCTTCTCGGCCATCCTTACCTATACCGACCCAACAGGCATCGAGGAAGTGAAAAGTGAAAAGTTAGAAGTGAACAATGAGGAGGCATCCTGGTACGACTTGGGAGGTAGTCGCGTCCCTTTTCCCGCTAAGGGCGGCATCTACGTCACCAAAGGCAGGAGCGTCCTCAAATAAGCCCGCAGCAGAGCCTAAGGAAACACTACATGGTGAAGATGAACAAGGTACGAATAACAGCCATTCGCCAGACGGTCTATCCTGACTTGATGGCAAGATACGAGAATCCCATCGAGCACACCTGTGATGTCAGGGAGGGCCAGCAATGGATTTCTATCGACGGACAAAGGCCCGAAGGCATGTGCCCCTCGGCCTGGGAGTCCATGCGCACTTTCGTGGAGTCGCTTGCCAAGGGCGAAGGCAACTTCTTCGACGGCTGGATGAAGAACCCGATGAGTGCGATGATCAGTTGCAACGACGGCTTCCGGCCTTTCAGCTTCTACATCGAGGCAATTAAGGAAATATGAGGCCAAAGAGAACACAACGACTGGCAGCAGTCTTATTGATGCTCTGCTGCGGGCTGACGGCTGGGGCACAGACGTTTAGCGAGTGGTTCGACGACCGCACCTTGCGGCTCGACTATGTCTTTGCGGGCGATGCGAACAGGCAGGAACTGTACGTTGACCAACTCACGCAAATGCCGCGATGGTTCGGGCGGCGCACACGGCTGGCCGAGCTGCCGTTGGCTGGCAACGGACAGGTCACGGTGCGGGCACACAACTCGCAGCAGGTCATCTACCGACACGCCTTCTCCACGCTCTTCCAGGAATGGCTGGCGACGGACGAAGCCAAGCATGTGCGGCGCTCGTTCGAGAACGTCTTCCTCGTGCCCTTCCCGCGCGACACGGTCGATGTGACGATGGAACTCTTTGACTTCCACAGCCATGTGCAGGCGTCCCTGACGCATACCGTCGTACCGACCGACATCCTCATCAGCCGCAAGGGAGAGAGGAACGTCTCGTCCTTCGTTACCCTCCAACAGGCAGCCGACACCACGCGTTGCATCCACATCGCCTACGTGCCAGAGGGTTACACGGCCGACGAGATGACGTCCTACCTCAACCATTGCTGCACGGCAATGGAGGCACTCTTCCGGCACGAGCCCTTCAAGAGTTTGCGCCACCGCTTCAACATCGTCGCCCTGCTGACACCTTCCGCCGACAGCGGCGTGAGCGACCCGAGCAAGGGCGTGTGGCTTGACACGGTCCTCGGTTCCCACTTCGACACGTTCTACAGCCAGCGCTACCTCACCACGCTCCACCTGAAGCGGCTCCACGACCTGCGGGCCGGTCCGCCCTACGAGCACATCATCATCTTGGCCAACACCTCGCACTATGGTGGCGGAGGCATCTACAACTCTTACAACTTGAGCTACACCGGCGGAAAGCAGTTCGAGCCGGTCGTCGTCCATGAGTTCGGCCACTCCTTCGGTGGTTTGGGCGACGAATATCCCTATGGCAACGACGACCCCATGTACTTCTCCGACACGGAACCGTGGGAGCCGAACCTCACCACGAAGCACGACTTCAGCGGGAAGTGGCAGAACCTCATCGACGAAGGTCGTGCCGGCCTCATCGAAGGCGGCGGTTATCTGTCGAAAGGCGTCTGGCGAGGTCAGGAGAACTGCC
>CADCCR010000119.1:641-4090 GCA_902799985.1 uncultured Bacteroidales bacterium | reverse complement strand
GTCTGCCAGCAGGCCCTGCGGCGGCTCATCAACTTCTATACGGAATAAGCCTCACAGAACAAAACCATCCGCAGCAGGGCGGCAAATTCTGCAAGGCAGGGCAGCAATTTCTGCAAGGCAGGGCAGCAAATTCTGCAAGGCAGGGCAGCAATTTCTGCAAGGCAGGTCGACAATTTCCGCAAGATAAGCCGGCAATTTCCGCAAGGCAGACCGGCAAATTCCGCAAGGCAGGGAACAAAACTATTTCAAAGGCTTTGAAATATATTTCCAAACCACTGAAATATATTTCCAAGGCTTTGAAATAGATTTCCAAGGCACTGAAAAAGTTTTGTTCCGTGGAGGTAAGAAGTTGTTGCCCAGCGGCAACGGATTTGGTGCTCGGAAGCGAAGGATTTGGTGCTCAGCGGCAACGGATTTGGTGCTCGGAGGCGACGGTTTTTCCACTTTGAATGCAAGCCTGACATGACAAAGGGACACACCAGTCGAGAAAAACCCCTTGCCGGCTTGCAGGCAAGCGGACAAACGCTTACCTTTGCCGTCGCTATCACACAAGGAAACAGACATGAAGACCTTCCGCACCTATCATCTCATCATGGCGTTCGTCAGCGTGGGCTATATCGCCGCCCTCGTGCTGCCTTTCCTCCTGATTGTTCTCTACGGATTCATTGGCGCCATGCTGGATTGGCAATATATCCCCTATGAGTCGCTGCCCTTTCCGTCGGATAAGATGACAGACAATCTTTTGTTCTTTCTCTTTCCCACCTCCATCATACTGAATACCGTGCTGTTCTCCGTGCGCTACTATGTGCGTCGCGACTGCCTTTCGGCCCTCCTGTGTGCCATCGTGGTTCTGCTCTGCGGCATCGCCCTCCCCTTCGCTCCGCACATCTTCTACCCGGGGAAAGAGACGCATCCTGTGATGATACACGAAACCATCGCTGTGATGCACTTCCTGCCATTCCTCCTGTTCAACCTCTATTACCGACATGAGGACAAACGTGCCAATACAAACACCTCCCCAACATAAAAAGACAAGACCCTGGATGTTCGTTGCCATCCTCACCATCTGCGGCAATCTTTTTCAGGTAAAAACAAGCATTATGTCCAAAGAAAGTCGTATCTTTGCAGGTGGAATGACCTAACGACTACTACTATGAAAAAGAGAATTACTATTTTGACGACCTGTCTGCTCATGTGCGTCGGCACAGCAATGGCAGAAGTTAACATCATCCCCAAGCCCACTTCTGTCGTGGAGAAAGAGGGCGAGTTCGTGTTCACAAAGGGCTTCACTATCGGTTACAGCGATGTAAGCCTGAAACCTGCAGCCACTTATCTGCAAGAAGTGCTGGAAAATGAGACGGGCTTCCGCTTCAAGACAAAACTTGGCAAAGGCAAGGTCCAGCTCAGCCTTGTCCTTCCCGACGAAAACGACGAGAGCTATGAGCTTGTCTGCGACAAGAAAGGCGTTCTCATCACTGCCCACAGCTACCGTGGCATCATCAATGGCATTGCGACGCTGAGGCAATTAATGCCTATTGAATGTAGGTGGAACCTTTGTTTGTTCGGAGGCTTTCATGAATTCTATTGGGGAATACCTTAAGTTCCATTGGCACCTCTCGGACAACGAGGGCTTCCGCATGGAGGTGAAGGCTTATCCGGAGCTGACGGGCGATTCGATGGCTTGGCGGCGCTTCAACAGCCACGACCGCCAGTGCCTCGACCGAGCAGCAAAGGAGAACAATCCTGCGATGCTCCTGCCGTGGAAGTACTTTAAGGAAGTCGAGGGCTTTGGTGAGCTCTACGGCGGCTACTATACGCAGGACGAGATTCGCGACGTGGTGAAGTACGCTGCCGTTCGTGGCATCGATGTGATTCCCGAGATAGATATGCCCGGCCACAACGGCTCGGCTTGCTGGTGCTACCGTTGGCTTAGTTGTACACAAGACGGTCGGGAGCCGCTTTGCCTCGGTCGAAACACGACCATCGAGTTCGCCGAGAAGGTCTACGACGAGGTCTTCCAGCTCTTCCCCTACGAATATGTGAGCATCGGAGGCGATGAAGTGAACCGCCGCAGGTGGTCGGAATGCGAGGAGTGTCAGAAGCGCATCAAGAGCGAGGGACTGAAGGACGTCAGCGAGCTGCAGGCCTGGTTCACGAAAAAGATGGAGAAGTACTTCAACGCTCACGGCCGTCGCATCCTCGGCTGGGACGAGATACTCGAGGGCGGACTCTCCAAGACGGCTACCGTGCACTGGTGGCGCGGCGACCATCCCGATGTGACGCAGAAGTCGACGGCTATGGGCAACGAGGTTGTGCTCTGCCCCTTCACCTTCCTCTACTTCGACTATGCGCAGGACGACAACACCCTTCGCCACATCTACGACGGCGACATCGTGCCTGTCGACCTTACGCCCGAGCAGCTGAAGCTCATCAAGGGCATGCAGGCGAACATCTGGTGCGAACGCATTCCCACGGAAGCTCGCATGGAGTGGATGGTCTTCCCAAGGGCTTTGGCTCTGGCCGAGAAAGCCTGGACGCCTCGAAGCGAACAGAACTGGGACGACTTCCTGCCGCGCCTGAAAGCCCACTTACAACGCCTTGATGCAATGGGCATTCAGTACCGCCCCTTGCAAACAAAACGCCCGTAAAGGAAAATTATGATTGGTAAATGTATGAATTATGAATTAATTGTCGTACCTTTGCACCCGCATTAGAGAGACCCCCTCTGGCTCCCCCTCTATGGGGAGAACAGACCCCCTCTATGGGGAGAACTATTAAATGGTAAATGGTAAATGATTAAATAGTAAATAAAGTTATGGCAAAGAAAGCTCTTTTGATGATCCTTGACGGATGGGGCATTGGCAACCACGGCAAGGGAGACGTCATCTTCAACACTCCAACTCCTAACCTCGACAAAATCAATGCAACCTACCCGCACAGCCAACTGCTGGCCAGCGGTGAGAACGTCGGTCTGCCCGACGGACAGATGGGCAACTCCGAGGTCGGTCACCTCAACATCGGTGCCGGTCGCATCGTCTATCAGGACCTCGTGAAGATTAACCGCGCCTGTGCCGACGGCAGCATCCTCAAGAACCCCGAAATCGTCAGCGCTTACGAGTACGCTAAGGCTAACGGCAAGAACGTTCACCTCATGGGTCTGACCAGCAATGGCGGCGTGCACAGCTCGCTCGACCACCTCTTCAAGCTCGTCGAGATTGGCAAGGAATACGGCGTGAAGAACACCTTCGTGCATTGCTTCATGGACGGTCGCGACACCGACCCCAAGAGCGGCATCGGCTTCATCCGGCAGCTCATCGACAAGTGCGACGAGGCAGGCAACGCCAAGATTGCCAGCATCATCGGTCGCTTCTACGCCATGGACCGCGACAAGCGCTGGGAACGTGTGAAGATTGCCTACGACCTGCTCATCTCCGGCGAAGGCAAGCAAG
>CADCCR010000119.1:0-582 GCA_902799985.1 uncultured Bacteroidales bacterium | reverse complement strand
ATCAAGGAGGGCGACGTCATCATCTTCTTCAACTACCGCAACGACCGCGCCAAGGAACTCACCATCGTGCTGACCCAGCAGGATATGATTGAGCAAGGCATGAAGACCATCCCCGGCCTGCAGTACTACTGCATGACGCCCTACGACGCCAGCTTCACCGGCGTGCACATCCTCTTCCCCAAGGAGAACGTCGAGAACACCCTCGGCGAATACCTCAGCAGCAAGGGCCTCAAGCAGCTCCACACCGCTGAGACAGAGAAGTATGCTCACGTGACATTCTTCTTCAACGGCGGACGCGAGGCTCCCTACGAAGGCGAGGAGCGCATCCTCGTGGCAAGCCCGAAGGTGGCCACCTACGACCTCAAGCCCGAGATGAGTGCCTACGAGGTGAAGGACAAGCTCGTGGAAGCCATCAAGCTCGACAAGTACGACTTCATCGTGGTGAACTTCGCAAATGGCGATATGGTGGGACATACGGGTGTTTACGAAGCCATCGAGGCTGCTGTGAAAGCCGTCGATAAGTGCGTAGGCGAAGTCATCGAGGCAGCAAAGGCTACCGGCTACGAGGCTATCATCATCGCC
>CADCCR010000118.1 GCA_902799985.1 uncultured Bacteroidales bacterium | reverse complement strand
GAGGTCGAAGTCCCACACCGGACCGAAATGGAAGCGGTCGTCGTCGCGTTCCTTATAGAGATATATGCTCCACATCGCATCGTTGTTGCCTGCGAACTCACCAACGAGGAAGTAGCGCAGGAAGCTTGCCAAGTCCAGTCTGCTGCGATATCCCTTGTCCGGGTTCGTGTAGTCATCATCCCAAAGTCTGGCCTCCATGTCGTTGAAGGCATCGCGGATGTACTCAAATTGCTGGGAGGACAACTCATCGTCGTCGGGCGACTTGATATCGACAGGGATGCCGCCATAGTCGCTACTGAAGTGATAGTATTCACCTCCAGGACTGGTTATCTCCAACAGATAGCCGCCGCTGATGTACGGCTCGTCGTTGTCGTCGGGGAGCATTTCGGTGATGTCCACGCGATGGGGGTCGACGGTGACCTGGTCGCAGAGCTGGTAGTTGCCCTTGTACTCGCCGTTCACGATGACATCGACGTTCTGAATCCACGGTGTATATGACAGCCCCAGCCGACGACTCATCTCGGACAGCCCCAGCCGACGACTCATCTCGAAGGCAATGTTATTGCGCATCAGGGTCTTCTCGCGCCAATTGGGAAGGAGTGTCCACTTCCTGGCTTTGGAAGGGCTCTGCAGGGGCGAGTCTTTGAGCATGTAGTGGCTCTTGCCATCGTTGAACTTTATGCGATAGGGACGCTTCTTGAAGAGCTCATACCGTGAGCCGTTGCCGCGCTCGCGGGCCAGAATCGGGTATTCCTGCAGGCGGGTTCCGCCGTCGTAGATGATGCACATCTCCGACTCCAGCTCGTGAACCTTGTCGTAAGGCTCTATCCCTTCGTAGGTGTGATAGGAAAGGGTGGGCAGATTGGAGAGCTGATAGAAACGGGAGTCGTCGCCTTCGCCCTGATATCCATAGAACTCAAGCTCGGCGATGTTGCAACGGCTTTCGGCCGGACAGCACCAGCGGACATAACGGAAGCCGCGGGAGACGTGCACGTCGGCATAGGACATGACGCCCACTATGCCTCTCTGTGTAATCATGTACAAGGGGATGGCATCCATGAAATCCTCACGGTTGGAGCCTTCGAAGATGCCCAGGACAACGCGGTCGGGACCTACACCGCCATTGCGTGGGCTCCATCCCACACGCGTGATGACGTGAGGTGCGCCCAGGTCCAGACCAGCCCAGGTGTGCGACCGTTCGTAAGTGGCCACGAAGGTGGACAAGTCTCCGTCGAAGGCATTTGCCACGGTGTTGACTGTCTCCGAGGCTGAGCCGCTGTCGTAGTCGTAGCTCAACTCGGTTCCGATTACGGTGCCTGTCAGCTTCACAACTTCATTTTCAGTCTTTTCGGCATGCAAGCACAGCACAGGATATGCCAGGCACAGAATGGATGCTAACAGTATCCTGCTGAAATGTTTTTCTGGTATCATGGTTTATTGTTTATCTGTCTTTACAAGCTGCTACGATTCTGTCGATGGCTTCGTTCACCACCGAGCGCGGACAGCCGACGTTCATGCGCATGAAGCCGACACCGCCCTTGCCGAACATCGCTCCGGAGTTCATGCCTATCTTGGCATCGAAGGCAAAGAAGTGTTCCAGTTCGCCTTGTGTCTTGAAGCCGAGCGCCGTGCAGTCGAGGAAGACGAGGAAGCTGGCTTCGGGCACGATGGGACGTATCTGCGGGCACTCACGGGCAAAGCGGCTGACGATGAGGTCGATGTTGCCTTGCACATAGTCGAGCATCTGCTGCTTCCATTCGCGGCCCTCGTCGCTATAGCAGGCCATCACGCAGTCGCAGGCAAAGACGTTGCCGAGGTCCTGGTCCGTGCCCCAGATATAGTTGAAGTAGCGTTGGCGAAGCTTCTCATCGTAGACAATGGCATGGCTCGCCACGATGCCGGGCATGTTGAAGGTCTTGGTGGGAGCCTGGAGGGTGATGCTGATGCGGCGTGCTTCGTCGCTGACGCTGGCGAAGGGGATGTGCCGGCGTCCGTGGTAGAGCATGTCGCAATGTATCTCGTCGCTCACCACAACGACACCTTCCTCGGCACAGATGTGGGCCACCTGCTGCAGGTCTTCCTTCGACCAGCAGATGCCGCCGGGGTTGTGGGGGTTGCAGAGAATCATCAGCCGACAGCCCTTGATGTCGCGCCGGAGTGCCTCGAAGTCCATCGCAAAGGAGGTCTCTGTGCGGCGCAGCGAGGACAGTACCACCTGGCGTTGGCAGGCTTCGGGCACAAAGTTGAAGGGATGGTAGACGGGTTCCTGTATGAGGATGCGGTCGCCCTTCTCGGTGAGCGCCTGCACGGCGAGGAAGATGCCGCTCACCACGCCGGGCACGTAGCAAAGCATCTCGCGTGTGATGTCCACGCCGTACTGCGCCTTGTTCCAGCGGCAGATGCTCTCGTAGTAGGGAGGGTTCTGGCATGTGTAGCCCAGGATGCCCTGCTTCAAGCGATTCTCTATGGCCTTGAAGATGAACGGCGGTGTGCGGAAGTCCATATCGGCCACCCACATCGGGATGAGGTCGTCGGTGCCACATTCGTCTTTCACGCGGTCTATCTTAATTGCATCCGTTCCCTTGCGCGGAACGATTTCGTCGAAGTCGTATCTCATGTTTTTTGTGTTTTCCTCTGCAAAGTTACGAATTATTTGTCACTCTGCACTGTTCTTCCCAATTTTTCTGCTGCCGATACCATATTTTTCTACTGCACCTCCGAAATAAGCGCCTCGTGCTTCCAAGATAAGCGCCCCGTGCTTCCGAAATAAGCGCCTCGTGCTTCCGGAATAAGCGCCTAGCGCTTCCGAGATAAGCGCGTGCCGTGTCCGGAATACGAAAAGAGGATGTGCCGCTTAAATGCGCGACACATCCTCCCGATGTTTTGTCTGATTGCCGACCTTGGGGCCGGAGCAGATTAGAGTTCAGCGAAGTACTTGATGGTGCGAACCATCTGGCTTGTGTAGCTGTTCTCGTTGTCGTACCAGCTAACTACCTGTACGAGGCTGTTGCCGTCCTCCATCTTGCTTACCATTGTCTGGTTAGCGTCGAAGAGGCTGCCGAACTTCATGCCGATGATGTCGCTGCTGACGAGCTTCTCCTCGGTGTAGCCGAAGCTCTCGTTTGTAGCGGCCTTCATGGCTGCGTTGATGCCCTCGACGGTAACGTCACCCTTAACAACTGCGTGCAGGATGGTGGTAGAACCAGTGGGAGTGGGAACACGCTGAGCAGCACCGATGAGCTTGCCGTTCAGTTCGGGAATGACGAGACCGATAGCCTTGGCAGCACCTGTGCTGTTGGGAACGATGTTCTGAGCACCGGCACGAGCGCGCTGCAGGTCACCCTTGCGCTGAGGACCGTCGAGAATCATCTGGTCGCCAGTGTAAGCGTGTACGGTTGTCATGATACCGCTCTGGATGGGAGCGTAGTCGTTCAGAGCCTTCGTCATGGGAGCGAGGCAGTTGGTTGTGCAAGAAGCTGCGCTGATAACGGTGTCAGCAGGAGTCAGAGTCTTGTGGTTAACGTTGAAGACGATGGTGGGGAGGTCGTTGCCTGCGGGAGCAGAGATGACAACCTTCTTGGCACCAGCCTGGATGTGAGCAGAAGCCTTCTCCTTGCTTGTGTAGAAACCTGTGCACTCCAGAACTACGTCAACACCGATCTTACCCCAAGGCAGCTCAGCAGCGTTGGGAATAGCGTAGATGATGATTTCCTTACCATCGACGATGATAGAGTTGTCAGTAGCCTCTACAGTGTGCTTGTTCTCACCGAACTTGCCACAGAAACCGCCCTGAGCGGTGTCGTACTTGAGGAGGTGAGCCAGCATCTTGGGGCTGGTCAGGTCGTTGATTGCAACTACTTCATAACCTTCAGCCTCGAACATCTGACGGAAAGCGAGGCGACCGATACGGCCGAAACCGTTAATAGCGACTTTTACGTTTGCCATTTCTTTTGTGATTAATTAGGGTTTATAATTCTATTAAACTGTGTTCTTTGTTTCTTGTTTCGCTCGTGACACCTATCAGCCGCAATTACAATAGTGAGCCGACTTGCATGCTGCAAGAATTAGTGCCAAAAGCAGGCCAATTGATGCGTAAATGAAGTTTTTTTTCACTTTTTCTTCGATTTCCGCTGCAAAATTACAAAAATCTTTTTAATTTAGCACTCGATAACCTATAAAAATTCGTTAATTATGTCATTTATTCAAGATTTCAAGGCGTTCGCGCTCAAAGGTAACGTAGTAGACATGGCAGTCGGTGTCATCATCGGCGGCGCATTCGGCAAAATTGTAACAAGCGTAGTCAACAACATCATCATGCCCCCCATCGGCGTACTGACAGGCGGTGTGGACTTCACGGACCTGAAGCTTGTCATCAAGGAAGCTGAAGGAGAAGCAGAAGCCGTGACGCTCAACTACGGCGCCTTCATTCAGGATGTAGTGGACTTCCTCATCATTGCATTCTGCATCTTCCTCATGGTGAAAGGCATCGCTGCCCTGACCCGCCAGAAGAAGGAAGAAGAGGAGGCTGCTCCTGCTCCCGCTCCCGAACCAAGCGCAGAGGAGAAGCTCCTGACAGAGATTCGCGACCTGCTCAAGAAGTAAGACCACGAAGAATAAAAATCAAACACTATCAGTTTATCCGAGCCACGAGCCACACGGATTACACGGATTCAGCCAACGCCTGCATCCTGCATCGCCTGCAACAAGCAAAGCATCATGGTGCAAGGCCGATTCGTGTAATTCGTGAGACTCGCGGATGAAAAGAATCCAGGTCAGACCTGTAAAGTCCCCTATTATATTAATAAGGTAAAGAGATGATGAAAAGAGTATCCCTACTTCTGGCACTTGTCCTGTGGACAATGTTCGGCGGACAATGCCCAAAGGCACTGGCACAGTCGACTGCCGTAAAGACTATCTATCGCACCATCAAAGACACTTACGAGACGAAGGCCGACTCGATGACCAATGCCTTCATCGAGTCCTTCATGATAAAGAACAAAGGCTACTTCAACGTCAGCTATCAGCACTACGCCTTCAACGCCTACTGGACGCAGGCTCACGCCATAGACGTCATCATCTACGCCTTCGAGCGGCATAAGAACATCAACCGCACCCTGGCCAACAAGTACAAGAACTACATGACGCTCTGGTACAACAACAAGGCCAACAACTACGCCGGAGGCGCCCTGGGCACTGGCTACAAGATGTTCGAGAACCCCTTCACCGACGACATGTGCTGGATAACGCTCACCCTCCTGCACATGACCGAGGCGACAGGAACATCCACCTATGCCACAGCCGCAAGGCAGGTCTTCGACAACTTCATCATCAAGCGAGCCAACGAGGATGAGGAGACAGGCGGGCTCTGGCTTCCCTGGAACACGGATGCCGGTAGCGGGCCCAACGCCTGCACACAGTCGCCCGCCACACTCATCGCTGCCAAGCTCTATCAGAAGTACGGCGACGAGAAGTATCTGGAGTATGCCAAGAAGCTCTATGCCTACACCTCCAAGAAGATTGTCAAGAGCGACGGACGCGTGGAAGAACCGCCCCTGACCTACACCCAGGGCACCTTCGGCGAAGCATGTCGCATCCTCTACCACGTCACAGACGAGGCGGCAACCATCAAGAACCGCTACAGGACTTTGGCCTACACCTACCTCAACTATGCCTTCACCAGCGGACGTTGCACCAACGGCAGCAACATCCTGCGCCACGAGGGCACCAGCGGAGACCAAAGCATCTTCAAGGCTGTGCTCATCCCCTACGCCGTCAACTATGTGCTCGACGAGGAAATGCCGGCCAACAACCGCACCAACCTCTGCAAGCTCATCCTGAAGAACACCTCCACGATGTGGAAGAACCTCGACATCTCACGCTACCCCATCGTCTTCTGCAACTACGACTGGACCAAGCCCTACACGGGTGAGGACAAAGATGCCTCGATGGGAGCCATGTGCAGCGGCTCATCCCTCATGGAGAACTCCGCACGCCTCTGCCGCGTCATCACCGACCGTTACACCCTCGGCACACTCTATCAGCAATGCTTAGACCTCAACATCGAACCCGGACACGAACAGGATGAAGAGCTGGCAAGCTTCAATGCTGCCATGCAGACAGCAGCAGAGATACTCGAGAATCCAGGCAACTACATGACCTATCAGTTCAAGCAAGCGATAGAAAACCTGGAAGCTGCCTACCAGACAGCACAAGACTACACGACAGACATAAAGACAATTCCTAATTCACAATTCACTATCCAGAACGACAACGCTGTCTACAATCTTGCAGGACAGAAATGCACAGACGGCAACCTGCCGAAGGGAATTTACATCATCAACGGACGAAAGGTTCTTCGCTAACGTCCCTCGTTCTGTAAACAAATGTTAAAATACACGCTTAGCACGAAAATTATGAATTCCGAATTATGAATTGTGAATTAATTGTCGTACCTTTGCAACGCAATTCGATGAAAGAAGCTTTGCTGATAACACAATAGCAAATCGTAAATCATCAAATTGCAAATAGCGTTGGTGCCTTGGATGAGTGGCTTAGTCAACGGTCTGCAAAACCGTCTACAGCAGTTCGAATCTGCTAGGCACCTCAAGAGAGAAGGGATTGCATCACAACATCAGATGCCATCCCTTCTTCCTTTTTATATACGCACGCGCCCAGGCGCACATCGCTCTGGGTGTGTCATAACACAGCAATAATTTTGAATTTTGAATTTATTAATTTTGAATTCTGACTTCATCTCCGTTCAGTCCTTCCACATCCCAGGCATGCACGTCGGCTACTGCACGGCTGAAGCGCCTGCAATTATCGTTGGAACGGAAACCGATGCGCACCGAGTCGTCCAGGCAGACAAAGCGTAAACGGACATCGGAGCTATCATTTACTGTTTCATCAGTCATCGAAACGCGGTTCTTTACGCGGTGAGAGAACGGCCCTGCATAGATTTCGGCAGTCGTAAAGACACAGCCGTCCTCATTATCTTCAGCATGTTCATAATCGTAAAGAGCAGCATCTTGCTCGTTAGGCAACTGCCAGGCTTTCACCCGCAACTCGTATTCCCCTGCAGGCAAACCGTGGATAATCTGCCAGACGTCGAAGTTCTTCATGTAGTACATCAGCGTACTGTCTTCCGCCAACGTCACGCCTCCATGTTCGAAGGTCCAGGCATCCAACTCCTCCGTGTCGCAGGTGGGATTGCTTATCATGTATGTCATATCCTTTGCTCCCGCAGGCAAGCCCTCTTCCAAAGGCGCACGAAGAAAGAAGTGCCACACAGCAACCCCAAGCACAACTGCAAACAGGCACAGCACCCCAGCCCCTGACGAAGGAAGGTTCCTCCGACATCTGGGACAACGAATGGTAATACACCATCAAACGAACAAGAACGAGGGGGATGCGCCGCTGGGTGCATCCCCCTTGTTTGTTCAAGCCCTATGACGTAAGAATTCATTGTTTTGTCTATATCCTTCTGAATTTCGTTTCTGTCGCCACCTCATCATTTTTGGGGCACTTGCACATGAGGCATCGCTTTTTCATGCGTTTTTTCATCTCGGCACTAACCTTTTTCGGAACAAAACATTTTTCGTCGCGAGAAATTTTCAAAAACTACCTACATACCTACACAAAGCCACTTAACGTACATTAGATAAGGTTGTTATACTGTGTAGGTTGCCTACATAAAATTGAAGCTACCTACATAAAACAAGGCTTTTTTGCCCATAAAACACATCATGAGAACATTAATCTGCTGATTGACTGCAAGATTTGTTTAACATATCGCATGCGAAACTTTTTGTTTCGCTGGGGAAACAAAATGTTTCAAAGGGGAAACAACACGTTTTGACGTGTCGTGTG